>NZ_JAGPZB010000001.1:0-408421 GCF_024454115.1 Corynebacterium sp. CCUG 65737
CTCTACAGCCTAGGAATCGGCCGAGCCCACAGCGGCGAAGAAGTCCTGATGATCATCACCGACAACCACATCACGACCTCACTAAAAGAAACCGGCGAACCCATCACCGAGCACTACATCGACACATCCCGCAACTACCAAAAACCATACTGGCGAAAAGGCCAACCCCCACTGACCTGAAAACCACAACCGGCACCTTGGAAAAAATAAACACCAAGACGCCGGTTTGTCCACCATGTCGCGACTCATCTGTCAACAATGTCGCGACTGATGACAATGGCGGAGGATGTGGGATTTGAACCCACGAGGGTCGTGAAACCCGCACGCGTTCCAGGCGTGTGACATAGGCCGCTAGTCGAATCCTCCAGCGACGTTGCTCTGCTCACCGCAAGGCGGTGAACAGCGTCGAGCAACCACTTTAACCGATCTGGGGCGGTGCACAAAATCCCCGGGCGGAACCGGGTTGGGCGCAGGTAGGCGTGCTTTTTGAATCGCCTTGCCCGAGACGATAAGCTGGTGCGCAGGATCTCACGCGGTGCTTATCTTGTGAACTCCCCCAGGGCGGGAACGCAGCAAGGGTCAGCGAGCTCTGGCAGGTGCGTGAGGTCCCTTTATTTTGCGCGTACACGCTCGGGGGCGGTGTCCGTCCGCTGATCGCGGGTACGCTGGACGTGGCAAATTAAACTTACCCATTTCCCGTTTAGCCGAACGCAAAGGACGTGATCGCCAATGTCCCTTCTGGATCTTGATCAGGCAGCCCGCGACGAGCTCGCGCAGCAGGTGCGCGGCGAGTACGAGGCGCTCAAAGCGCGCAACCTGAACTTGGACTTGACCCGCGGTAAGCCGTCGTCGGAGCAGCTCGACTTTTCCAACGAACTGCTGGAGCTGCCGGGGCGCGAGAACTACACGGACTCCTCGGGCACGGACGTGCGCAACTACGGCAACCTGAAGGGGATTGCGGACATCCGCGAGATCTGGGGCGAGCTCATCGGGGTCAACCCGGAGAACCTGTACGCTGGTGATTCGTCGTCGCTGAACATCATGTTCGACCTGATTTCTTGGTCCTACACCTTCGGCAACAATGACTCGGAGCGTCCGTGGCGTGAAGAGGAGACAGTGAAGTGGATCTGCCCGGTGCCCGGCTATGACCGCCACTTCGCCATCACGGAAAAGTTCGGCTTCGAGATGGTCAACGTGCCGATGCTGGAGGATGGCCCGGACGCGGACGCCATCGCTGAGCTGGCTAAAGACCCTGCCGTGAAGGGTGTGTGGGTCGTGCCGATGTACTCCAACCCGACGGGGGCGACTGTCTCGGAGGAGGTTGCACGCAAGCTCGCCACGATGGAGACAGCCGCGCCGGACTTCCGCATCGTGTGGGACAACGCGTACGCCGTGCACACGTTCAAAGATGAGTTCCCGCCGATCATCGACGTGCTGTCCATCGCCGCGGAAGCCGGCAACCCGAACCGTTTCTGGGTGATGAGCTCGACCTCCAAGATCACCCACGCCGGTGCCGGTGTCGCGTTCTTCGCGTCTTCGACAGAGAACCTGGACTGGTACGCCTCTATCGCGGGGATTCGTGGAATCGGCCCGAACAAGATCAACCAGCTGGCCCACGCGAAGTTCTTCGGCGATGCCGATGGCGTGCGCGACGTGATGCGCAAGCACGCGCAGTCGCTGGCCCCGAAGTTCGAGGCCGTGCTGGAGATCCTCCAGAACCGCCTCGGCGAGTACAACGTGGCGCGCTGGACGGAGCCGGAGGGCGGTTACTTCATCTCCCTCGACGTCGTCGACGGCACCGCCACCCGCGTCTGGGAGCTGGCCAAGGAAGCCGGCATCGCTTTGACCAAGGCGGGTTCCGCTTTCCCGCACGGCAAGGACGACAATGACCGCCACATCCGCCTGGCGCCGTCGTTGCCTCCGCTGGATGAGGTCCGCACCGCCATGGACGGCGTGGCCACCTGCGTCCTGCTCGCCGCTTTGGAGAAGCTCGAGCGCTAGTGGCACCTGAAGAGACGATTGAGTGGCTGACGAATGTTGTCGGCCCGATTGAGGTGCGCGAACTCGCCGGATTCCCGATCGCGGTAGCACAGACAATGCCGCTGGCCGCCACGGTGGGTTTCAGCGCGGAGGACACGGGCCTGACCCTCGACTCCGACGGGGTCACGTCCGTGCGGTGCGAGCTGGTGTGCGGGGGAGGAAGCGCAGAGCAGCGCGCGATGGCGCTCGCGGGGACGTGGAACACGCTGCGGGATGCCGCGATTCCCGCACAGCCTGGGGAACTGTTGCCGCAGCTTATCGACGATCCCGACCTCACCGTCCACCACGGCCTCCTGCGCGAACCCCAGCTGTTTGACCAGGGGACGCCGACTTTCACGGAACCGGGGCAGATGACCCTGTTGCTGGAACTGGTGCTGCTCACCGACGATGAGTACGAAATCGCCGCCGAGCAGGGCCTCGAGGTGCTCGAGCGCCGTTTGCGCCGCCGACGGACCGATCTTGCAGACTGGGGTCGCGACTAGCTCACGTCTAGCCCACCACTAGCTCACGCCGCGTTCGGACAGGTACATCAAGATCGCGCGCACGCGCCGGTTCTCCGTGTCGGGGTGCAAGCCCAGCTTGGCGAAGATCGACGAAACATGCTTCGCCACCGCAGCACCGGAGAGGTAGAGCTTGCCGGCGATCTCCGCGTTGGACAGGCCTTCCGCCATGAGCTCGAGAACTTCACGCTCCCGTGGGGTGAGGGTAGTCAGCCACCGCGAGCTCGCGGCCATGAGCGCGCCGGCGACGTCCGGGTCGATCACGACTCCTCCTGCGGCGACAGTCTCACAGGCGGCAACGAAGTCCTTGACCTCGGCCACACGGTCTTTGAGCAGGTAGCCGGTGCCGCCGCCACCGCCGGCGAAGAGTTCGCGCGCGTACGTCGCGGCGACGTACTGAGACAGCACCAGCACGTTGACGGCTCCGAAGGTTTCGCGGAGGTTGAGGGCGGCGCGCAGGCCGTCGTCACGCATGTCCGGCGGCATCCGCACGTCTGTGATCACGAGGTCAGGGCGCTGCTCATCCACGACCCCTGCCAGCGACGGCGCATCGCTGACCTGCCCGACCACCTCGTGCCCGCGCCGGGTGAGCAGCCCGGCGACACCTTCGCGCAGCAGCGCAGAGTCATCCGCGATCACGATCCGCATTGCGCCACCCCGCTTTCACCGCGGAAGAGGAGCAGGGGGATGCGGGCGATGACGGTGCTGGGGCCACCGGGCGGGGAATTGAGCTCGAGGGATCCGCCGAAGGCGGCAATCCGCTCCCGCATCCCGTCCAGCCCGCCGCCAGGGCGGAAATGGGCACCGCCGTCACCACCATCGGTGACAACGGCGTTGAGTGTGTGGTCGCTGGTGATCAGCACGTCCACGGGCGCGCCGGGCGCGTACTTCGCCGCGTTGGTCAGTGCTTCGGCGGTGAAGAAGTAGGCGGCGGCGAGGACGGAGGCGTCGATACGCGGAAGGGCATGCGGGGCGCGCACAGTGACGTGCGGGCCGTATTGGGCAGCCGCCGTTTCGATCGCCGCGACCAGACCGCGGTCGGTCAGTTCGCGGGGGTGAATTCCGTGGACAGTGCGCCGCAGTGCTTGCAGGCCTTCGGTGAGGTCGCGTGCGGCGTCGTCAAGCAGCGGCGAGTCCAGCTCAAGCCGTGCCTCCCCGAGCTTCATGGCGGCAGCGACGAAGTACTGCTGCGCCCCGTCGTGCAGGTCGCGTTCGATGCGCAGCCGCTCGATTTCGTACGCCTCCGCGATTCTGCGCCGTGACACCGTGAGTTGGTGGATCGCCGCGGCGGAGGCCGTTTCGTGGTTCTGTTTGCGCCACATGTGTCACACAGTAGCGGGGTAGTGCTGGCACTACCCTTATTCGGGAGTCCGCACCATGGTCTGTGCGCAGAGCCGAAGGTGGAATGGAAAGCATGCTTGAACTACGCGACATCACGAAATCATTCACTCAGCAACGGGTCTTAGAGGGGATCAGCCTCACCGTCGAGGCCGGCCAGTCGGTGGCTATCATGGGACCGTCCGGCTCTGGCAAGTCCACCTTGCTGCACTGCATGTCCGGGGTGCTTGTGCCGGATTCCGGCGAGATCCTTTTCAACGGGCGCAATATCGCAGCGCTTAACGACGCCGCACGTTCCGAACTCCGCCTCGACCACTTCGGCTTCATCTTTCAGGACGGACAACTGCTTCCCGAACTGACCGCGAAGGAGAATGTGGCGCTGCCGCAGATTCTGCGCGGCACATCCCAGAAGGAAGCGCACGCCGCTGCTGCTGACATTCTCGGCCGCTTGGGCATGGGTGAATTCGTGGACCGTTTTCCCGGCCAGCTCTCCGGCGGCCAAGCGCAGCGCGTGGCCATCGCCCGGGCTTTCGGCGGTCCGCCGATGGTCGTGTTCGCCGACGAGCCGACTGCAGCCCTCGACCAGGCAACCGGCCATGAGGTCATGCAGCAGATCACCGCGATCACCCGGAAGGCCGGCGTGACGCTGGTGCTGGTCACCCACGACCCGAATATCGCCGCGTGGTGCGACCGGCGGATTGAAATCCGTGACGGTTTGATTCACTCGGAGGCTGCAGCATGAGCGCAATGACGTTGATGACAGCTGCACGGTCCCAGTCACGCGACAGCCGCTCGCAGCGCAACACCGGTGAGCGCTGGGTGGGAATATTGTCTCTGGTGGCGTTCACCCTATCCACGTGGATGCTGTGCACGCTCGCCGGCGGGACGTGGATGTTCTTTGAGCGCCACCGCAACCCCCACCCGGAGCTCACCGCAGGCTCCGAGGAGTTTGGCACGCCGTTCTCTTTAAGTTATGTCTTCCTCGCCCTGTTCGCAGGCCTTCTCTTGCTGCCGACGTTGCTCGGGTTGCTCACCCAGGCCGCGCGCACGAATCTCGGCGGGCGGGAAGAGCAATTGGCCGCGCTGCGTCTCATCGGCGCGACCGCCGGCCAGGTGCGCGGCATGATGACTCTCGATGCGTTGCGCCAGGCGGCCATCGGTTTGGTTCTGGGCACGGCCCTCTACCTGGCCACTGTGCCTGCGTGGTCACTGTTGTCCTTTCAGGACAAACAGATCGGCACGTGGGAAATGGTCACCTGGTGGCTCGTTCCTGCCGTGTGGTTGCTGGTGCTGGTTCTCGCCGCCGGGTCTGTCTGGCTGGCACTGCGCCGGGTGGCCATCACTCCGCTGGGCGTGGCCCGGAAAGTCCCGCCCAAGGGCCAGAGCGTCGTTCTCCTCATCCTGTCGGTGATTGCGGCCATCGCGCTGTACCGTGTGCTCTCCAACCTCACCATCACACCCGGTGCGGACGCGCTGGAATTCGCCATGATGCTCATGATCGTCGGCTCCATGCTGGTGATCAACGGGCTCATTGCGGTCGGCATCATTCAACTCATCTCGCGCCTGAGCTACGGGATCCCAGGTGGCGCCACCTACGTGGCCACTAGGAGGGTCGGCCGCGGGGTGCGCACCACGTGGAAACGTGTGGCAGCGTTGTTCTTCGTGTCGATGATCGCCGGCTCCGGAAGCTTTATCTCCGCAGTTCCGGAACTTGAGGGAGACCCGGTTGCTTTGATGATGACGACGGACATCGGTACAGGCCTGGCGATCACGGCAGTCTTCGGTGCCGTGTTGCTGGCCGCCTCGACCCTGCTCACCCAGTCGCTGGCGGTTGTCGAGCAGAAGCAGCTGACCCAGGCGCTCTACTTCATCGGTGCACCGACGAGCTTTCACACCCGCACCGCCGTGCGTGAAGTCGGCGTGCCCATGCTCCTGGCGATGGTAATGGGGTTCTGCATGGGTGCTCTCTTGGGGTCGATCGTGGTGGTGGTCTACGCCGACGTCGGCAAGCGTCTCGCTCTGTTCGCCGCATTGATTCTGCTGGCGTTCATCGGTTGCGTCGCGGCGGTAGCAGCAACCGGGCCGCTGCGTGCGAGGGTCCTTGGTGAGACAGGCCGGCTGAACGACTAAAGACTGAGGTCGGCGACAGTGTCCGGGGCGAATAGTAGGGTTAGTTCCGTGGCTCTCTACAGGAAGTACCGCCCGGGCTCGTTCGCCGAGATGATCGGGCAGGACCAGGTGACCCGCCCGCTGTCGACCGCGCTGGACAACGGGCGGATCAACCACGCTTATTTGTTCTCGGGGCCGAGGGGTACTGGCAAGACGTCGTCGGCACGCATTTTGGCGCGGTCGCTGAACTGCGTCGAAGGGCCGACGTCGACACCGTGCGGAGTGTGCGCCTCGTGCGTGTCGCTCGCGCCGGGTGGGCCGGGCAACCTCGATGTGACAGAGCTTGACGCCGCATCGCACCGCGGGGTGGAGGACATGCGCGCGTTGCGTGAGAGCGCCATGTTCGCGCCGGCGGAGTCGCGCTACCGCGTCTTCATCGTCGATGAGGCGCACATGATTACCCGCGAAGGCGCGAACGCCCTGCTCAAGGTGGTGGAGGAGCCGCCGGAGCACCTCGTGTTCATCTTCGCCACGACGGAGCCGGAGAACATCATCGGCACGATCCGTTCGCGCACCCACCACTACCCATTCCGCCTGCTCACGCCGAACGCGATGCGCTCGCTGCTCGAGCGCACAGTCGCGGCCGAGGGCGTGACTGTCTCCGACGACGTGTATCCGCTGGTCATCCGTGCCGGCGGCGGTTCCCCGCGTGACACGCTGTCCATTCTGGATCAGCTGCTCGCAGGCGCAGGCCCCGAGGGGTTGACCTACGATCTCGCGTTGCCGTTGCTGGGGGTCACGGATCTTTCGCTTATCGACGCGACTGTGGACGCCCTCGCCGACCGCAACCCCTCAGCACTTTTCCAAACGGTGGATGACGTCATTGAAGCCGGCCACGAACCTCGCCGCTTCGCCATCGACCTGCTCGATCGCTTGCGCGACCTGATGATCCTGCGCGAAGTGCCTGACGCCTTCGACCAGGGGCTTGTCGACGCACCGACGGACCGCGCCCAGATCCTCGCCGCCGAAGCGGACTCTTTCACCGGCACCCAGCTGGCGCACCTGGCCACAGAGGTCAACGAGCGACTCGGGATGCTGCGCGGCGCCACCTCCCCGCGCCTGTTGCTGGAAATCATGATGGCGCACCTGCTCGGCGTGTCTACCGGCACCCAGGCCCCAGCTGCCATTACAGGTCTGGAGGAGATTCGCGACGCCTCCGCTGAAGCTGTCGGCATGGGCGACCAGCCGCGCGGTGCCGCCGCCGCGCTTGCGGCCGCTGCCGCGGTGCAGGCCACAGCCGACGTAGTGTCGCAATCCACGCCGGCGCCGCGGGAAGCGCCCAAAGCGCAGCCTGCACAACCCCAGCAGAGCCAACAGTCGCGTCCGGCACAGCCAGCCCCGTCCGAACCTGCCCAGCCATCGGCGCCGGAGCCGCAGGAACAGACTGCGCAGCCCGCTCAGCCGGAGCCGGAGCAGCCCGCTCAGCCCGCTCATCCGGAACCGGGGCAACCGGAGCGCGAGCCTTCCCGGCCCGAGCCTCAGGAGCATGCTGAACCGCGAGAGCGTGCCGAACCGGAGCCGACGGAACCGGTTTCAGAGGCAACGTCGGACGGTAGTGACGCTGGCGCCAGCGATGACCTGATCGGCCGCATTCACCGCGAATGGATCACGCTGCGCCAGTTCGTAGGCGAGCGCAATAAGGTCGCGGAGATCATGTTGACCGAGGCCAAGCCGCTGGGCATGGAAAACGGCACCCTCATTGTCGGCCACAACACCGGCGCTTTGGCCAACGCCATCAATTCCGAGCACAACAACGTCGACATCGTTGCTGCGTTCGCCGAGAAACTGGGCACTGAGGTTGCCGTGCGCTGTGTGGTGGGTACGGACCCAAAAGCCGCGGGCTTTGAGCCCCAACCCCCGCCGAAACGCAACGAGTGGAACCCGACCCCGCCACCAAATCCAACGCCGAGCCAGCCAGCGGTGCCTCAGCCAGAGGCGAGACAGGAGCAGGAGAAGAACCCCGACGAAGTCCGCGCAGAGAATCCGACAGATACGGCTGACGGTTCTGCCGCGCAGGACAACCCGTCGGTGACTCCGGAACCCGCTCCCGCGCCTGTGGAAGACGACGAGAGCCAGCCCGACGCCGGGACGGACGAACCGGATGCGGTGCCGGACGGCTCAGAGGAGACGTCGGCACTTGCAACGGAGTACGCGGCAACTCAAGAGGGCCCGGCCCAGAGTGCACCCACCCAAGAACTCACCGGGGCGGCGGCCGCAGCGGCAGCCGCGGCGGCCGCGGTAGGTGGTCGATCCCGTAACCGCGACTCCCAGGGCTTCAGCGATGGCACCCCGTTGCCGCCCGAGCCTGCCGATGATTTCCCCGACGCGCCCGATGAGGAACCCGCTGCCTACTCGCGCGAGGACGAAGAGCGCGACATGGTCGATCAGTCCCAGGAGGCTGGAGAGCTCGATCGCCGCAACCCGACGGAAATGGCGATGGAGTTGCTTGCCGACGAGCTCGGCGCCCGTCCCCTGTAAGCCCCTTGGCGCTTCTCGCTACACTGGTGGGAAACGAAATCAAAGGAAAGGCCAACAATCATGACTCAGCCCGATCAGCCCGGTATGCCCGATATGCAGGAACTCATCCGCCAGGCGGCTGAGGTTCAGGCGCAGATGCAGCGCGCGCAGGAGGAAATCCTCGCGACTAACGTGCAGGGCACCGCTGGTGGTGGCCTGGTGACCATCACGATGACCGGTGGTGCAGACATCACCGACCTGAAGATCGACCCGGAGGCTGTTGATCCCGAAGATGTGGAGACCCTCCAGGACCTGATCCTCGCCGCATACCGCGATGCGCACACCAAGGCTGGCCAACTCGCCCAAGAGAAGCTTGGCCCGCTGACCCAGCCGGGCGCGGGTGAGGGTAACGACTTCACCCAGATGTTCGGCGGCTAGTTGCCGACGGCCGACACAGGTCGGCACTATCAAACAGGGCCTTTCGGGGCCCTGTTTGCGTTTCGGGGTGGTGTTGGCGGCCTTCGGGGTCCTCGGTGGCAACCGGCCGGTGGGTGAGTGACTAGTATTGCAACGGTGTTTGAAGGCCCGCTGCAAGATCTGATCGATGAATTTTCCCGCCTGCCCGGTGTCGGACCGAAGTCGGCGCAACGGATTGCGTTCCACCTGCTCAAGACCGATCCGGAGGACATTGACCGGCTCCGCGCGGCGTTGGGGGCAGTCCGTGACGGGGTGACCTTCTGCCGGATCTGCAGCAACGTCTCGCGCGAGGAAGTCTGCCGAGTCTGTGCGGACTCGGGGCGCGACGCGGGACTGATCTGCGTTGTCGAGGACGCAAAGGACATCCAGGTCATCGAGCGCACAGGGGAGTACACGGGCCGTTACCACGTGCTCGGCGGGGCACTGGACCCGCTGGCAAATGTCGGGCCGAAGGACCTGTCCATCTCGTCGCTATTGCAACGTATCGGCGGGGTGTTGCCGGACCGCGATCCGGATGACGCAGATAGCATCCCCGAGATTCACGAGGTCATCTTGGCCACCGACCCCGATACAGAGGGTGAGGCCACAGCGTCCTACTTGGCCCGGCTGCTCAAAGACTTCCCGGAGCTGACTGTGTCGCGGTTGGCATCGGGCATGCCGCTCGGCGGGGATTTGGAGTTCGTGGACGAACTCACCCTCTCCCGTGCGTTGTCCGGCCGCCTCACTTTGTAGCCGCCAACGGCTCCTTGCCCCGGCAGCACGCTCGCCTGGAATACTGCTGGAGAATATAAGACAGATCGCACCCTTTTGACCTGCGTGTCTGTGTGAGCAGTATTCCGGAAAAGGGCCAGTAGTATTCCAGCGCGGAAAGGCGGAAGGGGGAGGTTAGCCTTTCAGGCGCTCGAGGCGCAGGCGGTCGACCTCGGGAAGCTCGAGGGGCTCGAGGTCGGACAAGGGCATGTCTAGCGCCTGGGCGAGGATAAGGTCCGCCAATTCGGGGTTGCGGGCCAGCGCCGGACCGTGCATGTAGGTGGCGATCACGCTGCCTTGGACAACCCCTTCGACGCGGGCACTGCCAGCACTGCCGCCGTTGCCGTTGCCGGTCCGGACGGTGCCCAACGGCTCGGCGTCGGGGCCCAAGACGGTGCCTCCGAGGTGGTTCTCAAACCCGGTCAGCGGCTGGGTCAGCTCGCGCGTGATGCCGGCTTTGGTCGGGGCCGACGAAACTTCGCCGATGGAGCGGGTGGGAAGGGGGGTGGTTGTGGCGTCGATAAGCGACAGGCCGTCGACGGCGGAGCCTTGCGCGTAGAAGGAGACGCCGAGTACTTGCAACCCTGCGCACACGGCGAAGATGGGGCGGCCTGCAGCTGCGGCGCGGGTGAGGCCGCCGTCGGTGCGCAGGTGCTCCGCGGCGAGAACCTGGGCTGCGTCCTCGCCGCCGCCGATGGTGTAGCAGGACAGGTCGTCGGGAACCGGCTCGCCGAGCTTGATCGGCACAATGTCGGCAGTCATGCTGCGCATGCGGGCGCGGCCGCGCAGGACGAGCGCGTTGCCGTCGTCGCCGTAGGTGCCTAGGACGTCAGGCAGGACAAGGCCAATGCGGATGTTATCCACGGGCGGACTCCTTCGTCAGCGCGTTCTTCAGGTTGAGCAGCGCGGTGTAGTTGGCCAGGACCTCCACGCGGCCTGGCGGGCAGGCCTGAATCGCCTTGACCGGGTCGTGGATGAGCTCGTGGTCGATGCCGGCGTAGAGCAGACGGACGGCCAGATCGGTGCCGCGCTCGCCGGCGGCTTTGACGGACATGCCTTCGAAGTCCTCGAACTTCACGTCCCACAGCCAGGACAAGTCCTCACCGTCGCCTTGTTGGCCGTTGACAGCGATGACCAGGCCGTCAGCATCGCGGTCGACCATGGACAGAGCCTCCTGCCAGCCCGCGGGGTTCTTGGCCAGCAGCAGGCGCGCGTGGTGGTCGCCGACGGTGATGGTGGTGTAGCGGCCGGCGACGTCGTCGATGCTCTCTGTGGCGGCGATAGCGGCGTCCACGTCGACCCCGAAGGCCTCGACAGCGGCGGCCACAGCCTGGGCGGCGTTGCCGCGGTTCGCGCGCCCTGGCAGGGTGAGCTCTAGCGGGTAGGTCCCGTCGGGTCCGGTCAGGCCTTCGTCGGTAACGGCCCAGTCGGGGGAGGGGCGGCGGAAGTCGCCTGTGGTGGCGTACCAGTCGTCCTCATCGCGCACGATGTGGCCGGCCCCGCGGGGGTTGGACACAGAATCACCGAGCCAGCCTGCGCCAGCGGAAACCCACACGACATTCGGTGCGTCAAGAGCCACCGAGGTCATCAGGACATCGTCGCAGTTCGCGATCACGGTCATCTCCGGATGCTTTTCGACGCACCCACGCAACGCCCGTTCAATCGCATTGATCTCCCCGACCCTGTCGAGCTGGTCCCGCGACAGGTTGAGCAGCACGAGGGCTTCCGGCTTGAGCCGGTCGGCGATCGCGGGCACATGCAACTCGTCGACTTCGAGGACGACGTGGGAGGCTTCACCGTCGGCAAGCAGGGCGGAGATGATGCCCGCGTCCATGTTGTCGCCGCCGTCATTGGTGGCCACGGTGTACTTCGTGCGCAGCGCTGCCGCGAGCATGCCAGTCGTAGTGGACTTGCCGTTGGTACCGGTGACTAGGATGGTCGGCCGGCCCGCGAGCCCCTCGAGGATATTCGGGTCGATCATACCGGCGACAAGGCCGCCGATCATGCCGCCGGCCCCGCGGCCGGTCGCCCTCGAGGCAGTGGTGGCTAGTTTTGCGGCGGACACTGCGGCCCGCGAACGCAGGCGGGCAAAGGCGCTCCTGCCGCCGGTGGTGCTCCGGCTCGTGCTTGAACTCATGGGTAGAAACTTTAGCGCAGCGCCTCGGCGGCGGCCGCGAGGAATTCCGTGTCCGTCACGAGCGGGATGTTCTTCCGTTGCGCGTGCATCGCCTTACCGCGCAGCTGCTCCGGCGGGCCGGTGATGTTGCTGACCACGAGCGATGTCTCCCGGGACAGCTTCTCCGAGTAGTTCAGGTCCAGGTCCAGGATCTTCTGCACCACCTCGTCGTGGTCGGCCTGAATGTCGTCCGTGACCACGACCTCCATACCGGGGCGCAGGCCGGACTTGTCGGTGAACTGGCCGGGGTTGCCCTGCTTCGGCTGTTTCTTCTCTGCCTCGACGCGGATGCGCGAGCGTTGCAGGCCGAAGCGGTCCGGGGCGAGCTCATCAGGGGTCCGCGAGACGACCTCACCGTTCTCCAACTGCTTCAAGAACAGGCTGACCAGCACGAGTGTGCGTTCGCGGGAGGTTTCCTCCTCCGGCCGCGCGGCGCGCTGCGGGCTCGCGTCCGGCGCGGGTGCATCGATGCCGGAGGCGGAGGCGACGGATTCGAGTCGGACGTCGATAAGCGTCACGCCCTGCTTGCGTGCTGTCGCGAGCGTATCGACGATGCCTTCCGGCGCCGGCACATGCCCCACCCGCTGCCTGCGGCGGCCTTGCCTGCGGTTGCGGGAACGGTTCGCGCGGGCTGCGGCGTTCATCGCGCGGCGGGCTTCGGACACGATGAACCCCCACGTCATAGGGGCATCATGAACCACAAGTGTGCGCGCATCGAGGAATTTGTCCAGCGCCTTAAGGTGGCGGGAGAATTTCGCGGCGCGCTCGAACAAGTTCGGCTCCACCCCGTGCATGTGCATGGGGCCCGGGTCACCGCCGACGTTGAAGATGCGGTGGAATTCCTCACCGACCACCCCAGAGTCGTCGAACGCCACCGCATCGAGGGTGACCAAACGCCCGGTGCTCGGGTGGATATTCGTCGCTTGCACGTAGAGCGCGACATACGGGAACTGCTCGGCCGGCGGGATCACCTCGGCCTCAGGGGTGCCTTCTACCATGAAATCTCAAAAATGGGCTTGCCGCCGCGCTCCTCAGGCGTCAAGGGCCGATTGGGCGGCGGAGGCGCGGGGGCCGGTGGAGGAGGCGGTGCGGGCGCAGGGGCAGGGGCAGGAGCAGGCGGCGGCGCAGGAGCGGGCGGCGGCGCGACGTACTGGTTGTTGTAATCGTTGCCGGACGGCGATTGCGGAACCGGGGCAGGAGAGCCCGGCTGCGGAGCCGGGGGCACGTTAGCTCCCTCGTCCGTCGCGGGATCCTTGTCCGGGTCCTCGGAGGGCTCCTCGGGTTTGGAGGATTCAGGCGGTGCTGGTTTCTCGGAGGATGCCCGTGTGGGCAGGCTCGGCCCAGTGGATGCCGTTGTGTTGTCGGACCCCATGAAGGCGTTCATCTCTTGGCCCTGCTGGCCCATGCCGGCGTAGTAGCTAATGGTGCCCACTATGCCCAAGGCCAGCGCGAGCGCCACGACAGCGGTGGTGTTGGTGCCCATGCGCTCCGGGAGCAACCGCACCCGGCTACTCGACCGGGGTGCATCGCCTTCCTGGTCTGCGGCCAGAGCGGCTGCCTCCGCCTCGGCGTCGGCCGCGAAGTACGTGTTCGCGGCGCTGGCACCAGCAGCTGTTGCAGTGCCGGCAGCAACGGCGGCACCGGCACCGGCACCGTCGTCTCCGTCTTCATCTTCGGGCAGGTCATTTTCTGCGTTCACCGGGGCAACCGCAGTTACGGGCCCGCCGCCGAGAGCGTCCGCGTACACGGTCACCGTTGGGGTGCCGTCCGCGGTGGAGTACACGCCGTGGGCCAGAGCGATCAGACCGCGGCTCTCCATCATGCGTAGAGACGGGCTCAGCTCAGCGCTTGCAGCACTGTCGAATTCGCCGAGCACTTCACCGTCGATACGCGCGACAACATCGCCCGCGGCGTCGAAGGCGATCTCCACGGCCACGCGGGCGCCGTCACTGCTGACGCCGACACATTCCGCGGCGGCAGGCTCCAGCGTGATCACGCGCGGTGTGCCAGCGGGCAGCCATACGCTCTGAGTTTGCGGGGACAGGTCAGAGCGATCTTTGGCAAAACCGTCGCCGTCTGGCTTGGTCAAGCTCATCGCCTCCCCTGGTTACTCTGTGGAACGGTGCCTAGTCGTGCCCCTAGAGTAGTACGACCACAAGGGTCCAAGCCAACAGGCGGGAGCGGCGGACTACTGACCTCTACTGGCCCAGAGGTTGCTGCACCTTCAAACCACGGTTGACAGCAGAGACCATTGCCTTGATGGATGCGCGGGTGGTGGAGCCGGCGATGCCCACGCCCCAGGCCTCTGATCCGTCGACGTCGCTGTAGATGAAGCAAGCTGCGTCGGCGTCGCCGCCGGCGGTGCGGGCCTGTTGGCGGTAGTCGCGCACCTCGTATTCAAGGCCCAGGGAGCGCAGTGCGCTGGCAAAGGCCGCGATCGGGCCGTTGCCGGAGCCGGTGATCTCTTTTGTCTCGCCGTTGTAGACAGCGCCGGCGGTCACGGTGGCTTCATCGTCGTCGGACTCAGCGGCGTCCACATGCAAGCTGACCAGCTCGAGCGGCGTGTCCACATCGAGGTATTCGCCAGCGAAGACGTCCCACATGTTCTTGGAATTGACCTCACCGCCCTCGGAGTCGGTGATCGCCTGGACGACGGAGGAGAACTCCGCCTGCATCTCCTTGGGCATGTCGATGCCGTGGTCGGTCTTCATGATGTAGGCGACACCGCCCTTGCCGGACTGGGAGTTGACGCGGATGACGGCCTCGTAGTTGCGGCCCACGTCCTTCGGGTCGATCGGCAGGTAGGGCACCTCCCACACGGTTTCGCGCAGGTCCTCCCAGGCCACCTCGGTGGAGGAGGCGCCGGGGCGCACCTTCTGCGCCAGGGCGTCCAGCCCCTTGTTGATGGCGTCTTGGTGGGAGCCGGAAAACGCGGTGAAGACCAGGTCGCCGCCGTAGGGGTGGCGCTCCGGGACACGCAGCTGGTTGCAGTACTCCACAGTTTCGCGGATGCCGGCGATGTCGGAAAAGTCGATCTGCGGGTCTACGCCCTGGGTGAGCATGTTCAACCCCAGCGTGATCAGGTCGACGTTGCCGGTGCGCTCGCCGTTGCCGAACAGGCAGCCTTCGATGCGGTCCGCACCGGCCATGTAGCCCAGCTCTGCCGCTGCGACACCTTCGCCGCGGTCATTGTGCGGGTGCAGCGACATGATGATGGAGTCGCGCTTGGCAAAATTGCGGTGCATCCACTCGATGGAGTCTGCGTAGACGTTCGGAGTGATCATCTCCACTGTCGCGGGCAGGTTGATGATCATCGGGTTCTCCGGGGTGGCCTCCATGATGTCCACCACGGCGTCGCAGACCTCCACAGCGAAGTCCAGCTCGGTACCGGTGAAGGACTCCGGGGAGTACTCCCAGCGCCACTGGGTGTCCGGGTAATCCTTAGCAATGGTCTTGATCAGCTCAGCTGCGTCGGTAGCCAGCTTCTTAATCGCCGGGCGGTCTTTGCGGAACACCACCTCGCGCTGCAGCTTGGAGGTGGAGTTGTAGAAGTGGACGATCACGCGTGGCGCGCCTGCGCAGGCCTCGAAGGTGCGGCGGATGAGGTGCTCGCGCGCCTGAACGAGAACCTGGATGGTCACATCCTCCGGGATCATGCCTTCTTCGATGATCTCGCGCACGAAGTTGAAGTCGGTCTGGGAGGCGGACGGGAAGCCGACCTCGATTTCTTTGTAGCCCATCTCCACCAGCAGCTTGAACATGCGACGCTTGCGCTCGGGGCTCATCGGATCGATCAGGGCTTGGTTGCCGTCGCGGAGGTCGACCGCGCACCACTGCGGTGCGACCGTGATCTTCTTGTCCGGCCAGGTGCGGTCCGGCAGGGTGATGTCTTCGACTTCCTGGGCGAAGCTCAGGTAACGGTCGGCCGGCATCTGGGAGCCGCGCTGCATGTTCCAGGCGGGCTGGCCTTCGTTGCGGGGGCCGTTCGGCTTGCGGATTTCGGAAGGTGCGCTGATCTGGGAGTCAGAGGGGGTCATGGCGAACGTCCTTGTGTGAGAGTTAAGTCGTCAGGGTACGGCCGGCATGGCGAACTCCGCGACGGGGCGCCGGCCGTGAATGAATGTGGCCTAGAACCCGCCGCGGCGTAGAAGTAGGGCAGTTCCCTGACGTGGGAGCGCCTGCACACGCGCGGTTGCCAATGACATGGCTCACACCCTACCACGCGTCTGCGGGCTCACACCGATTTCCGGGAGAGCATGAACGTTGCTGCGAACATCACCAGAACCGCCAGCGCCATCAACGCCCACCCAAGCGGCGTGGATACGTCGAAGGTCTCTCCGAGCAGCGTTAACCCCAACGCGTATGCGAGCAGCGGCTCGAAGATCTTCATTGCAGGCAGCGACTGCGCCAGGTTGCCGGCGCTGAACGCGTACTGCTGCACAATCGTGCCCAGCACTGCGGCCGCCAGCAGAGCGTAGAGCGGCCACGCCGTCAGCAGGCCTTCCACGCCGCCGGCAACGAAGGTGTCCACTGCCTTCTTTGAAAACACCGCGAGATAGCCGAAGATGGCGCCGCACACCGCCCCCAACGCAAATGTGCTTATCGACGCGTCGTGGCCCACGGCCACGGCAAACACCACCGCCATGATCACTGCGCCGATCCCCACCGCGACGAGCCATTCCGCTGGTGGAGCCTCGCGGGTGCCGGGCACAGGACGGCCGAGAATGACCAGCACACCGACGGCCGCCGTCAGCGTCGTTGCCCAGAACGTCTCGTCGATTTCCATTGGGCGGCGTTCTACGTGGGCGGCCAGCAGCAACGTCATTAATAAGGAGAGAACTAGCACCGGCTGCACAACCAGGAGGGAACCGTAGGCAAGCGCCACCGCTTGGAAGCCGTAGGCCAGCCACGCCAACATGAGCGACAACCACCACGTAGGACGCTTCACCGTGCCGAGCGTGGAAACTTTCGATGCACCCGCGCCTGTACTCGCGGACTCCACTTGGCGGCGGTGGCGGAGAACTATCTGGTGCCTCCACACTGTTCCTGCCGCGATGGTCAGCGCCGACAGCAGCGCGAAAGTCACGGCGAGGAAGTTGTTGTGCACCCGGATCATGGTAATAGGTAGGGGGCCTAAACCCCTGTAACAACCGCTGTAACCATGCGTCTCATCAGGTTTCAATCTGCAACGCGGGGAGTTCACTAAGCTATGGACAACCACTCAATTGCTGTGAAAAAGAGGTTGATCCGTGCATTCCATTCGGCCCCACCACTGTGTTCTGTCGATGTCGCGCAAGCACAGACCGCAGCTGGAAATCAGCAGCGGAGACGAGGTCGCGGTGCAGACGATGGACTGCTTCTCTAACACCGTCACCGACGAGTCCCAACTGTTTGACTCCATTGGTGAGGAATTGGTGAACCCGGCAACGGGCCCCATTGCGGTCAGGGGCGCCCGCCCCGGTGACACGTTGAAGGTGGAGATCCTGAGCATCGAGGTGGGAGGCCAGGCCACCATCATGACCCACCCTGAGGTCGGGGCGTTGCCCGGCACCATCGAGGAACGCACACGCCTTCTGCCTGTGCGCAACGGTCAGGTCTACTTCTCCGAGCGGGTCGCAATCCCCGTTCGGCCGATGATCGGTGTCATCGGGACCGCGCCGGCGAAGCGTGCCGTGCCCACGAGTGAATCGCGTGAGCACGGCGGAAACATGGACACCAAAGAGATCGTGGCTGGTTCGACCCTCTACCTGCCCGTCGAGGTCGAGGGTGGGAACCTCAGTCTTGGCGACGTGCACGCAGTCATGGGTGACGGTGAAGTCGCTGTGTGCGGTGCAGAAATCGACGCGGAAGTGAAGATCCGCGTCATGGTCATCCCCGGCCGGCCGCTGCCGCTGCCGTTCCTTGCTTCGGGCGATTCTGTGTACGCCATTTCTTCGGAGATTGATCTCTACGACGCTGTCAGTGAGTCGACCCGGATGATGCGGGACTGGTTCGCGGCAGCCAGCGGTCTGGATAGAACGGACTCGCTGATGCTGTTTTCGCTCGTCGGTGACACCCAAATCAGTCAGATCGTCGGTGAGTGGAATACGGCGCGATTCCGTTTACCGGTTTATATTCTCCACCAATACGGCGTGCGGCTTCCTTAAGCACTGATTAAGCGCTAGTAAGAACAACTATGCGATCACAAAGCGCGAACGCGCCACGACGTACGTAAAGTGGGCACCGCATGTGCAGGCCGTGGCCGGTCTGCACAGAAAACAAGTAAGGAGAACGCACCGTGGCACTCATCGTCCAGAAGTATGGCGGCTCGTCGCTGGAGACCGCGGAGAGAATCCGTGCGGTGGCGAAGCGTGTCGTCGAAACGCGTAAAGCGGGCAACGATGTCGTTGTGGTCTGCTCCGCAATGGGGGACACCACCGATGAGCTGCTTGACCTTGCGGCGCAAGTGAACCCGACTCCGCCGCCGCGCGAGATGGACATGTTGCTGTCGGCGGGGGAGAGGATCTCTAACTCGCTCGTCGCTATGGCAGTCGCCTCACACGGCGTGGACGTGCGGTCCTTTACCGGTTCCCAGGCGGGTGTGATCACTACCGAGCGCCACGGCAACGCCCGCATCCTCGAGGTCACCCCCGGCCGCGTCAAGGAGGCTATCGACGCCGGCAAGGTTGCCATCGTCGCCGGCTTCCAAGGCGTCAACCGCGACTCCAAGGACGTGACCACGCTCGGGCGCGGCGGGTCCGACACGACTGCGGTCGCGCTGGCTGCAGCCCTCGGTGCCGGCGTGTGCGAAATCTACTCGGATGTCGACGGTGTCTACAGCGCTGATCCGCGCATCGTCCCCGACGCGAAGAAACTGGACGAGCTCTGCTTCGAGGAAATGCTCGAACTGGCAGCCTCTGGTTCGAAGATTCTCGTTCTGCGCAGCGTGGAGTATGCCCGCGCATTCAACGTTCCTATGCGAGTACGCTCGTCTTACAGCAACGATCCCGGTACCCTCGTGACCGGAGCGATGGAGGATATCCCCATGGAAGAAGCAGTCTTGGCAGGCGTCGCCACCGACGACTCTGAAGCAAAGATCACCGTCTCGGGCATCCCGGATGTCCCCGGTGAGGCAGCCAAGTTGTTCCGCGTGCTCGCGGATGCCGAGATCAACATCGACATGGTGCTGCAGAACACCTCGTCGCTGCGCGACAACATCACTGACATCACCTTCACCCTGCCGAAGGCCGACGGCCCCCGCGGCCTCGAGGCGCTGCGCGAACTGGCGAAGAAGGAGGGGTGGGGTGACATCGCCTACAACGACAAGATCGCCAAGGTGACCCTTGTCGGCGCAGGCATGAAGTCCCACCCGGGTGTGACCGCAGACTTCACGCAGGCTCTGCGCGACAACGGCATCAACATCGGCATGATGAACACGTCCGAGATCCGCATCACCGCTGTCATCGAGCAGGAGAAGATGGAAGACGCTGCCCGCGCCATCCACGAGAAGTTCAACCTCGGCGGCGGCGAAGCGGCCGTCGTCTACGCAGGTACCGGGCGCTAACACGCGCAACGCTCGCCAACTGCCCAATAATCAAAGGAGAACAGAAATGACCACCGTCGCCGTCGTCGGCGCAACCGGCCAAGTCGGCCGTGTCATGCGCGACATTCTGGAGCAGCGCAACTTCCCCGCAGACACTGTGCGCTTTTTCGCATCCCCGCGCTCTGCGGGCAAGAAGATCGAGTTCCGCGGCGAGGAGATTGAGGTCGAGGATCTCACCCAGGTCACCGCTGACTCTGTCGCGGATGTCGACATTGCGTTGTTCTCCGCGGGCGGTTCCACGTCGCGTGAGTGGGCGCCCGTGTTCGCTGAAGCTGGCGCCAAGGTTGTGGACAATTCCTCGGCGTGGCGCAAGGACGATGAGGTCCCGCTGGTCGTGTCCGAGGTCAACCCGGACGACCTCAAGGACCTGCCGAAAGGCATCATCGCCAACCCGAACTGCACGACCATGGCAATCATGCCTGTCATCAAAGCGCTGCACAACGCTGCCGGGTTGAACACCATGCGCGTTGCGTCGTACCAGGCGGTGTCTGGGTCGGGGCTTGCGGGCGTCGACACGCTTGCGGCGCAAGTCGCGGGCATCGGCGAGCGCAACACCGAGCTCACACACGACGGCTCCGCGCTGCAGGCCGATGACCTGGGGCCCTACGTCGCACCGATCGCGTTCAACGCGCTGCCGCTGGCGGGCAACTTAGTCGATGACGGCACTCTGGAGACTGACGAGGAACAAAAGCTGCGCAACGAATCGCGCAAGATTCTCGGCCTGCCGGAGCTAAAGGTGTCCGGCACTTGCGTGCGCGTTCCGGTGTTCACGGGCCACACGATGGTTGTGCACGCGGAATTCGACGGGGCTATCACCCCTGAGGACGCGAAGCGCGTGCTTGACGACGCCCCTGGTGTCACCGTCGTCGACGTGCCCACCCCGCTGATGGCCGCCGGGCAGGACGACTCCTTTGTCGGCCGCATCCGCCAAGACCAAACTGTCGACGGCAACCGCGGCCTGATCTTCGTCGTCTCCGGCGACAACCTGCGCAAAGGCGCAGCGCTGAACACGATCCAGATCGCCGAGCTGCTGGTCTAACTTCCTTGGCCGCCGGCCTCGATGCCGGTGACGAGGTCGCGCCGCGCACGCGCCACACGCGACCGGATCGTGCCGATGCGTACCCCGGTGATCTTCGCGGCCTCTTCGTAGGTGTACCCCAGCACTTGTGTGAGGATGAGGGCTTCGCGGCGCTCGGGAGAAAGCGCGTCGAGAAGCGAGCGGGCATCCATGACCTCTGACCAGGTGTTGGGGTTGTCGCGGCTCGGCTGCTGGGCGGCCACATCCTCGTACTCCGCCGCGGCCTTGCGGGGGCGGGCCATGTCGTGGCGCACCGAGTCGACCCACGCGCGGCGGGCAAGCGAGAGCAACCACGTGCGCGCGCTGGAGCGCGCCGCGAATCGGGGGAGCGAGCCCAACACTCGCAGATAGGTTTCCTGGGTCAGGTCGTCGGCCTGTTCACGGCCGGCGAGGTGGGCCAGTAGCCGCCAGACGTCGTCATGCGTGAGGCGGATGAATTCGGACAACGCTTGCTTGTCGCCGCGGCCGGCTTTGAGCGCCAGATCCGTGACGTACGCGTCGTCCTTTTTATTCACGCTTGCCGACGTTACCAGCCGAGTCGGTGTTGATTATTGGGCCTGTTCTGATATCGTTTACGTACCAGCCCAGCCGTTGACCCTCCGCCAATAAGGAGCGCGCCGATGACTGGGCTCATTCAGGTAGGCCGACAGCCGATTATCCGCGCCGACCGATAACTACTGCCATTCTGGTCGACGGCGGCTTTTACCGAACTGACTTGGGTGAGAAGGATTTCAAGCTCGACATCACTCAGAAGGGTGTCGATATGAGGATCGGCTTGGACATAGCTTCACTGGCGGAGCGATCCCTAGTGAACCAGATCGTAATGACCTCCGGAGCCTACGCACCAGGAAGATCCGCTTTTCGAAGCGGCCGCAATCACCGATAGCGAGTTTGATGGGGATCTCTAGACCCTGCCCCTCATCCGCAGGTCAAACAAACGATTGAGTTAGGGCGAGCTTCCTTGAAGGCCTGTCAGAGCGTACGTAAGCTCGCGGGTATCCCCACCGGATAAACCTGACTTCGAGGAGGGCCATTTCATGGCTGACAACACCCCTGACAACATCCTGAACAAGGGCGAGCGTGACGCCGGCAACGGCAAGACCACTCGTCTTGGCGGCCAGCCGGTCGCATCCGAGAACATTTCTGTCACCGCCGGTCCGCAGGGCCCGAACCCGCTGACGGACATCCACTTGGTGGAGAAGCTCGCGCACTTCAACCGCGAAAACGTTCCGGAGCGCATCCCGCACGCAAAGGGCCACGGTGCATTCGGTGAGCTGCACGTCACCGAGGATGTCTCCCAGTACACCAAGGCGAAGCTGTTCCAGCCGGGCACTGTTACCCCGATGGCAATCCGCTTCTCCACGGTTGCCGGTGAGGCTGGCTCCCCCGACACCTGGCGTGACGTGCACGGTTTCGCGTTGCGTTTCTACACCGAGGACGGCAACTACGACATCGTCGGTAACAACACCCCGACGTTCTTCCTGCGTGACGCTGTGAAGTTCCCAGACTTCATCCACTCCCAGAAGCGCGACCCGCGCACCGGCCTGCGCTCCGACGAGATGCAGTGGGACTTCTGGACCCGTACCCCGGAGTCCGCTCACCAGGTGACCTACCTGCTCGGTGACCGCGGCACCCCGAAGACCTCCCGCCACCAGGACGGCTTTGGCTCCCACACGTTCCAGTGGGTCAACGAGACTGGTGACGCCGTGTGGATCAAGTACCACTTCAAGACCCGTCAGGGCTGGGAGACCTTCACCGACGAAGAGGCAGGCAAGATGGCTGGCGACAACGCTGACCACCACCGCGAAGACCTCTTCAAGGCGATCGAGCGCGGTGACTACCCGATCTGGGACGTCAAGGTGCAGATCATGCCGTTCGAGGACGCAGAGAACTACCGCTGGAACCCGTTCGACTTGACCAAGACCTGGTCCCAGAAGGACTACCCGCTGGTGGACGTGGGCTACTTCATCCTCAACCGCAACCCGAAGAACTTCCACGCACAGATCGAGCAGATCGCACTCGACCCGTCCAACATCGTCCCCGGTGTCGGCCTGTCCCCGGACCGCATGCTCCAGGGCCGAGTGTTCGCTTACGCTGACCAGCACCGCTACCGCATTGGACCGAACTACAAGGACCTGCCGGTGAACCAGCCGATCGTGCCGGTGAACACCTACGCCGAGCGTGGCCCGATGCAGTACTTCTTCAACAACGAGGGCGAGCCGAACTACTCCCCGAACAACACGGAGAAGGGTGCAGGCTACCTGGACAACGGTGAGGACTCCTCCTCCAACCACACCTCTTACGGCCAGGCTCAGGACCTCTACGTCAACCCGGACCCGCACGGCACCGACCTGGTCCGCGCTGCTTACGTCAAGCACGCCGATGACGATGACTTCATGCAGGCCGGCATTCTCTACCGCGAGGTGTTTGATGATGCTGCCAAGGAGCGCTTCATCCACAACGTGACCAACAAGATGCTGCCGATCGAGAACAAGGACGTCGAAGAGCGCACCTTCGCCTACTGGGGCAAGGTCGACGCTGATCTCGAGCCGAAGCTGCGCGAGGTGCTCGCTCAGAAGCGCGCCGATGCGGCTAAGGACTTCTAGGAGGGCGTTTCCTTCAACGGCTAGCAGCTGCCGGCGCTCAAGCGTGAACCCCGCCGCGAGCTCACGGAATGTGGTGAGTGCGGCGGGGTTTCGCTATGGCGTGGATAGGCGAGGCGAACGCGCGCGGTGTTACCAGCGTTCAGGGGGAGCTTGCGGCTCCGGCTCTGGTTCCGGGGCCTGCTCTGTGGGTGTCTCGCGCAGCTCGCTGTCTGCGTGGTCACGGCTGGGTTCACGCCGCCCGCCGGGGCCGATCGCGTCGGTGACGGTCACACCGTAGATGGAGCGGCCGATGATGAAGGAACCAACAGAGGCGACAATCCACACGCCGAGAATGGCGATGATGGCGCGAAGAAAGTTGTTCAGGTCGAAGCCTTCTGTCGACCATTCGTGGATGAGCATCGCGATGATCAGTGCCGGGAAGGCGACACCGACCAGCGGGCCCATGAGGTTGGCGCGGGTTAGCGCATTCGGGGCGCGCAGCTGCAGGACGACAGTGGCGACGGTCATGAACACCGCCACGAAGACGAACAGCAAGACAATGATCTGCCAGATGGTCAGTGCGGTCATTAGCGGCGCCCCCTCGAGATCACGCGGGCCATGGACAAGGTCGGGATGGCACCGCAGACAAGGGCGGCCAGGATGGCTACTTCGTAGGCGATGAACGTGTCGTTGAACAGCGACCACACGAAGAAGATGCAGACCATGGCGTAGAAGATGTAGTCGGCCATGACGGCGCGGGAGAGCTCGTCACGCTCCCGGAGGATGGCCACAAGGCCGACCAGCAAGCTGACGGCCATGATGGCTATGCAGACGGTCAGGATTGTCTCGAACATTAGGTGAGATCTCCTTTGGGTACGTAGGGCTCCCAGGCCACATCCGCGACGTCGAGGGGTGTGGACTTCACGGCGGGGGAGACATGCTCTTCCATGTCGATCAGGCCCTCGATCACGTCGTTGGCATCGTCGCCGAAGGCGGACTGGACCAGCAGGGTCCGGGGCTTGCCCGGTGCGACTGGTTCACGGAATCCCATGGCCAAAGTCGACGGTGTGGCGGTAATCGAGGTGGAGAACCAGAACAGTTCCCAGTCGGTGGTGAGCCGCAGTGGGTAGTGAATGACTATCGGCTTGAGACCAGCGTCCGGTTTGAACACCGTGAAGGCGGTGTTGAAACCGGAGACGATGATCTCTTTGACAATCCAGAAGAAGTAGCCGATGCCGTGGATGATCTTGTTCATTAGCGCTGGCCTCCTTGCAGGGAATCAGTATCGGGTACGCCGAGCGGGTCCTCGCCGAGGACGGCGGAGGTGTAGGACGGGACGTCGAGAAGCGCGTCGGCGGAACCCGTCGCTGCGTCCCACAGCGGGCCGGCACCGAAGAACATCGCCAGCGAGATCACCATCAGCACGGCGGACGGCGCAAGCAGCGCCCAACGCACCCGGAGTGTGTCGGGGTAGTGCTGCATGGGCTGGCCCCAGAAGACCTCGCGCCAGACGCGGAACATTGCGAGCATCGCTGCAAACGAGGCGATGATGATTGCGCCGATGGCCACCCAGGACCGAGCATCTCCGGCAGCCGCGGCGGCGAAGATGAGCGTGAGCTTGCCCCACAGGCCGGAGAACGGCGGGAAACCGATCACCGAGAATGCGCCCGCTGCGAATATCGCGGCGGTCCAGGAGTCGCGGCGCATGAGCCCCGAGAGTTTGGACAGGGTGCCGGTGCCGTAGGTCTCCTCGATCGCACCGGAGTTCAGTGTCAGCGCACCAATGGTGATCATGTGGTGCAGCGTGTACATCAGGCCGGCGGCCAGCGCGTACCGGGCGGCGTCCGGGCCGATGCCCGGGCCGCCGGTAAATGCAAGCATGATGAGGATGAACGGCATGCCGTTGACCATCTGGTAGCCCAGCACCTGGCGGATGGTGGCTTCGCCCAGACCGGCGAAGGCGCCGACGAGCATGGATACGACCATGACGGCGATGATCAGCCAGTTCCAGCGCGGGTCCATGTCGAAGATAACCACCCAGATGCGGAACAGCATGTACACCGCGACCTTGGTGTGCAGTCCGGAGAACAGGCCCATCACTGCAGCGCTTGTCGACGTATATGTTCGCGGCAGCCACGTGTGTAGCGGGAACACCGCCGCCTTGGCGCTGATCGCGATGACAATCAGCCCCATCGCGACAGTGACCGGGCCGTTGCCGGCCGCCGCGCCCTGCAAAGCACCGATGTTCACCGCGCCGGTGACGGCGTAGACGTAGCCGACGCCCATCACCAGCAGGGTGGATGCTGCCAGGTTCACCAGCACGAACAGGCGAGCCGAGGAGAGGCGGAAACGCGTACCCGTCATCGCGATCAGGCCGTAGGACGGCAGCAACATGACCTCGATCATGACGAAGAAGTTGAACAGATCCGCTGTGAGCAGGGCGCCAGAGACACCGGTGATCAGCACCAGCGCCAACGGGACGTAGTACCGCGGCTTGGTGTCGCCGGAAACGATGGCGAACCAGTTGGAGATCACGGCCACCGTCATGGTTGTGATCAGCATGATCGCCGAGAACTGGTCGGCGGCGAACGAGATGCCCGCCCCGCCTTGGTAGAGGCCGATGACGTGGCCGATAGCGCCGTGCTCGGCCGTGTAACCGAACAGCCACAGTCCGCCGATCAGGTTGATGGTGGGGATGATGATGCCCAGGGCGTCGTTCAGCGGCTTGAACGGCGACAGCGCCGCGATGGCCGCGACGATCAGCGGCAGCGCGACAAAGACCGGCAGGATTGCGTTGATCTCCATTACTTGCGCACCCCCCTGTAAGCGGTGCGGCCGGTGGTGGTGAGCGCACCGGGGCCGATCTTTTCTGCCTGTTCAGCGTCGAGAATGTTGTCCAGGGTGTCGTCGTCGCGGCCGAGTGCTGCGAGCATGAGCAGGATCGTCGTGGTGGCCATCGCGATGACGATGGCGGTCAGCACGAACGCCTGCGGCAACGGGTCCGACATGTCTTCGAGACCGGTGGAGGAAGGAAACGCCTCCCCTCGCCATGCGCCGTTGCCGGCGGCGAGAATGGTCAGGTTCGACGCGTGGCCGAACAGCGACATGCCGAAGACGATGCGCACCATGCCGCGTTGCAGCACCAGGTAGACCGCCCCGGCCATGAGGATTGCGATTGTCAGTGCGTAAATCATGCTCGTGCCCTTTCCTCGCGTGCCTCACGCTCGCTTGTCGACGGATACAGCGGCGCCGGATACGACTCTGTCGGGTGCTCCGGTTCCTCCGGCTCGGGGATGTCCGGCAGCGGGTTGTGCTCGTCGCGGCGGTAGTCCAGATTCTCCCTGTCGGTGCCTGGGCGCAGGTACCCGCCAAGGTCATTGATCGCCATGGTGAGCATGCCGAGGACGGCCAGGTAGATACCGGCGTCGAAGATGAGGGAGGTGGTCATGTGCTCCCCGGCGATCTCACCGTGGATGGCGTACATGAAGCCGCCCTCGATGAAGCCGAGGAAGCCGGAGCTAATAGCGACGATGATGCCGATGCCGGTGAGATAGACCGGGGTCATCGGCTTGACCACGTTCTCATCACGGCCCTTGGACATGTAGCTGAGCACGAACGCGGTGGCCAGCACCAGCGCGGCGATGAAGCCGCCGCCTGGGGCGGTGTGGCCGCGGAAGAAGATGAGCACGCTGAGGATCACCAAGATCGGCATGGTGAGCGTGACCACCTTGCGCAGCGGCATCGTGTTGAGCTGCGACTGGCCAAACGGTGCGGGGCGGGTTCCGGCCTCGAACCGGTAGCGCGGTACCGAGTTGGTCACCGCCGCGATGACCACGGCGGCCATGCCCAGCACGGAGAGCTCGCCCAAGGTATCGAAGCCACGGAACTCAACGATGATCACGGCAACGATGTTGTCGGCACTGGTCACCTCAACGCCTTCGGTGAGGTACCAGTTGGCCAACTCGGAACGGTCGCGGCGACCCGTCAGGGCGTAGACAGCGGCGAAAGTGATAATGCCGGTGAGAACTGCCAGTGCCCCGGCCCATGCCTTGCGGCGCGCCGGGACCGGCGGGAACAACCGCGGCTGGTAGCGCAGCACCATCATGATGACCACGACGGTGAGTGATTCCACCGTGAACTGGGTCAGAGCCACATCGGGTGCGCCGAGCAGCATCATCTGCAAGCTCATGCCCACGCCGGCGGTGCCCAGGAAGACCGCGGCCGTCATGCGCTTCTTCGTCAGGACCAGGCCGAGGACGGAGATACCGATGATGGCCAACGGGAGGATGTCCCAGTAGTTGTCCAGGCCTTCGGTGCGCGGTGCGAGCGGCACGCCGTCGATACCGTCGGTAAGCAGCAGCGTGACCACACCCAACCCCAGCGTGGTGACAATGAGCCACACGAGGTGCTTCGACGGGTTGAACGTGCCGGCCATCTTGCCGAAGAACATGCCCAGGTCGCGGGAGCGGTCCACGATGCCAGCCAAGACGTCGTTACCGGTGAACGGCAGCAGCTGCTTGTTCTCCAGGGCCTTCCACACTGGCTTGCGGAAGAAGATGAAGGCCACACCTGCGATGAGAACCAGCATGGACACGATGAACGGCGCGGTGATGCCGTGCCACAGTGCCAGGTGGGAGTGGTAGTCCGCATCCGGGATGATGGCGTTGACGCCGGCGGTGATGGGGCCGTCGATAAGCGAAAGCACGAACACCGCGGGCACAGACATCAGTCCCGGGAAGGCGGCTGGCAGCCAGAAGCTGACCGGTGCTTCGTGCACCTCGCTCATGTCGCGCTCGCCGTCAACAAAGGCGCCGAAGACGATCTTCGCGGAGTAGACGAAGGTGAGGAAGGCGGCGAGACCAGCGAGGATGAGCAGCACGGTGCCGTACGGGCTCTCGTGGAAGGCCTCCAGAATGGACTCTTTGGACACAAAGCCGAACAGTGGCGGGACGGCGGCCATGGACGCGGCGGCAACGATGACGGAACCGAAGGTCCACGGCATCTTGTCGTACAGCTTGCCCAGGCGGCGCATGTCGCGCGTGCCCGTTTCATGGTCGATGACGCCGATGAGCATGAACAGGGAGGACTTGAACAGCGCGTGCGCGAGGGTGTGCGTCAGCGCGGCAGCAAGCGCCAGCGGGGTGCCGATACCGATCGCCGCGACAATCCAGCCCAGGTGGGACACCGTCGAGTACGCCGTGAGGTGCTTCAGGTCCGTCTTCGTGATGGCGAAGATCGCCGACATGAGTGCCGTGCCCAGGCCAGTGACGGTGAGCAGGATGTTCCACGTCGGGTTGTCGTGGAAGATCGTGGAGAACCGCACCAGCAGGTAGATACCGGCCTTGACCACGGCAGCGGCGTGCAGGAACGCCGACACGGGTGTCGCGGCCGCCATGGCCTCCGGGAGCCAGAAGTGGAACGGGAACTGCGCGGCCTTGGTGAAGCCGGAGCACGCGATGAGCACTGCGACAATGGTGGTCAGGCGCGGGTTGTCGGCCCACACGTCGGAGGCGAGGATCTCGTGCAGGCGCGTTGTGCCCGTCGACGTCGCAGCCAGGGCCAGGCCCGCCAGCAGCGTCAACCCGCCGAAGAACGTCAGGGCGAGGGTGCGGAACGAGCCGGCCTCACCCGACGATCCAGAGCGGGCGATAAGCAGGAACGACGCAATGGAGACGAGCTCCCACCCGATGAAGAGGAGCACGACATCGTCTGCAAGCACGAGCAGCAACACGGACAGCGTGAATGCCGTCATGATGGTGTAGAAGCTGGTGTTGCCGTCCTTCTCTGGCAGGTACGCGGCCGAGTAGATCAGCACGATACCGCCGATGATAAGGGCAAGCAGGGCGAAGAAGGCGCTCAGGCCGTCGGCGCGCAAGGCGAAGGACACCGCAGTGCCCTCCCCGAGAAGGTCATTAGCCCAGACAAGGTTGTAGGTCACAGGGGTGCCGGCGCGCAACGCGTTGGCTATCACGGCCGCCGCAGCGAACATGGCGGGTCCGGCGACCCACCCGACGCGGCGATCCATCACGCGCACGAGCACGGGGGAGGCCACCACTGTCGCGGCGACAATCCCGAGGGCGATTAGCAAAGCCATAGGCTGTATTTCCGTTTTGTTGGAGCGGCAGGGGGTCATGCAGTGTCGTGGCGCTGGCGGGAATTCACGCTAAGAAACCCTCAGCCAGGACAAAACAGTTCATAGGGTAACAGGGATGGGCGGGATCAACATGTCGAGTGAATTCGAGGGGGTGGGGTACGAAATGGCGGGAAGCCCCATTTCCCGCGTGTCACGCGCACCCCAGTAGTCACAACCGTTACATTTCTCTCTATGAAATGGAACGTTGTCCTGGCTTTTGCTGTGCTGTTGGTCGCCGCATTCACCCCAATGAATCCGGCATCCACGTGGGCCACGGGGGACGACACGTCTGGTGCCCCGGCTGCCTACGCCGGGCCCGATCAGCTTGTCGATGCCCGCCGCGCCGCCGGTGACGCCTCCGCCGAAGCCGGTTTCCTCACTCAGGGCACCAAGCAGCTCAAGGAGGGCACCGACCAGCTCAAGGACGGCTCCGGGGAGCTCGCTGAAGCTGTGCGCAGCGCGAGCGACGGCGCGGACAAGCTATCCAAAGGCATGGTGGAAATCCAGGCGGGCACCGGCCAGCTTGCCGACGGCGCTACCCGCGTCGCTGACTCCGTCGGCGGTGCGGTGGACCAAGTGGTCGGATTCGAAGCCGTGCGCGGCCAGATCCTCGGAGCCCTGGATGACACCATCAAGGCCACCGAGAACAACCGCGACCCCCAAGTCACCGACCTGCGTAACCAGCTGACAGACCTGCGCGGCCAAGTCGAGACAGCCGAGCTGCCTGACGACATGAACACGCAGCTCACCGAGCTTCGCGACGGCTCCCGCGAGCTGGCCAACCAGCTCTCCACCCCCGGCTACGCCTACCACGACGGAATTTACTCCGCGACGAACGGCGCTTCCGAGCTGTCCAAAGGCCTGTCTGAAATGAATGGCAAGGTCAAGGAGGCAACCGACGGCGTGAACCAGCTTGCCGACGGCGGCAAGAAGGTCGACGAGATGGCCAACACCAACAAAGACAACATCGGAGCCATCCAACGCGCCCTGCCCGCGCCTGTGCCCGTCGCCGGAGCGTCGGGAACGACGACCGGCACCGCAGCTGGTGCAGACGGGCAAGCGGCACCTGCACCGGCGTCCGCCCTGGCGCCGTTGGCCGCAATGCTTGTGTCCGCTCTGGCGATTCTCGGCGGCGTGGTCACCGCGCTGGCCGCGTACGCCGGATCGCGCGCCCGCGCACGCTGGCTCATCCTCGGCCTGGGCACCGCCTTCAGTGCGTCGGCCGGGCTCATTCTCGTGGCCATCCTGGGCACGAACTTGTCCGCAGCCGCGCTGGCGATCGCCGGTTCCGCCCTGGTCCTTGGCACCCTGGCTTCGGCAGGGCTGACCTGGATTCTCCGCTCTGCGTTCGGCACCATTGGCGGCGGTGGTGCCGCCGGCGTATTGGCTCTGCTGCAGGTGGGTGTGGTCGGCTGGGTCTGGTCGTCCGCCGCGACCGGAGAGGTCTCGTTGCTGTGGAGGGCCGCCTCCCAGGCGCTGCCCATGCACTGGTCCACGGCAGCCATCTCCGCTGCCGGTAACGACGGATCCACTACCGCCATGTGGACGGGCATCGGCCTCGCAGCGTTCATGGGTCTGATCGGTCTCATTGCCATGGCGCACGACATCCGCAATGACATCGGCCAGGGCGATGCGTACGACGATTACAACGACGAGGCCGATGTCTACGACGAGGCTGTCGAGACCGATCAAGCCGACGTTTATGACGACGATGACTACCAGGTCTCCGACGACGTTGAGACCGTCGATGACTATGACGACTACGACGCTCAGACTGAGGAATTTGCCGATGGGCTGAGCGGCAGCACGGTGTACGAGAGAAGCAGCCGCGTGCGGTGAGTAAGTAATGATAAATGGAGAAAACCCCCTGTTTACAGGGGGTTTTGTTGTGGGTTAAGTGACAAAAAGTGTGTCTGATTCTCAGCGTATCTGCTGATCGGCCTATGTAAATCGGGCTTGAATAGGGTTCTGACCCTTATTCGGGCCCGTTTTTCGTTCAATCAGCCGGAATGTCACCTCCATGTGCTAGCGGGGTGTTGGTGTGCTTTCCCGGTGACACCAAACAGACCACGATGCCCCTTATGCAATGGGGAAACGAAGAAAAACGGCACCACTTCCAAAGGCTCCATCAGGTGGCGGTGCAAAGACCCTGCCTGCGGATCCTCCTTCACACGCCGTCGCACTGACCAGACCCACGCCCGGGATTTCACAGCTTTCCACGCCTATGTCACCGGCACAGCCTCACTCACCGATGTGGCCACCACCTTGAACATTTCCCGCCGCACGCTCGACCGCCGGTTTGAACCGTTTTGGCTTATCGACATCCCCAACACCCCAGATCCGCACCGGGTCTACGACCAAATCTTCATCGACGGCACCTACACCGATGCCGGCTGCCTGCTCGTCGCAGCAAGCTTCGACCATGTCATCGCCTGGCACTGGGCCAAACGCGAATCAGCCCACGCCTACACCCAACTACTGCGAGGCATCGCCGAACCGTTGTGCGTTGTCCTCGACGGCGGGCAAGGCGCCTACTCGGCGATCAAAGCCTGCTGGCCAGGAGCGATGATCCAGCGTTGTCTCGTCCACGCCCAACGCGTCATCCGCCGCTACACCACCTCCCGGCCCCGCACTGATGCCGGTAAAGCCATCTACGCCCTAGCGTTGAAACTGACCCGCATCACCACCGTGGATCAAGCCCGGGAATGGACACTGCGCCTGCACGACTACGGAGTGGTCTACAAGGGCTTCCTGAACGAGAAAACACCCGTGCCCAAAGAACGCCGCACCCTTAACCATCAATGGGAATTCACCCACATCCGAGTGCGTAAGGCGTATAACTCGCTTCTGCACTTATCGCGCAACAACTGGCTGTTCGCTTACCTCCAGCCCCCACCAGGCGCACTGGATCCGGCCCGGTGGGCCGCGACCACCAACAGTCTTGAGGGTGGGGTCAACGCCCAACTCAAACGCATCGCCGACGCCCACCGCGGCAGATCAGGAGAACGCCAACGCAGAATGCTCGAGTGGTACCTACATGCGAAAACGCAACTGCCTGACGACCCGTTAAAGATCGCCAGGCAGTGCGCTTATGGACAAGACCAACTCGCCAAAGTTCCCGATCTTGTCCCTGAAGACCGAAACACAGCCGACCACCAAACAGGCCGACCAGCCTTCTACGACAACGCTATCCCAACCGAATACTCACACTCGATAGGAACCAGGAAAGGACCCCTCAAATAACAAAAAGCGCGCCCGACCGACGACACGCCAGCGAGACACACTTTTTGTCTATTAACCCTTTGTTGTGGTCGGGATAACAGGATTTGAACCTGCGACCTCTTCGTCCCGAACGAAGCGCGCTACCAAGCTGCGCCATATCCCGGTTGTACGTCCTAGAAGCCTCTAGTCGGGTGCACATCCGTTACCGTCAGTGCTCCTTGGTACTCGGAACACTCTAGTCCAACACCATGGGTGCACCAAAACCGCTGTTCATGGCAGATAGGCCATAGTTTTCCAGGCTAGCGGTGAGGGGGTGCAGTGGCATGGGAGCTGTGCGGGCGGAGGCTTGCGGAAAAGTTGACAAACTCGATATCGATTTACCCCTTCGCAGTTCTCTGACCAGCCGGAATAGAAAACGTCCAGTTTGGGGATGTCAACTTTTCCGCAACGCGCCGGACGCGGCGATAGCCCCAGCCCCGGACCCCGCTAGCTACGCCTCGTCCGCTTCGTCCCGCGCTGTGAGCTTGAGCAGCGCCGCAGATGGCCGGCAGAAGATCCGCACTGGCGCGTACTTGGAGGTGCCCAGTCCGTTGGAGACTTCGAGCCACATGTCGCGGCTGCCGTAGCGGTGCAGGCCTGAGGCGCGTTCGCGGTCGATGTCGGCGTTGGTGACAAGGGCGCGTTCGCCGGGCAGGCAAATTTGCCCGCCGTGGGTGTGGCCGGCGAGGACGAGCTGGTAGCCGTCGGCATCGAACTGATCGAGGACCCTCCGGTAGGGCGCGTGGGTGACGCCAAGCGAGAGGTCGGCATCGGGGTTGGGGGCGCCTTCGATGAGGGAGTAGTCGTCGAGGTCGTGGTGGGGGTCGTCGGTACCTGCAATGGCCAGGCGCACATCCCCAACCTTGAATTCGAGGCGTTTGTGGGTGGCGTCCTGCCAGCCGCGCTCGATGAATGCGGCGCGCATGCCCTTCCACGGCAGGTCCACGTAGCTGGGCTCGCGCTTGGCGTCCAGAAGGTATGTGACTGGGTTGACGGGTCGCGGTGCCCAGTAGTCGTTCGTGCCGAAGACGAACACGCCGGGGCGGTTGAGCAGCGGCTCGAGAGCGGCCAGCACGTCAGGCACGGCATGCTCGTCCGAGAGGTTGTCGCCGGTGTTGATCACCAGGTCGGGGTCGAGTGCGTCGAGGGCAGAGACCCACGCGATCTTCGTCTTCTGCCCGGGGATCATGTGCAGGTCGGAGACATGGAGAATGCGCAAGTCGTCCACGCCCGGGGGAAGGATGGGCAGCTCGTAGGTTTTCAGGCGGAACTTGGTCAACTCGCTGTAGCCGAAGGCGAGCGTCGATAAGCCAAGGGCTGTCACCGCGCCGAGCGCTTGTGCGATCTTCTTCATTGGAACAAGGCTACCCTGGCAGCCATGAGTGAATTGAAAGATCAGATCCGCGCCGACCTCAAGGAAGCCATGAAGGCGAAGGAGAAGGAGCGCACGGGTGCGATCCGCATGCTGCTCGCCGCGATCCAGACCGAGGAGACGGAGGGTGCCAAGCACGAGCTTGACGACGCTGCTGTGCTCAAGGTCGTCGCCCGCGAAATCAAGAAGCGCCGCGAGTCGGCGGAGATCTACCAGCAGAATGACCGACAGGACCTCGCCGACGCTGAGCTCGCCGAGGTCGCTGTGCTCGAGGCATACCAGCCCAAGCAGCTCGATGACGACGAGCTCGCAGCGCTTATCGACGAAGCAGTCGCCGACACCGGCGCCACCTCCATGAAAGAGATGGGGCAGGTTATGAAGGCCGCCACCGAGAAGGCTGCTGGCCGCGCCGACGGCAAGCGGCTGTCTGCGGCAGTCAAGGCGCGACTGTCGTAGCCGAAGCGGGCGCTATAGGTCGCCGAACAGGTCCGCAAGATCGTCGGCGAAACGGCCGATTTCGTCTTCGAGGTCGTCGCGGTAGCGGGAGGCTTCGTCGTCATCGTCGCGGCCGCGGTCATCGCGGGTGTCCCTGCGGTTGGGCGGGTTGTTCCGCGCAGGGGAGCCGTCCGAGACGACGAGAGTGACCACAGCGCCTTCGCCTGCGTTTTCTGGAGTGCGGGCCTCGACGACTTCGCCTTCGGGTTTGCCGGTGGCGGTGCCCTTCGTCTCCCGGACCTTGAACCCAGCTGCCTCTAGCTGGGAGCGGGCCTCGGCGGCTTGGAGGCCGACGACGCTGTCGAACAGGTCGTTGCGCGAAGCAGGGTCATACAGCGGGCTCGGGGTGGGGAGCCCAGCTCCTTGCACGCCCGGAATCTGCGTGGCCATCTGGAACCACGAACGGGCCGCCTCCTTACCGCCGAAGAGATCGCCGTAGTTGCACTGGCGGACCGGACCTGAGCACAGCGGGGTGGTCTGGGTGCCGTCGTTGTAGATGTAGGTGGCGGCAGCAAAAGCGTTGTTGAAGCCGAGGAATGCCGAGGACTGGTGCGATTCCGTCGTTCCCGTCTTGGCAGCGACGGGGCCGCTCCAACCGTATGCCGCAGCCGCGTCTTTCGCGGTGCCGCTAACAGTGTCCTGGGCCATGCCGTTGGCCAGGCCGGAGGCGAGCTCGGGGGAGACAGCCTCCTCGCAGTCGGGGCGCTCGATGAACACTTCCTGGCCGAGCCGGTCCTCCACCTTGGCCACCGGGTTAGGCTCACACCACTTACCGCCGGACGCCAGCGTTGCCCCAACGTTGGACAGCTCCAACGGGTTCACGGCGGTGGGGCCAAGGGTGAAGGCGCCGAGGTTGTTCTGGCGGAAGTAATCCCCGATGGAATGGTCCTCGTCGAAGCTGCCCGGATCCTCGTAGGAACGCAGCCCCAAGCGCACGGCCATGTCGACGGTCGCTTCCACGCCGACTTCCTCGAGAAGCTCGATGAACGTGGTGTTGGGGGATTTTGCAAGGGCGTCGCGAAGCGTCAGCTCGCTGGGATAGGATCCTGCGTTTTCCACGCAGTACGCGCCAGCCGGACACCCGGTAGCACCGCCGGTTCCCATGCCGTATTTCACGGAACGCTTTGGCACCGGCAGCTTGGCGTCGAGGTTGTATCCCTGCTCCAAGGCTGCTGCGGCGGTGAAGATCTTGAACACAGACCCAGCACCATTGCCCACCATGCTGGACGTCTGCGGTAGGACGGTCTGACTTTCGTCGCCATCCAGGCCATAGGTGCGTGAAGAGGTCATGGCCAGGATGTTGCGGGAGTTTTCGCCGGGCTCGATGACATTGATCACCTCGGCGACGCCATGCTGGCCCGGGCTAACTGCACTTGCGGCGGCGTTGTGCGCAATCTCTTGAACTCCCGGGTCCAGCGTGGTCGTAATGGTGTAGCCGCCGCGCTCGAGCTCCTCCATGGGCAGGCCCTTGCCAGCGAGGTACTCCAGTGCGTAATCACACAGGAAACCCGCAGAACCAGCAGAGATGCAGCCTTCAGGCAGCAAGGCAGGTTCTTCGAGGACTCCGAGGGGTTCGCCCTTGAAGCGGTCTGCCTCATCTTGCGCGAGGTAGCCGGAGGTGACCATTGCCTGCAGCACCGTGTTGCGGCGCTCCGTGGCCCCTTCGGGGTTGGTGTACGGGTTGAGCATTTCGGCGGACTGCAGCATGCCGACGAGCAGCGCTGACTGCGGGACATTGAGCTCGGCGGCGGGGATGCCGAAGTAGGTGCGCGCGGCGGCCTCAATGCCGTACGCGTGGTTGCCGAAGGGGACGATGTTCATATATCGCGCCAAGATCTCTTCCTTGGGCAGCTGCTTGTCCAGGTCGGACGCCATGCGCATCTCGCGCAACTTGCGTGGAATCGACTGTTCGACGGCGGCTGTTTGCTCTTCGGGATTCTCAGCGTCGACAAGCAAAAGATAGTTCTTCACGTACTGCTGGTTGATTGTGGAGGCACCTTCCTCCACGCCGCCTGCCAGCACGTTCGTGACCATCGCGCGGGCAAAACCCTGCATGTCCACGCCTTCGTGCTCGTAGAAGCGGCGGTCCTCGATGGCGACCAACGCGTCTTTGGCGGCCTGGCTGATCTGCTCCGCCTTCAACTCATAACGGCGCTGGTTGTAGATCCAGGCTATGGGCTCACCGTTCTTATCGGTGATCGTGGTCACGCCGGGGGCGGACCCGTCGGTTAAGTCGGCGAGATTGGACTGCATCGTCTCATCGACGCGAGCGACAGCAGCCCCGCTGATCCCCACGACGGGGGCAAGACACAGCACCACTGCGAGACCCGCGGCAACGACGCCGAGGAGCAGTTTTCCCAGGGAACCTAGTGAAGACACCTTTCATACACTACGGCCTAGACCCCCACAGGGGAATCGGTGCCTACCCCCGCTCGTGTGATCTATTCGACAATAATCCCAGGGGGTGAATACACTTACATTCAGAAAGCGCAATGAACTCGATTGGCTTTCCTAAAGCAGGCAAATACGAATTTGCCAGGGTTATTTCTATGTCCCAAGAAATTGGGGCTATGGGAAGGAGATTTTCGTGACCGCAACGATTCGCAATCGCTCGCTTGATAAGCCGGTACTACCCGCTTCCGCACGAACTTCTCCGCCCAAGGTCGATTCTTTTGAGCGCGGCGAGTGGGTCACCCTCGCTGTCTGCCGCGCCGGCGACCCGGATGCCCTCTTCGTTCGCGGTGCTGAACAGCGTAAAGCCGCCGCGATCTGTCGCCGTTGCCCGGTCCAGATGGAATGCCGCGCAGATGCCCTGGACAACAAGGTCGAGTTCGGCGTGTGGGGTGGCCTGACCGAGCGTCAACGCCGGGCCGTGCTGCGTAAGAACCCGCACGTGACTGACTGGGCCGCGCACCTCGCAGCGGGCGAGGAGATCGTCGGGCTGTAACTCCTGACGTCGCTACAGCGATGCCGCATCGTCGCTGCAACGGAGGCGAACAGCTAGAGTGGCGGCATGACTAAATGGGAATACGCCACCGTTCCGCTGCTCACGCACGCCACCAAGCAGATCCTGGACACCTGGGGTGAGGATGGCTGGGAGCTTGTCGCTGTCACGCCCGGCCCGAACCCGGAGAATGTCGTCGCCTACATGAAGCGGGAGCTCTAAGGTGAGTGCCCTTTCGCGTATCAGCGCTTTGGGTCTCCGCCTCCCCGACGTCGCCGCCCCCGTTGCGGCGTACGTGCCCGCAACGCGGGTGGGCAACCAGGTCTGGACCTCGGGCCAGCTGCCGTTCGTTGACGGCGCGCTTCCTGCGACCGGCAAGGTCGGCGCGGAGGTCTCTGCCGAGGATGCCTACGAATACGCCCGGACATGCCTGCTCAATGCTCTCACCGCGGTCGATGCGGAAGTGGGGCTGGATGCCGTCACGCGCGTGGTGAAGGTGGTTGGCTACGTAGCCTCCGCACCCGACTTCACCGGCCAGCCCGGTGTGATCAACGGGGCATCGGAGTTGATCGGGGAGATCTTCGGCGATGCCGGCGCGCACGTTCGCTCGGCTGTCGGTGTCGCGGTTCTGCCGCTTGACGCCCCAGTGGAGCTCGAGCTCATAGTCGAGGTGGCGTAGGGTGGGAAACATGCAGCATCCCGCTTATAGCCAACTGCGTCCTGTCACCCCGTCTGCCGCCGTCGTGCTGGCGATGAACCCCAGCTACGCAGCACTGGAGGGCACGAACTCGTGGGTTATCCGCGACCCGGAGGATGAGTACAGCATTGTCATCGATCCGGGCCCGGAAGACGAAGGCCACCTCAACGTGCTCCAGTCGTCGGCCGACAAGGTCTCTCTGGTGCTGTTGACGCACCGCCACCACGACCACGCTGACGGCGCTCACCGGTTCCGTCAGCTCACGGGCGCTCCGGTCCGCGCTTTCGACGAGCGTTACTGCAACGGTGGCGAGCCCCTCCAAGACGGCGAAATCATCGCCGTCGACGGCATCACTCCGCGCATCAAGGTCGTGCACACCCCCGGCCACACGGGCGACTCGGTGTGCTTCTACATCTACTCCGGCGACCCGGAGTCCCCGGAGTCGACGCTGGAGGGCATCTGCACCGGTGACACGATCGCCGGCCGCCACACCACGATGATCTCGGAGACGGACGGTGACTTGGGTGGATACCTGGATTCCTTGAGCACGCTCGAGGAAGACGGAGCAGGCATTAAGCTTCTGCCGGGCCATGGTCCGGAAGGCGAGGACCTGTCCGGATTCGCCCGCAAATACATTGACCGCCGCGAGTACCGGTTGGACCAGATCCGCAAGGTGCGCGCCGAGCGCGGCGCAGATGTGAGCATCAACGAGCTGGTTGATGCGATGTATGACGATGTTGATCCGGTCCTGCGCGGGGCCGCGGAACAGTCCACCCGTGTGGCCCTGCGCTACCTCGAGGGCAAGGAAGCCTAAAAAGGCTCACACGGCGCAAGCCGCCCCGGGAGGCTAGCGCGCGCGGCGCGCGAGGTGCTCCGTGTCCACGATGACGACGGACTTGCCTTCCAGGCGGATCCAGCCGCGCTGCGCGAAGGTGGCCAGCGCCTTGTTCACCGTCTCACGGGAGGCACCGACAAGCTGGGCGATCTCTTCCTGAGTCAGGTCGTGGTTGACGCGCAGGGTGCTTCCCTCTTGGGTGCCAAAGCGGTTGGCCAACTGAAGCAGCGTCTTGGCCACGCGGCCCGGGACATCAGTGAAGATGAGGTCCGCCAAGGACGCGTTGGTCCGGCGCAGACGGCGCGCAAGAACGCGCAGCAGCTGCTGAGAAATCTCCGGGTGCTCGTTGATCCATGTCTTGAGCATCTCGGAATCCATCGTGGCTGCTTGGACCTCGGTCACGCACACTGCGGAGGAGGTGCGCGGGCCGGGGTCGAAGATGGACAGCTCGCCGAACATGTCGGACGGCCCCATGACGGACAGCAAGTTCTCGCGGCCGTCGGGGGCGTGGCGGGCAAGCTTCACCTTGCCGTCGATGATGATGTACAGGGTGTCGCCCGGCTCACCTTCGTCGAAGATGGTGGTTCCGCGGGGAAACGTCTCCGTCTGCATGTCACCGATGAGGTTGGTCACTGCAGCGGGGTCCACGCCTTGGAAAATGCCGGCGCGTGCCAGTGTCTCCTGTACGTCGTCCATGTGCGCTCCTTCTACTTGGCGCTTACCCGCGAGCCGTGCGTTCCAGGATGTGGAATCAGTCACCGCGACCCCGGCAGACGCGCCACGTCACACTGTGTGACTCTATCACGCGCACTGGGGCACAGGCGGGCATTCATGCGGGTTTACTTTCTCCCCAAAATGAAAAATGCGCGTTGAGGCCGGTTTTAGGCAGGGTGCACGACAGCGACTTCGAGACGTTCCATGGCCACAACGAACACGGCGAGGAACAGCGGGGCCAAAAGCGCGAAGAGAACACTCATCATGGTTCCCTATCGTAGTTCCTCGGAGGGGAGCCGGTGGTACCCATCGCTATAGTTGTGTGCATGTCCGCCCCAGATGCAGCAGGAAGTCCAGCAGGCTCCGTCACGCCAGTGCGCTTCCGCCGCCCCGGCGCGCACCCCGCGTCAAAAGGCACAGAGACTGAGCTGGGGCGCACCCGCCGCGCAAGGCGGATCAACCGCACATTGGCCGCGACCTATCCGGATGCGCACGCGGAGCTGGACTTCACCAATCCGCTCGAGCTACTTATTGCAACAGTACTCAGTGCGCAAACGACGGACGTGCGCGTCAACTCTGTCACACCGGAGCTGTTTCGGCGCTACCCCGACGCGGCGAGCTACGCGGCGGCCAACGTCGACGAGATCGCAGAGATCATCCGGCCGACAGGGTTCTTCCGCGCGAAGGCGGGGCATCTGAAGGGGATCGGGGAGGCGCTCGTCGATAAGCATGGCGGCGATGTGCCCACCGCGATCGAGGATCTGGTGAAGCTGTCCGGCGTTGGCCGCAAGACAGCGCATGTGGTCCGCGGCAATGCGTTCGGGATGCCGGGGCTCACCGTGGACACGCATTTTCAGCGCCTGGTGCACCGCATGATGCTTATCGACGCATCTATCACCGATCCTGTCGCCATCGAGCACGCGATTGCCAGCGTGATTGAGAAGCGTGAGTGGACGATGTTCTCGCACAGGATCATTTTCCACGGCCGACGCGTATGCCATGCTCGCAAACCGGCATGCGGGGCGTGCCCGGTGGCGTTTGACTGCCCGAGTTTCGGAACGGGCCCTGTTGAGTGGGACGAGGCTGAGAAGTTGGTGACCGGGCCGGAGCGCGAGCACATCCTGGACATGATGGGGCGGGGTGAGAGCGAGTGAAGCGCAGTGTGCTGATCAGCGTGCTCGCCATCCTCGCCGCAACGGTGCTGGTGGTGGTCGGCGCGGTGTCGATGCTGAGGGGGCAGCCGGGCTCGAACAGCGCAGCGCCCGAAGGTGAGGAGGGGCGCAGCACCGTGACCAACACTGTGAGCGAAATGGAAGCCGGCAGCCGACCTGAATGCCCGCACGGGGCCGTCGGTGGGGTGGAGCTGCCCTGCTTGGGAGCGACCTCAACGGACGGGGCTGTGGCCGATGACCAGGTTACGGTGGTCAGTCTGTGGGCGTGGTGGTGCGAACCGTGCCGTGAGGAGCTGCCTGCGCTGCAGGAATTCGCGGACGCGCACCCCGAATACAGCGTTGTCGGCGTGCACGCGGACGGGGACGCGCAGGCCGGCGCCGCGCTTCTCGACGAGCTTGGCGTGACCCTTCCGAGCTACCAGGACACCGAGAACCTTTTCGCTGCCCAGCTGAAGCTGCCCCCGGTCGTGCCGGTGCTGGTGGTGTTGCGCGGGCAGGAGACTGCTGGCGTGGTGCCCACGCCGTTTACCGACGCCGATGACATTGCCGCGGCCGTCGAGGAGGTGCTCTAAATGTCTGAGACTCCCGAGATGTCCGCGATGCTGCAGCCGGAGCGTGCGCCCCAGTGGCTGGACCCGCTGACCCACAAGCTGTCCGCGCCGGGCAGTGCCAGCTTGGTCACGAAGATGCAGGGCCACATGCGGTTTGCGTCCCAGAGATCGAAGCGGGCAGCCGTGCTCATGTGCTTCACGGGTGATCCCGAGGCGGCGACGTTGCCGGATGACGCAGAGATCCTCATCACGCACCGCACGCCGTCGTTGCGGAACCACTCCGGCCAAATGGCCTTCCCTGGCGGGAAGGTGGACCGGCAGGACTCCGGCCCGATCGACGCGGCACTGCGTGAGGCCCGGGAGGAAACGGGCCTGCAGCCCGAGCGCGTCGTGCCGCTGGCGGTCCTTGAGACCATCGCAGTGGGCCCATCGGGCAACCCAGTGAACCCCGTGTTGGCGTATGCGCAGGAGCCGGGGGAGGTGTGGTCTGCAAGCCCCAATGAGAATGACGATGTCTTCTTCGTCCCGCTCAGCAACCTCATCAACCCCGACAACCGCTTCCGTGTCGCCCGGTTGGGCTGGTCCGGGCCCGCCTTCGAGCTCCACGGCTACGTGGTGTGGGGGTTCACGGCCTCGCTGCTGTCGGTCATGATCCGCGAGGCCGGGTGGGAGGAACCCTGGGAGCACAAGGATGCTGTCGACCTGCGGCATGCCCTGCGCACGTCGCGCAACGGTGAAGGGCACGGTTTCTAGTGACCGCAGCGATCCTTGTAGATGTGTTCCTTGGCGTCATCTTCCTAGCGTCGCTCCGCAGCGGCTGGCGGCATGGCGCCTTCTCGGCCGGATTCGCCGCACTGGGAATTGCCGCGGGTCTGATCGTGGGCATCGTGGTGTCGGCCTTCGTCGTGGACCTTGCGGATGTCACCAGCATTCGCGTGCTCCTTTTGCTGGCCACGGTGGTGCTCTTCGTCGCGCTGGGAAACATCGTGGGCACAACAGTCGGTTCTGGGCTGCGGGAACGGATGCGCTCCAAAACGACCCAGCGGTGGGACTCCGCAGTGGGCGCGTTGTTGCAGCTGGTCATCGCGGTAGTGATGGTGTGGCTCGTGGCCATCCCGGTGGCCGCCAACGCCGGTGGCTCGCTGGGTAAAGGCGTGCGGGAATCCCGCGTGCTCACCGCCATCGACAGCGTCGCACCGAGCTGGGCCAACAAGGTGCCTGAGCATATCGCCGCGCTTATCGACGTCACCGGCCTGCCTCCCTTAGTCTCCCCCTTCCAAGGGGCGGGCGCAGACGTTGAGGCCGTGAATCCGGAGGCGGTCGCCCCGGCCGTCATTGACGCGGCGCGCGCCGGAGTGGTGCATGTCCTCGGGGACTCGACGAGCTGCAGCAGGCACATGTCGGGGTCCGGGTTCGTGGCCGCACCGGACTACGTGATCACCAACGCCCACGTCGTTGCCGGCACCGACGAGGTCGAATTGGACACCGTGGTAGGGGTCAAACAGGCCACCGTGGTGTTCTTCGACCCGGAGGTGGATCTCGCGGTCCTCCACATCCCGAACTTAGGCATTGAGCCGGTGCGGATCGCGCAGGACCCAGCCCATACCGGCGATGATGTCGTCGTCCTGGGCTATCCCGGCACCAACCCGTTCACAGCGTCCCCGGCGCGCGTGCGGGACCGCATCATGGTGTCCGGCCCGGACATTTACGCCACCGGGCGCACGGAGCGGGAGGCCTACACGCTGCGCGGGGACGTACGCCCCGGCAACTCCGGCGGCCCGGTGATCGCGCCCGACGGCGCCGTGGTCGGGGTCATTTTCGGCACGGCTGTCGACGGCTCCGAGACTGGTTTCGCGCTCACCATGGACCAGGTGCAGCGTGTGGTGGGGGAGTACGTGGGGTTGACTGCGGCCGTCGATACGCAAGCATGCGTGGCATGACGCTTACGTGAGAAAGTTCGTGAGGGCCTCGACGAAGCCCTGCGGATTCTCCACGTGGGGCACGTTCTTCGCCCCGGGGATGCTCGTGCGGGCCAGGGGGCCGCGGGTGCGGGCGCTGGAGAGTTCGTCGATACGCGTCCACACGTCTTGGGGCGGGTGGATGAGCAGCACAGGAGCGTGGGTTGGCGCGTTGGCGTTGGCTCTGTTCGGCAGCGAGATGAGTTTCGGTGTGAGCATGCGGGAGTTGTGAATGATCCCGCGCAGTGCGTTGTGGATGCTGGCGGCCTGCACGCGCAGAGCGAGGGTCTCAGTGAACGCGTCGGACCGGTGGAAACCCGGCTGGGTGTTGATGGTCAGCTCGCTGCGCCACACCTGCGGAATTGCCCCGGCGAACCAGCGCAGGAACCAGCTGGGGAGGCGTCCGATAGCCACGCGCGTGGTCATGTAGATCAACTGCCATGGCCGCCGGCGCATGTAGCTGCGCAGATCGTAGGGGTGGGCTGCCGACACGGCGACGAGACTGTCGACTCGGTGCGGGTAAGCGGCCGAATACACCCAGCTCAACGCCCCTCCAGTGTCATGGCCGACAAGGTGCGCGCGCTCGTGCCCGAGGGCGGTGATCATGCCGTCGATGTCCCCGACGGCCAACAACGTATCGTCGCCGGGGCGCGACGGGGGCTTGTCCGACATCCCGTAACCGCGCATGTCCACGGCCGCGACGTGGAACCCCTCCTGAGCTAACGGTTCAATCACGTGGCGGAAGTCCAGCCACGCTCCGAATGTGCCGTGAATGAGCAGCACGAGCGGGTCGCGCGGATCCCCGGCGACAACTGCGTGCAGACGAATGCCGCGGGTGTGCAGCATGACGTGCTCAAACGGGCCGGGAAGGGCGACAGTGTTCGGGGAGATGGGTTGTTTCATGGGGGTGCGTCGATAAGCGAAAAGCCCGCGACAATGCGCGGGCTAAACTGCTAAAAATTAAGCGGTACTTAGTCGGTCACCTTGGTGGAGCCGGTGCCCTGCGCGGTGGGGTAGCCAGCCGGAACAGTGGTGCCGGTGCCGTAGGAGGTGTACAGCTCGGAGGTGTCCTTCTCCAGGTTCTTCTGTGCCTGGCCCGGGACGAGGCCCTTGAGCTCGTTGACGGACTGGATGGTCTTCTCCGGCTTCTTCATCGCCTGGAAGCGCTTCACGCCCACCAGGGCGAGGATGCCTGCGGTGATGAGCATGAGCAGGAAGACGATGCCGAAGCCCCATGCGTCATTCGTCCAGATCGCAATCAGCTTGGCCAGGAAGAAGAAAAAGAAGAAGGTGGAGAACAATGCAATCACACCAGCGGCGACGAGCATGCCGCTGCCGATCGCTGCCTTCTTAGCTTCACCGACAACCTCGGTCTTAGCCAGTTCAATCTCGTTGCGGACAAGGCTGGAAACCTGCTCGGTGGCGTTGGACACCAGGGTGCCCAAAGAGTCCGCGCCCGGCTGCGTCACGTCCGTGTCGCGCAGGGGGATGGAATCGATCTTCGCCTTGTAGCTGGTCGATCCGCTGGTGTACATCCCGTCGTTGCTCACTGTTCTAAAACCTTCCTCGGGTGGGCCCCGCCCATTGCAGGCAGATTCTCAACCTTGCTTTGAGCTTTTTCAACCTATCTCAACGGAAGTCTACTGTATATGACATTCCTGCTGAGTGCGTGACGTAGGTAACGGTGGGCCTTAAGCGCTCTTGCGGCGCTGGGCTAGCCACACGCCGAAAGCAGTCAGGGCGGCGACGCTGGCGACCATTCCGGCGCCGATACCGATCTCTTTCGCGCCGGGGGAGGGGAAGAGGGGCTCCGGGTTCTTGAAGCTGCGGATGTCCCAGCCGTTTGCTGCCGCATGCTTGCGCAGCCCCCGGTCGGGGTTCACGGCGACGGGGTGGCCGACCATCGCGAGCATGGGGACGTCGGTAAGCGAATCGGAGTACGCGTAGCTGCGCGCAAGGTCATACCCGCGCTCGTCGGCGAGGCGCCGCACCGCATCCGCTTTCGCGTCGCCCTTGAGATAGTGGGTGATCTCACCGGTGAGCTTCCCGTCTTTGACCTCCGCCTGAGTTGCCACAATTGTCTCGATGCCCAACTCTGCCGCGATCGGCTCCACCAGGATGGACGCGGATGCGGACAGGATGACTAGGTCGTGGCCCTGCGCGCGGTGGTAGTCGATGAGTTCCCGGGCCTCGGAGTAAATCGCTGGGGTGACCACGCTCACCATGGTGTCGGCAACGACGTCGCGCACTTGCTCGACTGGCCAGCCCTTCACCATCGCCGCCATGCGGTCGCGGGTCGCATCCATCTTCGCACTGGAGTGGCCGGAGAACATATACGACGTCTTGGACAGGTAGAGCTCTAACGCCTGCTGGCGTGTGATCAACCCGTTGTCCATGAACCCGCGACCGAAGGCGTAGGCCGACGAGGTGGCGATGATTGTTTTGTCCAAGTCGAAGAACGCGGCCACGCGCTCACCCGTGCCTTCGCCGACGCGTTGCGGTGACGCTGGTGACGCTGCGGCGCTGTGATCCGGGCCAGTATCTGTCATGCGAATGATTCTACATCCACAAACTGCCCAACTTGCCGCGGAAAACAGCCAGCTCACATGCGTTTGTACGGGGGCTTCGAAATATTTTTCGAACTATCTGAGTTTGGGTCTTGTGCAGAATCGAATTTATATGCCATAATCAGATCTGCACGGCCCCGATATACAGTGTGGCCGGCCCCGGCCCGATCCCCCCCTGTGGCCGGGTAAGACGGCCCGCGCACCCCCCCGATAGCGCGGGCCGTCTCTTATTCTCTCCGCATGCTGTCGCCGCAGCGGCCGGTTCCCTGGCCCCTTAGTTGTGGTCACTGCAGTGCGCACAATGCGCGGTAAGCGCCAGATCTATCCACAGAAAAATGGTGACACGTCCGCGAAAACGGGGGTTGTCCACAGGGCCGAAAGCAACCGCTTGAGCTGGGGGTTGGCAGCGCTCACAGTGAAGCCATGCGCAGCGACACAGCACCCATCCTCATCGCCGTCGGCGACCCGATCGTGCACCCCGAGGCAACGCACCTCGCGGCCGCAACGGGCCGCCCATTGATCGACGCCCACAGTCCCGCCGACATCACCCGCCACCACTCCCGCGCCTTCGCCGTGCTTATCGACGACGAGAACCTCCCCGCCCTCACCGGCCTTCCCGAGCGCCACGGAGTGTTCCACCTGCGCAGCGACACCACCGGTGGAACAACCGACAAGGCTCCACCGGGCGCGGCCGATTCATTCGCGCTGCCGGCGGAGGCTGCCGACCTCCTCGGAGCGATTGGGAAGTTAGCACTGCGCGCGGCAACCGGGGTTGCCAGTGCCCGCACTGCGACGACGGGCACAGTACTGACGTTCATCGGCGCGGCTGGTGGTGCGGGAACGTCCACCTTCGCGGCGGCCGTTGCCCGCACAGCGTCGACGGAGGTACAACCCGTTATCGTCGACGCCCACCGTTACTCCGGCGGGATCGACTTGTTACTCGGCGTCGAGGACGTTGTCGGTGCGCGCTGGGGTGACCTCGACATCGGCCAAGGCAGTGTGGACCGGTCACAACTGCGCCAGGCACTGCCGGTGACGAAGGACGGGATCGGGGTGCTCACCGGGGCCCGGACGGTGGTGCCCGAAGCGGCGGGGATTAGCCGCGTGGCCGCGGGAGATCTCGACCGGGTCGTCACAGCGCTGGGCACGGGCGGACTGACCGTCGTTGACGCGCCTGCAGACGGGCTGCCCAACCGGTGCGACCACGCATTCATCCTTGCGCCGGCAGAGGTCCGAGCGGCCGCTGCCACCGCGCTCATCGCCGCGGAATGCCGGGGCGCGAACATTCCGGTGTCCATTGTGCTGCGGCACCGCGGCTGGTCCGGGATGACCGCCGAGGAGATGGAGAACGTGACCAACACGGAGGTGGTGGCGGAAGTCAAGCACGTGCCGAAGCTCGTCCGCGCAGTCGAAGTCGGCGGGTTGCCGGCGCGCCTGCCGCGATCACTCACCGCGGCAGCTCGAACGATTTTGAAGGCGGCGAGCTAATGGAGCGCGCAGACATCATCGCCGCCGTGCAACGCCGCCTTGCTGACGACCCGTCTCTCACGTCACCGGCTGAACTCGCGGGTCTCATCCGTGAAGAGGCAGTGGTCATCAGCGACCTCGACGTGCTGGACATCATGCGTGCTCTGCGCGACGAAACGACGGGAGCAGGGCCGCTCGAGACGTTGCTCGCCATGGACGGGGTCACCGACATCTGCGTCAACGGCCCCGATGACATCTTCTTCGACCGCGGCAGTGGGCTGGAGCGCGCGGACATGAGCTTGGGTTCCGACGATGCGGTGCGCCGCCTAGCCACGCGCCTAGCCGCCAGTTGCGGGTGCCGCCTCGACAGCGCGAAGCCGTACGCCGACGGGCACCTTTCGCGTATCGACGGCACCGTCTTACGCTTCCACGCCATCCTCGCCCCCACCTCCGCGGGCGGCACCTGCATTTCCCTGCGCGTGTTGCGCAGCAAGACGGCCACGTTGGACCAGCTGCGTTCCTCTGGGGCTGTGGATGGGGAAAGGGAGGCGGTGCTGAGGGGAGTCGTCGATAAGCGAAAAGCTTTTCTCGTTGTCGGTGGCACCGGGACAGGCAAGACGACGCTGCTGGCGGCCATGCTGGCGCAGGTCGCGCAGCACGAGCGCATCGTCGCGATCGAGGACACTGTGGAGCTGACTCCGGCGCATCCGCACGTGGTCAACCTGACCTCGCGCGGGAAGAACACGGAAGGCGCAGGTGAGATCACTATTGCCGACTTGCTGCGACAGGCTCTGCGCATGCGGCCCGACCGGATCGTGGTGGGGGAGATCCGTGGTGCGGAGGTGGTCGATCTTCTCGCCGCGCTGAACACAGGCCATGACGGGGGTGCGGGGACTGTTCACGCCAACTCCATCGATGAGGTGCCCGCCCGGTTGGAAGCTCTGGCGGTGCTCGGCGGGCTCGACCGGGAAGCGCTGCACTCGCAGCTGGCAGCGGCGGTGGATGTGGTGATCGTGATGCGCCGGGAGAGCGACGGCCGACGCATTGTCCACCAGATCGGTGTGCTGGAAGGCAACCCGGTGGTGCCGCGGGTCGTGTGGGATTCGCGCGCCGGGCAGCGCGACGGGTACCGGGAGCTTTGCACGGAACTGGGGGTGCAGCCGTGATCTCAGTGATTTCGTGGCCGGCTGCGCTGCTGCTCGCCCTGGCCCTGTGCGTGCCGCCTGCGCGTCCTGCACTGCGCATCGGTCAAAGATCCGCCCCGATGACTCAGGCGGCCCTGCGTCCCTTGGTGGGGATCGGTGGTGTGGTGGCTGTGCTTGCAGTGCTCGCGACGGACCGGGCGACGCTGATGCTGAGCGTGTGTGTCGCCGGGTCGACAGCCATCCACTCGGTGGTGGCGGCCCGCCGGCGCCGCGCCCACCACGACCGTGCCGTTGCCGCTGCCGGTTACCTCGGCCACTTGGTCGCGGCCTTACGCGCTGGATCGAGCGTGGCGGAAGCATGCACCCGGGCCGCCGAGCAGACTACCGACAATGCTCCGGCGGATCTTGCCAGCGAGCTGCGCCGTGTGGCCGCCCACACGAGAAGCGGCGGGTCGGGTGCGGCGATCCTGGCAGCGTCACCCCTGCCTGAGCTGCGGGATGTCGGTGTCCTGTGGGGCTTGTCGGCCAAGCTGGGCATTCCCGTTGCGGACCTGCTCGGCAGCGCGCGGTCCCGCCTGGACAACGCTGTGCGGCACCGCAACGCTACTACGGCGGCGCTGGCGGGTCCTCGGGCAACCGCAGTGGTTCTGTCTGTACTGCCGCTCGCGGGGATCCTCATGGGGCAAGCAATGGGTGCCCGTCCGGTGGCCCTACTCACCGGCGGAGGGCTCGGCGGCCTGTTGCTGCTGGTGGGAACGGCGCTCGTCTGCGCCGGGTTCGCTACGTCGCAGGCGATCATCGGGAGGGCGGCAGGATGAGTGCGTCGATAAGCACGGTGCTGGCAACAGCCTTCCTCGCCGGGGCACTTGCTCTGCCTGGGGTGGGACCAGCGGGCCGGATAAGCGAGTCCACCCGGGACCCGAAGGCCCCGCGCGACGGGCCCGGCAACACCAGTCGATGGGGGAAGCAGAAAAAGCGGTGGGACAAGCACCGCATCGCCAGCGACATTGAACTGTTCGCCGCCTGCTTCCGCGCGGGGTTACCGGCCGCCGCGGCAGCCGCCGCAGTGGCAGAAAGCTACCAACAGGGTGGCCAGGATGAAGCACTCAACGAGGGGGAAAACGTGGGGGACACGGGGGAATCGGGTCAGCTCGCGCAGCTGGGGCAGCTCTGGCGCCGCGTTGTGGCCTACAGCGAACTCGGGATTGAACCCGAACGCGCATGGGCCGTCATGCACGGCGTCCCAGGATGCGAAGAGCTGGCGTCGACGGTCACGTTGTCGCACGCCTCAGGATCAGCGGTAGCCGATTCCTGCGACCGCATCGCCGAGTCCCTGCGCGCTGACGCAGCCGACGACGCAACGGCGGCCGCAGAACGCGCCGGAGTGCTCATCAGCATTCCGCTCGCCGCGTTCTTCCTCCCGGCGTTCTTCGTCCTCGGGCTCGCGCCCGTGGTCATCGGGTTGGGGTCAGACATGTTCGGGGGTGGATGAAAAACCAGAGAACCGAGATAACCAGCACAAAACCCAGGAAACAAGAACAACCAGCACGAACCAAGCAAACAACTCTCAAGACACACCGTCATCAGAAAAGGAGACGTGATCATGACTGCAGCCATCATCAATCCCACCGAGAACAACATCCAGTCCGCGCCGATGGGCCTGCGCGGGGCCGTCGATAAGCTCAACGCCGCCACGCTGCGCGCCTACGCACGAGCATCCCAACGTGCAGCCTCAGGTGCCGCTGCCCTGCGCAACGAGCGCGGAATGTCCACCATCGAATACGCCATGGGCAGTCTCGCCGCAGCCGCTCTCGCCGCGGTGCTGTACATGGTGATCAACGGCGACGGGGTGGTCAGCGCGATCGAGGGCATCATCACCGACGCGCTGTCCAACACACCGAGTTAGGTAGAGGGTGGCGCTGATGAGAAAGGTGCTCGTCGCTGACCGCGGTTCCGTCACGATCGAGGCCGCGCTGTCGCTCGCCGTGTTGGTCACGGTGGCTGCGGCGATCGTGGCGGGGATCTCCACCATGGCCTCCTACATCACGGCTGTGGACGTCGCGGGTGCGGCGGCGCGCTCCCACGCCATCGGCATCACCTACACCCCGCCGCGGGACGGGATCAGCGTCACTGTCACCGAGGATGCCGAGGTCGTGCGCGTGACGGCGGAGGTCCCCGCGACTATCCGCCCGATGCGCGCTACCGCGGTGTATCCAGTGGAGTTCCGCTGATGCGCACGCTTATCGACGACCGCGGCCACGCCACCATCCTCTCCGCCTCCATCGTCGCTGCCGTGGTCAGCTTGGCAATGGTGGTGGCCGGCCTGGTCAGCCACACCGCCGGCACGCACCGGGCGCAGGTGGCGGCGGACCTCGCTGCCGTCGCCGGGGCAACTGCGCTCTACACGGGACATACCGCGTCGCAGGTGTGCTCCACTGCGGAGAGAACTGCGAGCTTGAACGACGCGGAGGTACGCACCTGCACGATCGACGGTGCGGATGTGATCGTCACCACTGCCGTGCGCACGGCGGGTGGGGCGAGACATGCCGAAGCGACGGCGCGCGCCGGGCCGCTGTGACAGCGGGGCTGCCGGACCACCGATAGCCAGGGGCTCAGCGCACGCGGTCGCTCATTCCCGCCGTCATGGTAGCCAGCGCGCCTAACAACTTCAGCGCGCCCGCTTTATCCAGTGGTTGATTGCCGTTGCCGCACTTCGGTGACTGCACGCACGAGGGGCATCCGGTGGCGCACCCGCAGGACTTCACGGCGTCGTAGGTCGCGGCAATCCACTCGTGGAAGCGCGCGTAGCCCTCGTCGGCGAAGCCGGCGCCGCCGGGGTGGCCGTCGTACACGAACACGGTGGGCAACATCGTGTCCGGGTGCAGGGCGGTGGATACGCCGCCGATGTCCCACCGGTCGCACGTGGCTAGCAGAGGCAGCAGGCCGATCGCGGCGTGCTCAGCAGCGTGCAGGGTCCCAGGGACGTCGCCGGCGGCGATGCCGAGTTCGTCCAGCACGAGCGGGTCGATCGTGTAGGCCACCGCCCGTGTGACCAGGGTTTGCGGGGGGAAGTCCAGGGGGATGTGTTCGGAGGTGGTGCCGTCGGAAAGCTTGACGACGTACCCCGTCACCCGGTCCGTGACCTCCACATCCACGCTGGCCACCCACAACCCAGGCGAGGGGTTGACCTTGTCCACCGTGCCGATGACAGCGATGTCCGTGGTGGACCGCGCCATCGTGGAATAGTCGGGCATCTCCGGGCGGGCGAGCGCGACGTAGCCCTCCAGGTCGAGCTCTTCAATGACGAAGAATTCGCCCTGGTGGACGTAGACAGCCCCGTCGTGCACCTGCGACATGGCGCGGGCGGAATCGACGGTGCCGAGCAGGCGCCCGTCGGTGACATCGACAATCATGACCTCGTCACCAGTGCCGCCACGCAGGCTCACCGAGGCATGCGCCGACTCCGGCGTGATGGGCCCGTCCAGCTGCGGCACGGCGAACCAGCCCTTGGCGCGGCGACGCAGGAAACCCTGCTCTTCCAGCTCGGCGACGGTGCGGGCGATGCTGTCGCTGGCTGCCACCTCATCGGGCGTGAGCGGCTTCTCGACGGCCGCGCAGTACACATGCCCCCGCAAAATGAACGGGTTCCACGGGTTGAACACGCTATTCTCCACCGGCCGGTCCAACAAGGCCTCGGGGTGGTGGACCAGGTAGGTGTCCATCGGCTCGTCGCGGGCAACCATGACCACCAGGGACGACTGCCCGCGCCGGCCCGACCGGCCCGCCTGCTGCCGGAAGGAGGCCACGGTGCCGGGGAAACCGGCCATGACCACGGCGTCGAGTCCGCCGACGTCGATGCCGAGTTCCAGCGCGTTCGTCGTGGCCATGCCGAGCACGTCACCGTTGTCGAGAGCCCGCTCCAACGCGCGACGGTCCTCAGCAAGGTACCCAGCGCGGTAGGAGGCGATCCGCTGGGCGAAGTCGGCCCGGCCGGCGGCAACCAAATCCTCAGCTGCGCGCATCGCCACGATTTCGGCAGCGCGCCGGGAGCGCACGAACGTCAGCGTGCGGGCACCGGCCCCGACCAGGTCCGCCATGATCGTGGCTGCTTCTGTGGTGGCGGCGCGGCGGACGGGGGCGCCGTTCTCGCCCTCGGCACCCTCGATGAAACCGGGCTCCCACAAGGCGAAGGTGCGTTCGCCGGTGGGGGCGCCATCCTCTGTCACAGCGGTCACATCGCGGCCGGTCAGACGGGACGCGTGGACGGCGGGGTCAGCGGCCGTTGCAGAAGCGCACACGAACACTGGCCGCGACCCATAGGCCCGGGCGATTCGGTCTAGGCGGCGCAGCACCAGCGCGACGTTGGCACCGAAAACGCCGCGGTAGGAGTGGCATTCGTCCACCACGACGTACCGCAGGTGGCGCAGCAGCCGGGCCCACTTCGGGTGGCCGGAGAGGATGCCGGCGTGCAGCATGTCGGGGTTGGTGAACACGAAGCGGGTGGTCTCCCGCACCACGGGACGAGCCTCGGTAGGTGTGTCTCCGTCGTAGGGTGCGGGGTTGATAGGGGCGGAACCAGCCCCACCCAACACCGGATGACCCTTAATGAGGGTATTCACCGCCATCAGCTGATCGGATCCCAGCGCCTTCGTCGGCGTCAGGTAGATCGCGCACGCGGTCGGATCCTCCGCCAGCGTCGTCAGCACCGGCAGTTGGTAACCCAAAGATTTGCCTGACGACGTCCCAGTAGCCACCACCACATCGCGGCCGTCCCACGCGAGTTGGGCGCATTCGGCCTGGTGGGAAAACGGGAGGGTGATGGAAGCGTCGATAAGCGTCGTGCGCAGCGCCTCATCTGTCCACTGCGGCCATTCAACATGGCGCGCGGGGCGTCCGGGGACGGTGCGCGCATGCGTGATGGTGCCCTGCGGGCATGCGCGAGTGAGCCCTTCGAGCAGCTCTTGGGCCATCACATCCATGCGGATCCCTCCAACGGTAATTAGGGTACGGAAAACTTTTCGGCTCGCCCGGCGTGATTGGCCAAGTCATGGCACACTGGTCGGTGGTCGCAGATTGTGTGCGCCTTACCGGGTGCTCGCGAGCTCCAAGCATCTACGAAAGGTTAACCACAATGGCAACAGGAACTGTGAAATGGTTCAACGCCGAAAAGGGCTTCGGCTTCATCGCACCTGATGACGGCTCTTCTGACGTTTTTGTCCACTACTCCGAGATCCAGGGCAGCGGCTTCCGCACCCTCGAAGAGAACCAGCAGGTCGAGTTCGAGATCGGCGAAGGCAGCAAGGGTCCGCAGGCACAGCAGGTCCGCGCGCTTTAACGCTTGTCGACGGTCAAAAAACGGCGCCCCACTCGGGCGCCGTTTTTGCGTGTGCGGGCCTCTTAGATCACTGAGACACCGCGCCGGACATCGCGCCAGTCCAACAAACGTGACTGCAGGCGCTGAATGCCCAGGCCAACCAGCGAGCCGAGGATCACACCGACGATCATGGCCAGCAGCGGGAAGTCCGACAGGATCGTGCCGCCGAGGTACCCCACGCCAACGCCGATGAAGACCCACAGCACGACGCCGATGGTGTCGTACAAGAAGAACTTGAACCAGCTGAAGCGCACGGAGCCCAGCAGAATCGTGGCCACCCACCGCGCCCACGGGATGAACCGTGCCACGATGATGGTGACAGGACCGTGCTGGTTCATGTTGTCCCGCACCCATTCGATGGCGCGGCCGGCGTTCGAGTCTGGGTCCAGGCGGTTGACAAAGTGGATCAGTTTCCCGCCCAGCATGAAGCACAGGTTGTCGCCGATCAGCGCGCCGATCATGGCAGCCCCGATGACCCATTTGACGTCCGGCACACCCTGGGAGGCGGAGAAGGCGCCCGCCAAGTTGAGGACGGTTTCGCTGGGGACGAGCGGGCACAGCGCGTCGACAGTGATGAGCAGGCCTAGCAGCGGATAGAAGATAGGCATGGTCATCAACTGCTCCAAGAATTGGATCAGCGAATCGATCATCTCAGCCATGTCAGGAAAGTGTACTTCGCGTGGAACTTATTCAGGGAAGTTTTCATGATCAGTCACAAAGACCTTATATTCCGTGGTAGTTGTCATAGAGAATGAGCTCGAGAGGTTTAAGGAGTCACCCGGCGTGACGGATAACGGCAAAACACTGGTCATTGTGGAGTCACAGACCAAGGCGAAGAAGATCCAAAAATACTTGGGCGACAACTACTTCGTTGAAGCATCTGTGGGCCACATCCGCGACCTGCCCGGCCGCGCCGCTGACATTCCCGCCAAGTACAAGAAGGAAACGTGGGCCAAGCTCGGAGTGAACCCCGAGGACGGCTTCCAGCCGATCTACGTGGTCAGCCCCGACAAGAAGAAAAAGGTCACTGACCTCAAAGACAAGCTGAAGCGCTCCGACAAACTGTTGCTGGCAACAGACCCGGACCGTGAGGGTGAGGCCATTGCCTGGCACCTGCTCGAGGTGCTCAAGCCGAAGGTTCCAGTAGAGCGCATGGTGTTCAACGAGATCACCGAATCCGCCATCCGCGAGGCCGCAGAGAACACCCGCGAGCTGGACATGGACCTCGTCGACGCGCAGGAAACCCGCCGCATCCTCGACCGTCTCTACGGCTACGAGGTATCGCCCGTGCTGTGGAAGAAGGTCATGCCGCGCCTGTCGGCGGGCCGTGTGCAGTCGGTGGCCACCCGCGTGATTGTCGAACGTGAACGCGAGCGCATGGTTTTCGTCTCCGCCGAATACTGGGACGTGACCGCCACCTTGAACGCGGGCAGCGGCGGGGCCGCCAACCCGGACGACTTCGACGCGAAACTGTCCACCATCAACGGGACGAAGATCGCCCAGGGTCGTGATTTCAACGACCGAGGTGGGGTGAAGAATGATGCGGTAGTTGTCGTCGATAAGCAGCGTGCGGAAGTGCTCGCTGAAGGTTTGACCGGACAAGACCTGACGGTTGCCAGCGTGGAGTCGAAGCCGTACTCCCGCCGGCCGTACGCCCCGTTCATGACGTCGACGCTGCAGCAGGCCGCGGGTGCAAAGCTGCACTTCACCTCGGCGCGCACGATGCGCATCGCGCAGCGCCTGTACGAAAACGGCCACATCACGTATATGCGTACGGACTCCACATCGCTGTCGAAGCAGGGGCTCGATGCCGCACGCAACGCTGCCCGAGAGCTGTACGGGTCGAACTACGTGACCGATCAGCCGCGCCGCTACGACCGCAAAGTGAAGAACTCGCAGGAGGCGCACGAAGCGATCCGCCCCGCCGGCGAGCGATTTGCCACTCCCGGTGAGCTCGCGAGCGCCCTCGACGCCGAGGAGTTCAAGCTGTACGAACTGATCTGGCAGCGCACCGTCGCCTCCCAGATGGAAGACTCCCGCGGCACCACTATGACCGTCGTTGTCGCAGGTCAAGCTACCGACGGCACCGACGTTGAGCTGACCGCCTCCGGCCGCACGATCACCTTCCCCGGCTGGCTGCGCGCCTACTCCGACACGCAGGACAACAAGGAAAAGCACCTGCCGCAGCTGTCTGAAGGCGACGCGCTGACCGCCCGCGAGGTCACAGCTGACGGCCACTCCACCAACCCGCCGGCGCGCTACACAGAAGCGTCGCTGGTGAAGAAGATGGAGGACCTGGGCATCGGCCGTCCGTCGACGTACGCGTCCATCATCAAGACCATCCAGGACCGCGGTTACGTGGCCACCCGCGGCAACGCGCTGGTGCCCACCTGGGTCGCGTTCTCCGTGGTGGGGCTCATGGAACAGAACTTCGACGCGCTCGTGGATTACGAGTTCACATCCTCGATGGAGGACGAGCTCGACGAGATCGCCCAAGGTACCGAGAACCGCACCGAGTGGCTCACCGGCTTCTACTTCGGCGACGCCGAGGCATCCGACACCACCGCCGAGGCTGTAGCGCGCCGCGGCGGCCTGAAGCACATCATCGAGGCCAACCTCGAGGCGATCGACGCCCGCAAGGTCAATTCCCTCGAGCTCTTCCGCGACGAGGAAGACCGTCCCGTCTACGTCCGCGTCGGCCGCTACGGGCCGTACTTGGAGCGCCAGGTCGGCGTGGGAAGCGACGGCGAGCCGGAGTTCCAGCGCGCCAACCTGCCCGAATCCACGACTCCGGACGAAGTCACCCAAGAGATGGCAGAAAAGCTCTTTGCCACCCCGCCGACCGGCCGTGAGCTGGGGCAGAACCCCGACACCGGCCGCATGATCGTGGCCAAGGAAGGCCGCTACGGCCCCTACGTCACCGAGCTTGTCCGTGATGACGAGCGTGCCACCGCCGAAGCCCACGCCCAAGAGGTCATCGCCGCCGAGCGCGCCGAGGAAGACGCCCAGCGCGCGGCCGAGGGCAAGCGCGCGAAGAACTGGGAGACGAAGACCGCGGAAGCAGCGCGAGTCAAGCGCACCGAGCAGCTTGTCGACGAGCAACTCAAACCCGCCACCGCCTCCCTGTTCTCCTCCATGGAACCGTCGACGGTGACGCTTGACGACGCTCTGAAGCTCCTCTCCCTGCCCCGCGAAGTCGGCGAGGACCCCTCCGACGGTGAGATGATCACCGCCCAGAACGGCCGTTATGGCCCGTACCTGAAGAAGGGCAACGACTCGCGCTCGCTGGCCAACGAGGACCAGATCTTCACCGTGACGCTGGATGAGGCCCGCCGCATCTACGCCGAACCGAAGCGCCGCGGCCGCGCCGCCGCTCAGCCGCCGCTGAAGGCGCTTGGCGACAACGACGTCTCCGGCAAGCCCATGACCGTCAAGGACGGCCGCTTCGGCCCCTACGTGACCGACGGGGAAACCAACGCCTCCCTCCAGCGCGGCGACACCCCCGAAACCATGACGGACGCCCGCGCCAACGAACTGCTCTCGGCCCGGCGCGCCCGCGAAGCCGAGGATGCCGCCGGTGGCGGGGCGAAGAAAGCCACGAAGAAGAAGGCCTCCAAAAAGAAGGCCACCAAGAAGGCTGCGAAGAAGCCGAAGCAGACCACCAAGCGTGTGGTGAAGGCGGGCACGCGCAAGAAATAGCGCGGGGCTGGCGTGTGTAAGGCGCGGCCGCACCCTCGCCGAGTGCGAGGCGCGGCTAGGCGCTGTCCGCCATCGTCGCGCGCACCGGGCGGGCGAGCTGCGTCATCTTGTTGCGGCCGCGCAGCTCGATCGACTTCATCACGGTCCAGCGCGCCTGCTCGATCTCGTTGGCGCTTGTCAGCGTCGAGGCGTTGGTGAGCACTCGGCCCGGCGTGTCCTTGGCCACCTCGGTGAGACGGGCGGCGGTATTCACGGCGTCACCGATGACGGTGTACTCGAAGCGGTCTTGGCCGCCGATATGCCCGGCGACCACGTGGCCGCTCGCAACGCCAATACCGGCGTCGAGCTCGAGTCCGCGCAGCTCTTGGCGCAGCTCGCGTGCGGCCTGGAGGGCGTGGGAGGCCGAGTCTGTCACCGCCAGCGGCGCACCGAAGACGGCCAGGGCCGCGTCGCCCTGGAATTTGTTGATCACGCCCTTGTTGCGGTGCACCACGTCCACGACGATCTCGAAGAAGGCGTTGAGGGCCTCCACGACCTCTTTAGGGGAGTGGTTGACGGCGAAGTTCGTCGAACCGATGACGTCGACGAACACGACGGCGACCTTGCGGTCCTCGCCGCCGAGCTCCGGCTTCTCCTCGAGGGCCTTCTGGGCCACCTCGGAGCCGACGTACTGGCCGAAGATGTCGCGGACGCGCTCACGCTCGTTGAGCCCGCGCATCATTTCGTTGAAGCCGGCTTGCAGGACGCCGAGCTCGGAGCCGTCGTAAATAGGCACCTGCGTGTCCGTCTCACCGCGGCGCACTCGGTTGATCGCCTGCTGGAGCTCCTTGATCGGGTCGACGACGTTCATGACGGCGAACGCGGTGCCCGCCATGCCGGTGAAGATCGCGGTGCCCGCCAGGGCACTTACCGACGGCAACAGCTCACCGGGGGTGTCTTCGAAGAACCCGTAGTACTGGGCGGCCAACAGGAACAGAATGCCCAGCAGCGGCACGCCCGAAGTCATGAACCAGGTCATATACAGACGCTGTTTGATCGGAGGTTCCAGAGTGGAGTCCTCGTGTTGCCGCGCCAAGGTCGATGCCGCCACGGGGCGCACGAGGCGTTCCGCCTGGACGAAGGTGAGCACGCAGGTGACCAGGCCCGCCATGAGGGTGGAGATGGCGATGACGAGGGCTAAGGAGCCGTCGTAAAGCGCCGTGGCTGTGGTGGCAATGATGATGCCGAGGAGCCAAATCACCCCGACCACGAGTGTCTGCAGCACCGGAATGCGGAGCACAAGGCGGTAGACGCTGTGGGCGTCGAAATCGTCGGGGCGCCGCTCATACAGCAGGACCGGTCGAAACAGCATGTAGGAGACAATGCCGCCGAAGATCACGGCGATGACAAGATAAACGACCGCCAACGGCCCGAAGACATTCGCCACATCCGCCAAATACTCCGTGCCCTGCATCGGGATGAGGTAACGGACGAAGAACATGATCGCGATCGCGCTGACCACGTTGGTGAACAGCAGCACGGAAGCATACAGAGGCCATGGTGTGCCCATGAGCCACTTCACGCCGCGCCAGATTCTTTCCACGTTCACCTACTCTACGTCGGGGGTAGGTGAAGAGTGGACAAGCCATCGCGGAGCGGGCCCAGGGTGGTGTTCGGGAGGGGTTGTAGGCTGGTGAGCGTGAGTGAGCTGAGCGTTCCGGAGAGGCTGGCGGGAACCCCGTCGGTCCGTGCGACCATCCTCGGCGCCGCGGCGGCCGCACGCGGAGTGCCCGGCGCTGACCCGCACGCGATGACGCATTCCTGGTTGTTCACCGGCCCGCCGGGGGCTGGGCGTTCCACGGCCGCTGTGGCTTTCGCAGCGGCGCTCGTGTGCGAATCGCCCGCGGACGCACTCGGTTGCGGGCACTGCCAAGCCTGCCGGGACGTCTTCGCCGGCGCCCACACGGACGTGGTGCACATCGTGCCGGAGGGCATGACCATCAGCATCGACATGGTGCGCGACACGATCATTCCTGCGGCGACACGCTTACCGACGGTCGCGAACTGGCGCGTCATCATCATCGAAGACGCCGACCGCTTCTCCCGTGAGGCCCCCGAGGCCATCCTGAAGACGGTGGAGGAGCCGCCGGAAACCACCGTCATCATCATGTGCGCCCCGTCCACCGACCCGCAGGACTTCTCCGTGACCTTGCGCTCGCGCTGCCGCCACCTGTACGTGCCCGCCCCGTCCGTCGACGAGATCGTGCGCATCCTGGTTTCTGAAGAAGGCGCAGCGGAGTCCGACGCGCGGCTGGCCGCCGTCACGTCACTGCGGCACATCGGCCGGGCGCGCCGCCTGGTCAACTCGGATGCGTCGCAGAAGCGCCGGGCGGCCGCTATCAACATCGCCGAACTCGTCTTCCACGGCGACCAGGCCTTCCAAGGTGTGGCGGCGTTGGTGAAGTCCGCAGACGCGGAAGCCAAGGACGCGTATGCCTCGTCCGACGAGGAGGAGCGCAAGCGGCTCGAAAACGCCCTCGGCATGGGTGCGAAAGGCAAAGGCGCGGCGAAGGCGCTGCGCGGCACGGCGTCCTCGCTCAAAGAGCTCGAAGCTGCGCAAAAGGCGCGCGGTACCCGTCGCCTGCGCGACGTGCTCGACCTCACCCTGGTGGACCTCGCCGGGATCTACCGCGACGCGATGATCACCAGCAGCGGGGGAGGAGTGCCCCTGGTGCACCCTGACTTTGAGGGGCTATCCACAGAGATTGCCAACCACGCCGACCTGGCGGGCATCACGGAGTGCCTCGACGCCGTGGCCGAATGCCGCGCGCGCCTGCACCAGAACGTCATGCCCGTCATCGCCTTCAACGGCATGCTCGGGCGCATCCGCATCGCGTGCGGCGTGAGCTAAGTGTACTGAGCGGGGACATAGATTGAGCTCGGCGCGGAGCGGTCGACGAGAATTCTGTAACTACTGGTATGTACACTGGGGGCATGGACACAAGGACACGTCTCTTGGATGCGGCCCAGGAACTGCTGTGGGAGCGGGGTTATGCAGCAACTAGCCCGAAGGACATACTGAGCCGAGCCGACGCGGGGCAAGGCAGCATGTACCACCACTTCTCGGGCAAGCAGGACCTCGCGGTGGCCGCTCTGGAGGCCAGTGCGACAGCCATGCGGAATGATGCGGATGCGTTGCTCCGTGGCAAGGGAACGGCCACGGAGCGTCTCGTTGCCTATCTCGAGCGCCAGCGCGACTCCCTCCGGGGCTGCCGTATGGGTCGTATGACTTATGACGTCGACGTGATCGCTACGCCTGAGCTGCTTCAGCCGGTCTCCTCAACCCTGGCATGGCTTGTCGAGACGATCGGGACAGTCATTCACGAGGGGATCGATGCGGGTGAGTTCCCGTCTGGAACTGACACCCACCAATTGGCCTCGATGGTCGTGGCCACAGTGCAGGGTGGCTATGTCTTAGCCCGTGCCCAGCAAGACCCTGTAGAGTTCGACGCCGCTATCCGCGGCGCAATTACGCTCCTGCGCACCTGGAGCCGGCGATGAGCTTCGCTCCCGGGTACTTCACGGGCACAGTCGAAGCCAAGACCTTGGCCGGGCACCCACCCGTGAGTCGACACTGGCTGTGTACGCCGTCACGTTTGCGGCTGGGGCGCACACTCATCCCAAGTGTCAGGGACTGTATGCCACGGACGGCGTTGCCATGGTTCACATTGAAGGGCAAGTGCCCCAGTGCCTGGCTGGGGGCGAGTCCATCTGGCTCGATGCCCGCCGGCGACACTGGCATGGCGCTGCACCCGAACAGCCCATGACACATGAGGCCTACCAGCAAGCCGCTGATGACCTGTCGGTTATCGAATGGCCGGAACCCGTCAATCCCGCGACTTAGTCCCACGCAACAAAGGAGAACCACTGATGTACGCCATGCAGTATCAGATCACGCTGCCCACTGACTACGACATGCAAATCATTCGCGATCGTGTCACCCGGACGGGGCACCTCATGGACGGCTACCACGGACTGGAGTTCAAGGCCTACCTCATCCAAGAGAAGGCCAGGGGTGCAACCCACAACGCCTACGCACCCTTCTACGTCTGGCGCGACATCGACGGGATGCGTCAGTTCTGCTGGGGCGAACCTGGATACTCGGCCATCGTGCACGACTTTGGCCGCCACCCGATCCAAGACTGGACTGTCCATCAGCTCGTTGCCGGTCCGGCTGACTACGTCGCAGCCCGCAGCTTGACCATCAAGACCGTGCCCCTGCCGGACGGCGCCGCGCCGTCCCACTGCATCGAGGGCATTACTGCGGACTTTCTCGTTACGACCATTGACTCCACCGTGGCCCGCGTCGCTGCCGTGGACGTCACCGCCTGGGCCGCCGTCCTCGTCGAGCTCAGCACCAAAGAAGCCGACGAGACCTCCACCGATGTCTCCGCCTACGAGGTGCTGCACGTTTCCGCTGCTGCCTGACTCGGCCACCATCGAGCCTCCCTGGAAGGCTTCTTCATGTCTCGGCCCAACGCTGCCCTCACACCCCGTCACCGTCTCAAGTTTGCCCAGTTTTGTGCGGGGGTGCGCGTCGATTATGCTATCGGTTCGGACCTTTAATAGTCCCCGCCGCCTTAGCTCAGTCGGTAGAGCATCTCACTCGTAATGAGAAGGTCGCGAGTTCGATTCTCGCAGGCGGCTCCAAGTGACACACCCCCGTGAACTGCGAAGGCAGCGCGGGGGTGTGTCATTCGCGACTGGTGAGTTCGGCGCGCAGCGTTAAAGCACGCAGCTGACAATGAGGCCGTTCTAGGCTCGTGACAAGTTCGTTTCCTAGTCATCCCTGTCTGACATCGGAGTGGTCGGGGGTGACGACCGTGATTATCCAGGCAATCAGTGTGAAAACAACGCCTACGTGAATCGACGGTGTGAGGCTCGTTTCGTTGGCTAGCACATATCCGCTTGCTGCGGTTGCGGCCGCTGCTCCCATGGTTATGAATCCTGTGTGCACGGTGTTGATGAAAGGGTGGGGGTCAGCCTGTGCCATGAGTCGGGTCACTAACAGCGGGTTGAGCGCCATTCCTGTACCTCCGAGTGCGACTATCGCCAGGGCTGTGATGGGGCCGGCATTGGGGGTCGCAACCAGGAGCAGTAGCGCAACGGCTTGGGCTGAAAGGCCAGCGAGCAGAAACTTTTGAGCATTGGTTTCTGAGACCTTTCCCCACAAGAGATTGCCTGTAAACGCTGCCACTCCGAATCCAATGAGTGCGACGGTTGTTCCAATGGGGGTGAAACCTGCGCGCCGAAGTATTGGATCGATTAATGCGAATGCCGCAAAGGAACCACCGATGGTGAAGAAGCTGGTCAACATGCGGCTCCACACACCTGGGTTACTGACAACGGAGACTCGCTCAGTTCCTTCGCCCGATAGTGCAGGGATACGCGGAAGGGCCGCTGCCAACACAACCGCGATCATGAATGCTGCGAAACCTAGAAGGATGAACGACATGCGCCACCCTGCAAGCCATCCAATGACGTGGCTAAGCGGTAATCCAAGAAGTGTTCCGGCCATGAGCCCGGAGAGGATTGCGGCAGCAGCTCGAGATTGATTCCGCGTGCCCGCTAAGAGGACGCCAGCAGTGAGACTAAGACCAAAAATCGCCCCAGAAAGACACCCAGTAAGGAAGCGGATGATGAGTAGAACCGTGAACGTGGGTGAAAACGACGCGGTAATTTCAACACCCGCGTACACGAAAACCGCTCCCGTTAGACACGCACGAACTGGTTTGCCGTTAAGTGCCCATGCCAGTGTTGGTCCACCAAGGGCCATACCTAAGGAGTACGCCGTCACCAGATGAGTGAGCTTACCGATGGGTTGGCCGAGGTCGACGGCCATGTCGGTCATCATTGCAGAGACTTGAAACTCGCTCGTGGTTACTACGAAAAGAGCTGTAGCGAGCACAAATATGGAAAGTTTGGTGGTCATCTTTTGCACAACGCAACGGTAAGGTTTGAGACTAGTGTGAAGGTCAAGTCAAAGGAGATCTGAAATGAGGATTGCCCGGGCTGCGCAGGAAATTGGCGTACCTGCACACCGCTTGCGACACTACGAATCAGTGGGCTTGGTGGTTCCCGATCGAACGGAGACTGGGTACCGTGATTATTCTTCTGCCCAGATCGAACGAGCACGACAAGTGAAGTCGCTTTTCGACATGGGTTTCACAGCTAAAGATGCCATGCTTATGCTGCCGTGTATGACGGAAGAGCCGGCACCGAACCCTGAATGCGCGGCGACACGGCAACGAATGAAGCGACGGTTGCGGGAGCTAACCGCGCGACGCCGCCAGCTAGAGACTACTGAAAGTGCCTTGGCTGACTGGCTAGGTCACTGACCCCGAATGCTGTTTCGGTTTTGGCCAGTTTTGCCCGTAGATTAGATTCCTATGAAGTGTCCTGGGTTTGGTTCCGATCGTTTCTAGAGGAGGATTGGATCATGCCTAGGAAGTTCAGTGACGAGTTCAAGGACAAGGCGGTGCGGTTAGCCGAGGAGCTCGTTGAGCTTGAGGGGTGCTCGAAGTGGGCGGCGGCGGAGGAGATCGGCGAGAAGCTCGGCGTCTCGGCGCACACGCTCAACAACTGGTTGAAGCCTGTCAAAGCGTCCCCCGACGTTCAGCGGGGCACTGGCGAGTCGGTCGACGAGGAACTGAAGCGTCTGCGGCAAGAGATTAAGGAGCTGCGCAGGGCGAACGAGATCTTGAAGACCGCGTCAGCTTTTTTCGCAGCGGAACTCGACCGTCCCACCAGAAGATGATCGAATACATCGATGCGTATCGCGATCGCTTCGGGGTCGAGGCCATCTGTCGCACGTTAAGGCAGACAGAATGTGGGTTTATCACCTCTCGTGGCTACCGAGCAGCGAAAACACGAGCCCCGTCGGCCAGGAGCTTGTCAGACGCGCTGCTTATCCCCGAATTGGTGAAAGTCTTCGAGGACAACTTCAGCGTGTACGGGGTCCGCAAGATGTGGAAGGCTATGCAGCGCGCCGGCTGGGACATCGGTCGTGATCAGACGGCACGGTTGATGAAACTCGCCGGCATCCAAGGCCGCAGAAGGGGCCGCACTCCGATCACAACGCTTCGGGCTGATGTCCCGGATTGTCGTCCTGATCTGGTCAATCGTGACTTCACCGCGTCAGCGCCGCACCGGCTGTGGGTCGCTGACATCACCTACGTGCGTACCCTGTCCGGGTTTGCCTACACCGCGTTCATCACCGATGCGTACTCCCGCAAGATTGTCGGGGTTGCCACCAGGGCGAGCATGCGCACCGATGAGCTGCCTTTGGAGGCTTTTGAGCACGCTCTTTATCACGCAGGTGATCTCCGTGCTGAAGGACTTGTCCACCACAGCGATCGCGGCTCGCAGTACGTGTCCATTCGTAACAGTGAGGCGCTTGCTCAAGCTGGGATCGATCCGTCCGTTGGCACCGTCGGCGATTCCTACGACAACGCGTTGGCGGAAACGGTCAACGGTCTATACAAAACAGAGCTGATCTATCCCCACCGGCCGTGGGCGTCGGTTGGGGAACTCGAGATCGCGACCCTTCGCTGGGTGTACTGGTGGAACAACCACCGCGTGCACGAGTCATTGGGATACATCACTCCACAAGAGATGGAAGACGCCTACTATCAACAATCACACGCCCACCCGTTGGGCGTTCAATAAGCGGAACTAAACCCAGGACACTTCACTACGGATCCAAACCAGCCGAGCGAAACAGGCGAGTCTGCTGGAAGCAGTTACGTAGTGCCGAAATAGTCTGACATTCTCGGGTCGCTTCAGTCCAAAGTTGTGGTGTTCCCACAAGGATAGGATCAGTTACCGGTCGGATTGCATTTCGAACGCTGGGCTGTCAGCGAGTTTCAGCCTGACGACCCCACCAATGATGACCGCGAGCCAGAATCCCTTCGCGAGGGTTAGTGTTTCGTCGAAAAAGACGGGGCCGAGTAAAGCAGCGCCAGCGGCACCGATACCAGCCCATACGGCGTAACCGATGCCGACATCAATCTTTTTCAATGCGACGCTGAGGAAGAACAGCGTGCAGAGGAAGAACACGATGGCGACGAGAGACCATTTGACGTTGGTGAAGCCTTCACTGCCGTTAACACTGAGGGCGTAGCCGACTTCGAATCCCCCGGCGAGCAGCAGAGCGAGCCAGGGCCCGAACTTTGTTCCGGGGCTGTCCAGCGTGGTGTTTTGAGGTGTGGTGGAGGACATGAAGGTAAGCCTTTCTGTAGGTGTGTGGGAGTGTGGTTAGGCGGTGCCGGCAAGATTGAGGCCGACAACTCCGACGATGACGATTCCGATTCCGACGAGTTTCTTTAAGGTCAACTTCTGGCCTAGGAACAAGGCTCCGACGATGACGATTCCGATACCTGCAATGGAGGTCCAAAGGGCATATCCGACACCGACGTCAAAGGTGAGCAGCGTGAGACTTAGAAAGAAAGTTGCGATCGCACCGCTGACGAGGGTGGCGATCGTCCAGGGGATATTTTTGAAGCCGTTCGCCTTTCCGGCTGCTATGCCTACAGTGACTTCGAAGACTACGGCGATTGCAAGGTAAAGCCAGTGCATGATTAATGTCCTTTTCGTTTTTCCGGGTTAGGTGTCGTTGGGGGAATCCGCCTACATGTGCTTTTCGAGATAGCGGGTGAACGGCTCGTGAGCGTTCGTAGTGGGTAGGTGATGAAGCATGCGATCACGCAGATAATCGTTAATACGCATGGTTCGGTAGCTGGCTCGGTAATCGAAACCGAACGCCGCGACAGCGTCGCGATCAACGGCTGTGTAGATTGTGCCGATCCCATGGTCGATGGCGAAGCGATAACACAGGCCGCATGGTTCTCCGGTAGCCAGCAGAATGGTTCCGGTCAGTGTTTCGCGGCCATGAGATGAAAGCGCGTCCCGCATCGCGACGATTTCAGCGTGGGCGCTGGGGTCCCCCGTTTCATGTACTTCATTTACTCCAAGGCGCGAGATGATTCCGGAGTTATCAGCGACGGCACCGACGAATGGGAGACCGCCGCCATCAACGTGTCGGGTTGAAAAGTCGACTGCAGTGCGCATCTCGCGGTGCAGCTGTTCAAGGGAAATGCTCATGAATCCGCCCCCGGCAACGGTGGCTTTGCCGCGATCTCATCAAAAGCTTTCTTCAATCTAGACGCGCTGGGAACGCCACGCAGGAGATGGCCATTGATGAGTATTCCCGGAACCGACGTGACCCCAACCGTGTTAACCGCGAAGTCTTGGTCGAGACGGTGCTGCTGGCGACGCGCTTCGTCATTCAAGGCGGTTTGGACGTCGTCAGGGTTCAGTCCAACTGATGCGGCAACGTCAATAATGACGTCATCCACTCCGATATCGCGATCGTCCTGGAAGAATGCTTTGAACATGGCTTCGGAGTACTCGTTTGCTTTACCTTGCTCTTGGGCAAGCTGTAGTGCCAGAAAAGCTTTCTGGGTACGGGGTTGTGGCGAAACTGACGGAAGAGTCATGGGGATACCAAGCCGTCGGGCCATCGGATAGACCGATTGCTTCCAGACCCGCGGAAGATAGTCATCTTCCGGCCGAAGGGTGGGAACAGGGGAGGGGCGAAGTTCGAATGGGCGAATTGTTGCGTGAACGTCTCTGTCTCGCTTGAGCTCGTCGAGGGCGCTTTCGACCAGATAGCAGTATGGACATACGTAATCAATGAAAACATCTACGTGGGTTTTCAACTGTTCTCTCTTTCTTGTGGCGACGACAAAACTAACCTTAGTGCATGTACATGCATGGATCAATGCAAAAGCATGCGCTCGTTGCGTCTTCCCAGCTAGTCGTCGCTATCTGAACTGCGGGCTGCTAGGTGAAGGTCGAGCCAATCCGGCTGCATGTCCCCGATTAGGGACCGGAGTTTGTCATCGAATGGTTCTGCAATGGTGGCAGCCTTTTTTGATCCGTCCTCGGTCAAAGCCGCGTAGATACCGCGCCCATCGTCGGGGCAATCATCTCGGAAAGCCAGCTCTTTGCGTTCCATTCGCTCCACCAAGCGAGTTGCCGAACTCTGACTAAGGCCGAGTTGTTGGGCCAATTCCGTGATTCGTAGTTCTCGATCAGGACTCTTGCTGATGAGGAGCGCTGCACGGAATTCAGTCAGGCCGATGCCAAAGCTGCTTTCGAGCCACTTGTTGAGAGCCGAGTCAATGAAAGAAACTTCTCTGGCTATCTTCGTCCACCGATCAGTAAGGCTCATGGCTGGAGAAGGGGAGCCCGAATCAATTCCTTCCATGTGCATTCAAATTACACCAAGTATGCGGAGTGCCATTTTGTCTCGAATGGGGGCGAAAAATCGCTGCCATCCGCACCCCCCTTTAGTCGGGGGCCCTTTAGACGGTTTTTTCTTTGGATGCTGACTTGCTCTTGACTTGGCTTTTGTCGTTACCCTGGTCCGTATCTTGGGCCTCGTCAGCGACCTTGTCTTGGGTTTCTTCCTTCTTCTGGTTCAGCCGGTAGTACACCTGGCGGCGCACGTGCGCGACCACGTCGCCTTCCTCATCGGTGATGTCCACTTCGAACCAGTGGAGATACTTGTCGCCTCCAGCGGTCTTTTCCTTGATCAACGCATAGGTTTCCTCGGGGATGCGCATGTCGGCAGTGATCTTGCCGCGGCCGGGCTTCAAGAACTTGATTTCGCCGCCGGTGTCCCAGATCTTGTACTCCTTGCCCAGACGGTGCATGGACGCGAGCATGTAGAACGGGTCCGTCATCGCAGACATGGTTCCGCCGAAGGCCACACCCATCGCGTTCTTGGTCAGCATGTTGGGCTTGTGGGAGACCACGACTTGGGTACCGTCGTCGGTGAACTCCTCGATCTTGATGCCGGCGCCGAGCAACGGCGGCCAGAATCGCATGAAGTGCTTGAGTTGGCGGGCAGAAAAGTGGGCCATGATAAAGCTCCGTTCGTAACCGTAATGAGCGGGCTGGAAACGGAGCTAACTATACGCGCGCTTAATCGTCGCGGCGGGACTCCGGCAGGAAGCGCGCGACCACCTTGCCCGTCGGGTTGCGGGGGAGGGAGTCGACGAAGTTGACGTCACGGGGGATGGAGTGGTGGGCGAGCTTGTCGCGCACCCAGTCGCGGACGGCGTCGGCGGTCAGGGAGCGGCCGTGGTCATCGTCGGAACGCACGACCCACACGGCGACGCGCTTGAAGGTTTCTTCGTCGTCGACGCCGCCGGCGTACACGTCGGCGACACCCGGCATCGGCTCGAGGGTCTCCGTCACCGACTGCGGGTGGAAGTTCTCGCCGCCAATGATGATCATGTCGTCGTTGCGGCCCAAGACGTGGAGGCGGCCTTTCTCATCGAAGTATCCGCGGTCGCCCATCTCGATGAGCTTGCCGATCATCACGATCGGCGTGTTCGGGTTGGAGTACCTCTTCAGGGCAGTCTCGTTGTTGAGGAAGATGCGGCCCGGTTGGCCTTGGGGGACTTCGTTGCCGTCGTCGTCGAAAAGCTTGACTACGCTTCCTGGCACCACTCGCCCCGCCGCTGTCGGGTGCTCCGCGACCTCCTCGGCGGTGGCCACGGCGGTCAGCGACAGTTCAGTCGAGCCGTAGATGTTGGCCAGAATCGGGCCGAAACGTTTGTGCACGCGCTGGACCACATCGGGCGTCAGCGCGTTGCCGGAGGAGGCGATCCACTTCAGGGAGGACGTGTCATAGTCGTCGCTGTTCGGCAAGTCGAGCATCTGTTTGTAGAAGATCGGGGATGAAATCAGCCCGTCGACCTTGAAGTCCTGGATTTGCTGCATCGTCTTCGCCGGGTCGAACTCGCGCTGCATGACAATGGTTGCGCGCGACCCCAACGCCACGTTGAGTGTCGACCAGCCCCACGTGTGGAACATCGACGCGGATTGCAGCAGCGTCTGGTTGGAATACCACGGCACCGCCGACAACAAGCCGGTGAGAACATAAGGGACCTTCGGCTCGTTGCGCAGGATCCCCTTCGGGATGCCGGTCGTGCCAGACGACATGAGCACCAGGTCGCCTTGTTTGGGGATCAAAGGCAGGCGCGGCAGTTTCTCGTTGCTGACCAGCAGCTTATCGACGCTCGTAGCTCCCGAAACAGTAGCCACTGGGCGACTTTGCGGGATCCGTTGCGGAGATCGCGGTAGGACAGGACCCCTGAGTCGTCGATAAGCGCGTTGCGGTGCGGACAGCAGCGCGCACCCTGTTCTACCTCGCGGGCGGTTGTGATGCCCCAGCTTGGGATGTCGCCGAAACCGCGGATCAAGACCCCTGGGCCGCCCTCGAAGCCGACAATGCCGCGACGGACGATCAGCGAGGCAAGATCCAAGAACGCTCCGACCTGCTGGATTGGGGTGTAGCTGACTCGGTTGGACATCCGGGGTTCCCTTCTGCAGGCTAGGACAAGCGTGCGTAAGCTACTGGCAGCGAATTCTCATTTGATTAGGCTATCGCTTTTGTGGGCACAAGTGTTTCGCTAGGCTTCTTCTTAGATCTGGGACTGCCGGGTCATCTATAGTGGCGGTGCAAAAGATCCAATTGTGATAGAAGTGACAGGTAGTGGCAAGCGTTTGCAAGGCTAGGACGTAACATCTTCCCTCCTGGAAGCGACATCACTCCTGTGGGCCGCATCAGGGGTCTTCCGATGAACAACTCACTACCAGCAGAAAGTCGACGAACAATGCTTAACCGTACCCGTCAAGCTGTGACTGCATTCATCGCCGCCGTCCTCGTGGGCGCGGGAATCATGGCTGCCCCTAACGCCAACGCGCAGCAGGGCAACATGGTGATCTTCGGCGACTCCGTGATCGCCGACGCTCACTCCATCGAGTACCTGGGTGCCCGGATGGGCCTGCACCCCAACGGCTCTTCCAACCCGGGCCGGTGGTGCCCGACCTCCGACCAGAACTTTGGCAAGATCGCTGCGCGCAAGCTCGGCCTGCAGCCGCGCGACTTTTCCTGCCCCGGTGCCGTGAGTATCTCCCCGGGCCCGAACATCACCGCCCAGATCGACCGCGCCGTGCGTGAGCGCGGCCTCGACGGCAACACGCGCCGCGTCGTCCTCCAGGTGGGCTTCAACGACACCTACAACCATATGGGCGAAGACCCGATGCAGGTCCGTCGCAAGTACGTCGACTTCATGCGCCCGCAGGTGGACAAGATCCGCCGCGCCGCGCCGAACGCAAAGATCCAGCTCATTGGCTACCCCACCATCACCGGCGGCGACCGCGTCTGCCTGTTCCACCTTGGACCAAATATGTATGACGCAACGCCGATGCCGATGGTCCGCGACTTTGAAAACCTCGCCCAGTGGATGAATGTCGACTTGGCCCGCGCCACCGGCACCCAGTTCGTCGACCTCAAACCGGGCACCGCCAAGAACGGCATGTGCGCCCGCGACGGGGACCGCGAGTTCGCTGGTCTCATCGACTTCTACGCCGGCCCAGGCAACGCTCCGATTCACTCGACCCACCAGGGCCACCGCCACATGGGCGAAATCGTCGCGGCAAGCTAAGCGCAAAGATCGCTAGGCTCGGGGCATGACTTCTACAGACCCCCAAGCTGACGAAAACAACGAACAGAACCAGCAGACTGTCAAGGGCGTCATCGCCCGTGAGAAAGGCGCCGAGGTCGAGATCGCAGACATTGTGATCCCCGCCCCCGGCGCCCACGACGTTGTGGTGAAAGTCCAGGCCACCGGCGTCTGCCACACCGACCTCGCCTACCGCGACGGCGACATTGAAGACGCCTACCCCTTCCTTCTCGGCCACGAGACCGCGGGTGTCGTGGACACCGTCGGTGACAGCGTTACCCACGTCGAGCCGGGCGACTTGGTCGTCCTCAACTGGCGCGCCGTCTGCGGCGAGTGCCGCGCGTGCCGCAAGGGCGACACTAAGAACTGCTTTAACACCTTCAACGCGTCTACGCCCATGACGCTGACCGACGGCACCGAGCTCACCGCCGCTCTCGGCATCGGCTCGTTTGCTGAAAAAACCCTTGTCCACGAAAAGCAGTGCACTAAGGTCAACCCGGACGAAGATCCTGCGGCTGCAGGCCTCCTCGGCTGCGGCATCATGGCCGGTCTCGGCGCAGCAGTGAACACCGGTGAGATCCGGCAGGGCGAATCCGTCGCCGTGTTCGGACTCGGTGGCGTGGGCCTGGCGGCCGTGGCGGGTGCGGCCCTGGCGGGGGCGACGACGATCGTGGCGGTGGACGTCGATCAGCGCAAATGCGACGCCGCTACCGAGCGATTCGGCGCAACGCACGCAGTCTGCACGAAGGACATGGACGAAGACGCCGTGATCGAGAAAATCCAGGAACTCACCGGCGGCTTCGGCCCCGACGTGACCATCGATGCGGTGGGCATCCAGCCAACGTGGCACCAAGCCTTCTACTCGCGCGACCTTGCTGGCCGCATGGTCATGGTCGGCGTGCCCAACCAAACGGACCACGTAGACATCCCCGCGATTGACCTCTACTCCCGCGGCGGCTCCATCAAGCCCGCCTGGTACGGCGACTGCCTGCCCGAGCGCGACTTCCCGGCATACGTCGACCTGCACCTCAACGGCCGCTTCCCGCTCGGTGAATTCGTCTCCGAGCGCATCGGACTGGACGACGTCGAGGATGCATTCACCAAGATGAAGCAGGGCGACGTGCTGCGCTCTGTGGTCGAGTTTTAAGGAGTAGCCCCATGAAGATTGAAAACGTAGTCACCTCCGGCCTGTTCAAGCTCGACGGCGGCGAATGGGAGGTAGACAACAACGTCTGGATCGTCGGGGACGACAGTGAGGTCTACATCATCGACGCGGCCCACGACGCTGAAACCATCGCCGCCGCCGTGGGAGACCGCAAGGTCAAAGGCATCATTGCCACGCACGGCCACAACGACCACGTCGACGCCGCGCCGCTGCTGAGCAAGCTTGTCGACGCCCCCGTCTACCTCCACCCCGGCGACGACATGCTCTGGTACGACGCCAACCCGGAGGAGAAATTCCTCGAGCTGGAAGACGGCACGGTGTTCTCTGTGGCGGGCACCGACTTGCACGTCATGTCCACCCCCGGCCACTCGCCGGGATCCGTCGTGCTCTACCTGCCCGAGGCCGGCGAGCTGTTCTCCGGCGACACTCTGTTCCAGGGTGGGCCAGGCGCAACGGGACGCAGCTTCTCGTCCTTCGACACCATCATCGAGTCGCTGCAGAAGTCCGTTCTGGATCTTCCGCCGGAGACGGTGGTGCGTACCGGCCACGGCGACGCCACCACGGTGGGGGAGGAGGCCCCGCACCTAGAGGAATGGATCCGCAGGGGCTACTAGCCCCTACGGCACTCTCCGCACTGCCAGGGTCGCCGGCTAGTTCTTGTCGGCGACCTTCTTCAGCTCACCGTTGATCACGTAACGGAACTCCTGCACCGGCAGCGCCCCGCCGATGAAATCCCTGTTCACCACAAAGCCGGGCGTGCCGGTGATCCCCAATTCCTGGGCGTACTCGAGTGACTTCTCAAGCGCTTCGTCGTATTTTTCGCTCTCCGCGTCCTCGCGGAACTTCGCCAAGTCCGGCACCCCGGCCGTGCCGGCGAAGCGGACGTAGTCGTCGATGGTGAAGCCTGGGTGGCCGCCGCGCTCGGCAGCCTCCGCCATGTATGCCTTCTTGTACTCGGTGAACTTGCCCTGTTCAGCGGCGGCGCGGCCCGCCTTGGCGGCCGCCACAGAATTCGGACCCTGGGTCGGCATGTCATTCCACTCGATACGGACCAGTCCAGCATCGACGTACTCGTCGATCAGCTCCTGCTCCGTCTCAGCCGCATGGCGGATGCAGTACGGGCACTCCCAGTCGGTGAACTCCGCGATGACGACCGGGGCGTCGAGAGCGCCCTGAGACATGGGATCCGCTGGGTCGCGGCGAGCCGTGTTCGCGATCTCCTCGGGGGACGTCACCGGGGAGCCCGGGCCGTGAATCGTGGCATCGTAGTAGCCGTTGTCCTGCTTCTTCGCCGGGCTGAAGTCCGTGCCCGGCTCGACGTTATCGGGAACTTCCTTGACTTGGGGCTCCTCGGCCTCTCCGGAACCGTCGCCCGCAGCGCCCGCGCCGCCAGCGCGATCAGTGCCGTCGGCACCGATTTGCTCGGCAATCTGATCCACAGCATTCTGCTGGCCTTCGCGCTCACCAATGATGTAGCCGCCGACACCGGACCCCACGGCCAGCACCAACGTGAACGCCCACATCAGGGGCGGGATCTTCGTAGTGGACTTCTCGGACTCGTCCTTACCAGAGCTCATGAAACTTCAGTCTAGACCGTCACGGGAGTTACCTGGGGGAGGGGTTTGGGAGGGGTTGGTTGGGGCGTCGATAAGCATGGGCGGCACCGCGTTCTGGAGGGCGACCGCGCGTGCGAGCCGTGCGTACCGCAGCTCCTGCTCGCGGAACCGCACCCACGTGGACATCGTGGTGAAGAAAAACGCGATGATCATGACGTACAGCATCAGGTCCGTGCCGCGGTCCACTCCGAGCCAGTTCGCCAGAATGGTCACATCGTCGGGGCGCAGAATCGCCCACACGGCCGCTATTGCCAGCAGCGCGAACCCGATTTTCACCCACGCCTTCGCGAATGCCTTCTTGCGCTGGGTGAAGAAGTACACCGCGAGCACTACCGCCGCGATGAGCAGAATGAATTGGATCATGGCAGCCTCCTGGCCACAAGCCCGTCAGCAAGAATATTCACGCCGTTGACCAGCGATTGGCCCTTCGACATCGAGTATTCCGTGTACAAAATGTCCACCGGCTCCTCCGCGACGCGCCACTTGCGCTCATCCATCATCGCGACGATCTCGGACGCGTGCGACATCCCGTTCATCCGGATGTTCATCTCCGCCGCCACCTTCGCGTTGAAGGCGCGCAGCCCGTTGTGCGCGTCGCTCAACCCCAGCTTGCGGGTCCGCGGCGACAAGAACACCACCGTCTTCAACACGATGCGCTTGATCAGCGGCACCTGCGAATTCTCCTGGTCGCCTGCAAAACGCGTGCCGACGATGATATCCACCGGCTCCGACCGCAACCGGCCCACCATACGCACCACGTCCTTGACCTGGTGCTGGCCGTCAGCGTCAAAGGTGACAAAGAAGCGCGCGCCGGGCTGGGCTCTGGCGTACTCGACACCCGTCTGGATTGCCGCACCCTGCCCGAGATTGACCGGGTGATTCACCAAGTGCGCGCCGGCCGCGTGGATCTGCACTGCCGAATCATCGGCCGAGCCATCATTGACCGCCACAATATTGGGAAACGTCTGCAGCGCATTCGCCAAAACCTGGTTGATCACAGGGCCCTCGTTGTAACACGGCACGATCAGCCACGTGTCTGCGAACTCGTTGCGCAAAGGATTGAGGGCCATGACCGACAGACTAGTCGCGCTTACCGGCCGCGGTGGAACAGGACCGCATAAACCCTTTTCATAGTGCTCAACGGCAGTGCGCGGTAGAGGTTCCGCACCGCTAGATTAACGGCGGCGCGGGGGCGGGAGATCAGGCCGTACTGAACAAGTTTGGCCTGCAATTCGCGTTCAGCCTTCCGCGTTTCCGCGGTCGTGCGGCGCTTCAACTGGGCGTCATTCACCCGGAAGTACGTCAGCGGCTCTGGCAGATTGTGGAGTTTCTCACCCGCCGCGATGAGGCGAGCCCAGAGGTCGTAATCCTCCATGTTGTGCATCGGCTGGTAGCCGCCGACACGTCGGACCGCCTCGGTGCGCATGAGCACGGACGGATGGTTCATCGGGGAGTTGATCCGAGCGTAGCGGGCGATCGCCTCGTGGGTCTCCGGCAGACGCCGGATCCCACCCGTGGTGGACGGGTCTGGGCGCTCGCCGTCGAACTCCTGCATCGCGGTGCCCAGAACCGCCACCTCCGGGTGCTCGCGCATGAACGCCAGTTGCTTCTCCAGGCGCTCCGGGAACGCGGCGTCGTCGGAGTCCAACCGTGCGACGAATTCCGTATCGATGTGCTTGAAGCCCTCTGCCAACGCGACGCCGAGTCCGCTGTTGCGCTCTAGCGTCACCGTGTCCACCGCGGCCGTCACGGAGAGTAGGTCCTCCACCTCGTGGGGCACCGGGCCGTCCTTGACCACCAGGATCCGCTCCGCCGGCCGCGTCTGGGCCGCGAGACTGTCCAAGGTCAACGCGAGCTCGTCGGCGGTGGTGTTGCGGTACACCGACATCAAGACCGTGACCGCGCCGGGCTGTTCATAGGGTTGTTCATGGGTCATGTCTGGTCACTCCCGAGCCGCATCGAGCAAGTACTGGCCGTAGCCCGACTTCAACATCGGCTGAGCAAGACTTTCCAGCGCGGCCGCGTCGATGAAGCCCTGGCGGTAGGCCGCGACCTCCGGTGACCCGATGACGGTGCCGGTGCGCTTCTGAATCACCTCGACATATGCGCTCGCTTCACTCATCGAGTCGATCGTGCCGGTGTCCAACCACACGTCGCCGCGGTGGAGGCGGTGCACCTTGAGCGCGCCCTTTTTCAGGTAAGCATCGTTGATGCTGGTGATTTCCAGCTCTCCGCGCTCGCTCGGCTCAATCGTCTTCGCGATTCGGACCACGTCATTGTCGTAGAAGTACAGGCCGACCACGGCGTAGTTGGACTGCGGCTGGGCAGGCTTTTCCTCAATGGCGGTCGCGGTGCCGTGCTCGTCGAAACTCACCACGCCGTAGCGCTCCGGGTCGGAGACTTCGTAGGCGAAGATGGCACCGCCAGCGGGGTCGAACGCGTCGCCCATCAGCCGCGTCAATTCGGCCCCTTCAAAGATGTTGTCGCCCAGGACCAGAGCCACCGAGTCGTCCCCGATGAAGTCCTCACCGATGATGAACGCCTGCGCCAGCCCGTCCGGGGAGGGTTGGACGGCGTAGTCGATCATGAGGCCCCAGGCGGAGCCGTCGCCAAGCAAACGCTCGAATGCGCCCCGGTCTTCCGGCGTGGTGATCACCAAGATCTCGCGAATACCTGCGCTGATCAGCGTGGACAGCGGGTAGTAGATCATCGGCTTGTCGTAAATGGGCATGAGCTGTTTCGAGATGCCCTTCGTGATCGGGTACAACCGTGTGCCCGATCCGCCCGCGAGGATGATGCCCTTCATAGAGGTGGAGTCTAGTGCGCGCCCGCGCAACCGCACGCGCATCGCCGTGCTTATCGACGCCCACGCGTGCCAGCCCGCAGACACACCGGCAGCATTTCTGCGCTTCGGCGGCCTGCGGGTAGGGGAGAATAGGTGACGATTAAGCGACAGGGAAGAGCACCGGGTCAGGAGGGCCTCCGGGGGTGGACCCCGGTGGCGGGTGGTGCCCTTTTTGTCGGTTGCGGAGTTTATGTCCGATGCTTTCGTGGGCGTCGACGGTTTCGTTGAATCTCATCGGCCCGCCGTCTGCGGGGATCACCCCCACCCGGCCGGTTTCGGGGTCGCGGTCGACGTAACCCTTGTTACCTCTGCCATCTCTGCGGTCGTTGTTGCACATGTGGTGTTCGCGGCACAGGGCGATGAGGTTCTCGATGTCGGTCAGCCCGCCGTCGAAGAAGGACTCCATGTGGTGGATGTCCAGCTCGCTCATCGGGCGGTCGCACCCGTGCCAGGCGCACACTCCCTGCATGGCCAGCAGTGCGATGCGCTGGTGGACGCTTGCCAGGCGGGTGCGCCCCAGCGAGAGGGGGACGCCGGTGACCGAGTCGAGCTGAGCGATGAAGTCGGTGCCTGTGAACCCGAGGCGGAGCATGTCGTACGCGGTCAGGCTGATCCCGGTGTTGGTCATGAACTTAGTGGTGTGGTCGGCGTTGTTCAGGTCATCGAGGGTCATGCCGACGACGACAGTGCCGATACCGCCCTGCGAGCCAGCCTTGGTTCCGGAGAAGTTGGTCACGATGTGCATGAATTGGTCGAAGCGCCGCTGCGACATCGTGCGCGTGTCTTTTGGCTCCTGCTCGGAAGAGCCCGATTTGTCGCCTATTCCGCCGCGCCCGAGGTCCAGCGCCGCCTTGAGCACCGCGGCTTCGCCGGCCGGAAGATCGATGGTGACCCGGCACATGCCTGCGCTGTCGGGCTTGCCCATGATGAGTTTCCGCGCATCAAAGTCCGATTGCGGCTTGTCCGGGCTGTTCTTCCGGCCGGCAGCGTTAGCGTTGTCCACGAGCCGGCGGACGAATTTGCGCAGGTCTTCTGGGCTGCGCTTGTCAGCCTCGTCGAGAGATTTGGCGAGAATGACTGGGCGCCCCGGAACCGCGTCGTTGCGCAGATTCATCAGCTCGCGGTTGATGATGTCTTGCTTTTCCTTCGCCGCCTTCAGCGCAGCCTCTTTCGCCCGGCGCTTCGCCTCACGCTCTTCTTCCGCTTTCCGACGAGCCTCTTCCGCAGCTGCCGCTACCGCCGCAGCTGCTTCGTCCGCGTCGGGGGAGTCAGGGTCGATGCCGGCGAAGAGGAACTCGTCGTCGGGGGTGGTGTCCTCGACTGGGGCGAAGAGGTCCTCTCCTCGGCGTAGGCGCCCCATGGCCTCTGCCTGGGATAGACCGAGAACATCGCGCAGATACGCGGCAGGCTGGTTCGCCCCGACAACCCGGCCAGCTCCGTCACGGTCACACAGGTAGGCAAACGCAGCGTCGGCATATGCCTTCTGACCTGAGAGGATCTCTTCGAGGCGCTCCATGTCAGTGCGGACAGCATCGAAGGCTAAAGCGTGGGGGTCAGCAAAGATGCGCGAAATGTCAGCCATTGCTTCCGCGACGGCATCCACGGCATCCGCCAAGGAATTTGCGCCAACTCGTTCGGTCATCTTCGCCACCCCCTGTTTGTATGTCGCTTGGTCTTTGCCACACAACTTACAACCTCACGTGGACAACCGAGCCATGAAAAGCGTACGTATGTTCGATAAGGTGATTTGAAATCTTCGGATCTCCCCGAAATCCTATGGTGAACGACCTAAGACTGTTCCAACGGCAAGGTGAATTCGAACAGCGAAAAGGCTCCTCAAGCGCCCTACTGATCGTTAGTGCACGCGTTCTAAAGAGCTGGCCCTACCCCAGGTACATCGCCAGGGCTGCGCGCCAGTTCGTCGGCTTGAATCCGGTCGCCTCAATCTTGTCCAGTGCCAGCGTGGACTCGGCCGGCCGGGGCGCCTCGGGCCCGAAGGCCTCTTGGTATTGCGCGGTCGTGACCGGCTGGACGGAGGAAGGGTCGCCGCCGCAGGCGATGAAGACGGCCATGGCGATCTCGTCACGGGAGGCGGTGTCGCCGCCGGAGGTGATGTTGTACACGCCGTACTCGGCGCCTGAATCAAGCAGGTGCACGATGCCTCGTGCCAAGTCTTCGGCCCACGTCGGTCGCCCGCGCTGATCACTGACCACCTGCGGGCTGGCGTCTTCGCGTGCGAGCCGCGCCATGGTCGTCATGAAGTTACCCCCGTCGCCGAACACCCAGGACGTCCGCACTAGGTAGTGCCGGGGGCAGGCGGCGGTAGCGGCCTCACCCGCGGCTTTGGAGGCGCCGTACACGGACAGCGGGCTGGGTGCCTCGTCCTCGGTATGCACCCCCACAGTCCCGTCGAAGACGTAGTCCGTGGACACGTTCACCAGTGTCAAGCCGTAGCGCCCCGCAATCTGCGCGAGCTTCGCTGGACCCAGCGCGTTGACGGCCCAGGCCCCGTTTCGGCCGTCACCTTCTGCGCCGTTGACGTCGTTGAACGCCGCTGCGTTGATGATCGCGGAGTATTGTGTCCAATCCCGAGCGGACATCAACGTCGAGACATCAGAAGTCAGATCGAACTCGTCGTGGCCCACGAAATCCCCGTGGGGCAGCAACGGGCGCAACGCGCGGCCCAACTGCCCGTTCGCTCCGGTCACTAACACTCGGCGAGGGGGGACGGGGGAGGCGTCGGCAAGCATCGGATGCTCGAGATCCTTCGCTGAAACTTCAGTGGGCTCGAGCGGCCACTCGCTCTCGCGGTAGGAGCAGAACGCGTATTGCGCGTGTGGGCTCCAGCGCGCGTTGCACAGGTAAATGTACGTTGTAGCGTCCTCGAGCGCCTGGAAGCCATTGGCGACGCCGCGCGGCACGAACACCGCAGTGTCCGGACCGATTTCGCACCCGTACTTCGCGCCGAATGTCGGTGAACCTTCGCGCAGGTCAACCCACGCGCCGTAGACGCGTCCCGTTGCAACAGAGACGTATTTGTCCCACGGTTCCGCGTGCATGCCGCGTGTCGCCCCACGCTGCGCGTTGAAGCTGACGTTGTTCTGCTCCACGCGCATCGCGGGGTCGCCGGCCCAATTTTCTTTGAACCATCCGCGGTTGTCGCCGTGAACAGTTAAGGTGCGGACTTCAAGTCCTTCGATGGGCACGCTTGTCGACGTCTCCAGCTCAGCCATACGCTCATCCTACGGCCGCAGGAAGCTATTGCCCGCGCGACGCGTAGGCATCTTCGACGGCTTCTTTCGCCTCCTGCCACCACGCTTCGTTGCTGCGGTACCACTCGATCGTGGTGGCGAGGCCTTCGCGCATGTCGGTGTAGTGGGGCTGCCAGGCGAGCTCGTCGTCGGCTGCGTCATCGGCGCCTCCCACGTCGGCGTAGAGGCACTCTTGGTCGGTTGTTCCTCAGGCTTCGGTAGAGGCTTCGGATTTGCCGGGTTGCGACGGGTGTCGCCTCCGCGGGGCACCGGCAGGGGGGCTGGAGACCGGCAACGTTCTTAAGTTCGGAACGTTTTCCAAGTAGGTGGGGGTTAGTTAATGGAATGTATCCACGTCGGACTAGGTGTGAGAGTGAACGTACATGAGTCATGTCAACTCTTGGACGGCGGTCTGCGCTCGGCCGAGGTTCGAAGAGCAGAATCTCTAACCCCTGTAATGACAGTTCAAGTGCCATGAGCATGCCTGAAGAGCCACCGTCGACAATCGCAACATCGGATGAATCCTGCTCAAGTTCCACAAAAACTTTCCCTCCGCTTGCATAGGTACTAAATACTTGGTAGCTACTATAGCGATAGTATCTAACGGAGGGAACAGGATGACAAGAGTTACGTCAGAAGAGAAAGTCGTAGGGGACACCACCCCAAGTCGATGGACTTTGCCTATAGTCCTTGTGGCGCAATTCATTACGCCGATGTCAATTTCCGGAACCGGCATCGCTCTTCCGCAGATCTCCACTGACCTTGGGGCAAACACTGCGGCACTTCAATGGGTCGTAAACGGTTTCAACGTTGCGTTTGCGCTGGGTGTTCTTGGCTGGGGAGCTGTAAGCGACCGTATTGGCTTTCGAATGACTTTTGCCATCGGAGCTGCCCTATTCTCGGTGTCAAGCTTGATCAGTGCTGCTAGTCCATCGCTTCTTTTGCTTGATTTTATGCGGATCATTGCAGGTTGTGGGGCGGCAGCCGTCCTCACTGGAGCTAGCTCTATGCTCTCTAACGCCTTTGAAGGCAGCGCACGAGGCCGAGCATTCGCCCTGTTTGGAACTATCAACGGATTGGGCTTGACTTTAGGCCCAACTATCTCAGGAATTTTGGTTTCGAGCTTTGGGTGGCGAGGAGTTTTTGCTGTTCATGGTGTAATTCTTGCGTTGGTTACATTGAATGCAAGAATCCTTCCTACAGCCACCGACGCTGCGCAGGATATTAATGAGACAAAGACACCGCTGTTAGATCTTTCCATTCTTAAGAACAGAGAGTTCCTCGCCATGTGTCTGGTGCCGATTGCGGGTTCTATTGGATTCGTTACAGTGCTGACTTATCTACCCTCTGCCTTCAGTGGCATTAAAGGTATCGGTGCGGGACAAGCTGGCCTGATCATGCTTGCGATGACAATCCCTGTCGTTGTGGCGCCAATCGTAGTGGCCAAATTGATTGAGAAAATCTCGTGGGTCACGGTTGGTTTTGTGGTGTACCTCAGTCTGATCTGTCTTATTGTCGGAGACCTTGGCCTGATGCTGCTCACGCCCGAGGGGTCAATCGGGCTCGTAATTATTCCGATGATCTTGCTTGGCTTGGGCTTCGGCCTACCCATTGGCCTTGTAGATGGACACGCACTGGGGGTTGTTCCTCCTGAAAGGACCGGCACAGCGGCTGGCGTGCTCAACTTTTTCCGTGTGGGTAGCGAGGCTTTGTTCGTTGCCGGGTATGCGTTCATGCTTTCCCTGCAAATTCAACAACAGCTTTCCGGTGAAGCTGCGACAAGTACTGCGGCTGGGCAACCGGGCCACCCAGATGTCTATGCTGACGCTTTCAGTACAAGCGCGCTCACGCTGACGGCCCTTGTTTCGTTGGTAACTGTGTCTGTCTTGCTCGTACGGCGCGGTTCCAGCGCTAAGTTAAATGAAAAGGAGTAAGAAACAATGAGCACAACTATTCGTTCCTCTGAAACTCGAGACGTTTCCAGTCTCTCGCCTGTTTCGATGACTACCCTCCACGACTGAAGAACTTCTCCGCCGTCTTTCTCCGGGATGAACTCCTACCTTTCCGTGCATTGCATCGAGGCGGATTAAAATGGAAGAAGGGGAAACCTATCCAGGTGAAGTTGTGTACGTAGATGCTCATGCGGCAAACAGAGACCAAACGGTCTTCGCTTCCCTGTGGACGGTGAGTGTTCAGCGTAACTAGAAGAAACATCTACCGTTTGGATACGGTATGCATCTTGGATACGGCATGCATCATTGTATGTGGGCAGCAATAGCACGGGTGGTCATTCGCGAGTCGGTGGGAGCACTGACTGAATAGCTGCCGAGGTTATTCATGGCAGTGCCTCCTGAGAACATCAAGTGGATTCGGGAGTTTTAGTGCATCGTCCCTTGTCGACTCCTGTGAGTAAATAGTGTCCTCGCGTGGCGTAGTTAACCTGGAATGATATCGCATGATCTTGAACAGCTACGATTTTATTAGTTCCTTCATTCCTTGAAAGGAGATCGTATGCCTGATCAGGATGGCCACCCGAGTATCGACGAGTTTGACCTCTCTAAAATTTTGCACGCATTGTCAGACGCTAACCGACGTAAAGTGATTGTAAAACTGGCTGCACAGCCAGATGGGACTGAACAACTGTGTTCAGAATTTGGTACCCCGTGGGCGCCTTCAACGCGAACACATCACTTCAAAGTTCTGCGTAATGCCGGTTTGGTCTGGCAGCGTGACGTGGGAAACGGACGCATGACGCGTCTGCGTCGAACTGATCTTGAGGAAGTGTTTCCGGGCTTGCTGGACCAGATAATTATCTCGAGTGGAAACGGCCAGCTGAAGTGACAGAAACTTCAAGATTGAATTTTAGACTGAGTATGACTTTGCTACTTCCTTCTTACTGGGAGATGTCATCTGACATTCGCCCGACTCACGGGATTCCTTATGTCTTCGCGCCCTCGGGGTAGAAAGCTGGGCCTCGGATTTGTGCCACCCATCAAAAAATAGCCTCTGCGATGTCGAACAGCACTTCTGGTTAGTCGGATTCCGGGCTCTGACTAGCGGGGTTCCCCGGGGTGGGTGAACGCGGAGTTTTTACCTGACCCCCCGTTTATTGGGGTCAGAGTGCGCGAGTGTTTGGTCGTCGCCATCCTCTTCGCCCACGTGCTAGGCCGCTGGTTGGAAGATGACATGTGTGCGCAGCGGGGCGAGACCGTGCGTTTCGAAGGTAGCTGAAGGTGGGCTACTGCCCGCGCTGTGCGTACCCCTCTTCGACCGCGTCTTTCGCCTCCCGCCACCACGCCTCGTTGCTGCGGTACCACTCGATCGTGTTGGCAAGACCCTCGCGCATGTCGGTGTAGTGGGGCTGCCAGGCGAGCTCGTCGTGAAGCTTGGTGGCGTCCATGGCGTAGCGCATGTCGTGGCCGGGCCGGTCGGCGACGTGCTCGAACTCGCCGCCCATCAGTTCGCAGATCATGGCGATGACCTCGAGGTTCGAGCGCTCGCCGCTTGCACCGATGTTGTACGTTTCACCGGCTTTTCCGCGCTCGAGGATGGCCAGGACGGCGTCATTGTGGTCGTCGACGTGGATCCAATCGCGCACCTGCTCGCCCGTGCCGTACAGCTTCGCGGGCCGCCCGGTGAGCAGATTGGTGATCTGCCGCGGAATGAACTTCTCAATGTGCTGGTAGGGGCCGTAATTGTTGGAGCAGTTCGAGATCGTCGCGTCTATGCCGAAGGACCGCACCCACGCGCGCACGAGGTGGTCCGAGCCGGCCTTGGTCGCGGAGTACGGCGAGGACGGGTTGTACGGCGTCGACTCGGTGAACTTCGCGGGATCATCCAGCGCGAGATCGCCGAACACTTCGTCGGTGGACACGTGGTGGAACCGCGTTCCGTACTTCCGCACGGCCTCGAGCAGCGTGTATGTGCCCACCAGGTTGGTCGCCACGAACGGCGAGGGGTCCCGTAGAGAGTTGTCGTTGTGCGACTCCGCGGCGAAATGCACCACGACATCAGCATCGCGCACAAGCTTATCGACGACCTCAACGTCCTCCACCCTGCCCTCAACCAGAGTCACAGCCGCCTCGTCCAACCCGGCGAGATTCTCGGCGTTGCCTGCGTAGGTTAGCGCGTCGATCACGACGATCTTCGTCTCCGGTTGGCGGTGGGCCACCATGCGCACGAAGTTGGAGCCGATGAAGCCGGCGCCGCCAGTGACGAGCATCGTGTGTGTCATGTGTTCACCTTATCCCGGTTCCCCGACAAGCCGATGACGTGCACTAACGCGCCAGTCAGCGGTCCGAATATCAACGCCGCGATCACTGTCGCGGCCACACCGGTGCCGCCTACGGCAGGCAGCGCGAAAAGCAGGCCGAAGGTGGCCACCGAGCCGGCCACCCAGCCGGCGACGTACCAGGTGTGCAGCTCGAGCGCGAGGACAGCCGTGCCGGTGATGATGAGCGCGCCCATGACTGCCGATGCGAATGTGAGCAGGCCCAGTGGCAGGCCCGGCACAAAGAGCTCCGGTGGAAAGAATGCTCGCAGAATCCACGGCCCGATCAGCCATGCGGCGCCAAACCCGACCGCGCCCACCCCTAGGACGGCCGCGATCGGGCGGAGCAGCGAAGAGTAGATCCGTGCCCGGTTGGTGACAAAGCGCACCACAAGGGCCGACTGGAAGCGCTGTAGGGGAACCAACACCGGTGCGCGGGTGAGCAGCACTGCCTGGTTGATAGCGGCGACGGCGGCACCTGCGGCAGGGTCGAGGGAGGGGAAGGCGAATTTGACCAGCATCGGAAAGCCGGTGATCAGGGTTGCAGAGGCACCAGTCGCCACGATTGCGGCGCCAACGCGGCGGGTGAACTCAGACCGGTCCACATCTAGGGTGACACGAATCTGGCTGCGGGCGTGCGACGACGCTGCGAGGATCAGCACCCACGTCAGAGCACCGATCACGGTGATGATCAGGAATGCCGGCAAGCCGAACCCCGCCGCCCAAGCAACACCTGCGAGCACGAGGCGGATCCCAGAATCGAAGGCGACGAGTGCCGCGTACTGGCTCCACAACTGAGTGCCGCTCAATATGCCGGACAGCACGGCCTGGAAAACGTAGCTGGACAGGCCGAATACCAACAAGCCAGTCGCCACAGACCTGTCCAAGGGCACGAGCTGACCCATCAACACAACCCCGAAGACAAGGGCGAGCACGGCGACAACAGCCGCAATGACGGCTCCTAGACGCCATGGGTTCGCTGTGCCCGCCATACCGCTGGTTCGAGCGGAGGACACGGCGCGGGTGGTTTCTTGGGTGATGCCGTCGATAAAGCCCGCCGAGGCGAAGAACAAGCTCCAATACGCCTGGAAATACAGCATCTGTGTGCCGGCGTCGAGCGACCAGGACGCGACCCAGAGGACCACGAACCCGGAGAGCGCCGCGAACACCGTCGCGAATGACAGAGCCTTCATCGTGGGCTGATTCTAGCCCTCGAGCAGATGTTGGCCCCAGTACTCGCCGTCGCGCGTCCCGCGCGGGATGGCGAAGACGGCGGAGCCGATGTGGGTGATCCACTCGTTGAGGCGGTCGGCGTCGTCGAGACGCTTCTGGATCGGGTCGAACTGCTGCAAGGGGTTCTTCTGGAAGCAGATGAACATTTGTCCCGCGTTGGAGGAGCCGCGGGAGTCTGGCCCGGGCGGCATGTCGTAGTTGTAGGGGCGGCGGAAAATGCGCTCGGCGGGATCGTCGGAAAAAGCCCTGGCCATGTGGGAATTCGGGTCGATGACGGGCAAGCCGTATTCGTCGCGGGCCTTGAAGTCGGGTTCGTCGAATTCATCTTGCCCGGTCAACGGGGCACCGGTGTCTAACGTCCGTCCCACTGCGACTTCGCGGGAGGGGCGGTCGAGGATGTCCCATTCGTCGAGAAGCATGGCAACGCGCCGCACCACCATCACGGTGCCGCCGTTCAGCCACGCGGGGCCGTCGGAAATCCAGACAATGTCGTCGAAGTCATCGGTAGGCGGGTTACCGGACCCGTCAAGTTGACCGAAGAGGTTGCGCGGCGTTTCACCCTGCTCAATCGAGCCGCGGGCGTGCAGGAACCCGTCCTGGATCCACGCGGTGTCGACGTAGTTGCGCGCCGTCTTCGTCATGAACCGTGCCGCGTGCGAGACGGTGAAGCGGTCGTCTGCGCAGATCTGCAGGCAGAGGTCGCCGCCGGACCATTCCTCGCGGAGCTCATCGCGCGAGTATGCAGGAAGGTCCCCGAGCCACTCCGGTGCATCCAGCCCGAGCTTGTCCAGGAAGCTGCGGCCAAACCCGACCGTGATGGTCAGGTTCGCGGTGGAGACCATGTTCTCCGGCTCCAGGTCCGCAAGCCCGGCGAGGCCAGAGCACATGCGCCGGGCATCATCAGTCCACAGCCGCATGAGACGCTGCGCATTCTCCACAGAGTCCTTGCCGTCCCGGAGATTGAACGCGATGAGCTTGTTGAAGGCCTGCTCGGGCGTGGCAACACCAGCCTGGTGCTCCCCGTCGAAATCAACGCGCGAGTCAGCGAGATACGCGTCCGCTTCTTCGCCCATGCCTTGCCCGGGCCACGCGTCCTGCGGCTTATCGACGCCTCCTTCCCCGCCCCCTTCATTCGCGCACGCTGAAGCCCCAGCAGCTACCACTCCAGCAGCCCCGGCAACTCCTGCGCCGTGCAGGAACTGGCGGCGGGACGGTTGGTGCGCTCTGGGGCGGGGGTTGTCGGTCATGGTTCCTTACTCGTGATCGTCGTGGCCCTCGTGGCCACCGTAGTTCTCCTCGCCGGAGGGCTGTTCTCGCACCGGGATCTCGATGGAAAGGGTGGTGTCGGCGTCGTTGGTGATCTCGACCTCCAGCGTCTCACCGGCGGGGATGGCCTCGGCGTAGTTCATGATCATCAGGTGGTCGCCGCCGGGGACCAGCTCGTAGGTCTCACCCGGAGCGACGGTGAAGCCGCCTGGCTTTTCCTGCATGACGCCGTCCACGACTTCGTGGAGCTCGGTCGATGCGCCTTCGAGCGAGGGGACAGCGAAGGACTTGACGGAGATGTCCTGATCGGAGGTGTTTTTCAGAGTGCCGAAGCAGGCCGTCATGTCGGAGTGCTTCTTGTCCAAGTCAGTCGCGCTCTCCATGGCGGCGTCGTCGTCGGCGGCAGGCTTGGCGCGGCAGTAGCCGTCGACAAGCTCGATGGTTGCCTCAGAGGAAGCCTCGGACGCAACATCCGACGGAGCGCCCGACGCAGCATCCGGGGTGGCTTCTGATGTTGCGTCTGGTGTGCCTGCAGTCTCCGTGTTGTCGCCGCACCCGGCCAGCCCGAGGGCGCCAGCGCACAGGACGGCGGCGAGAGTCAGTGGTTTCTTCATGATGCTGTCCTTTCCATTGAACATCAGTCGGAAGTTTGATCTGAAGAGTTCCCGATCTGATTCTCCAGCCAGGTATAGATGAGCGATTCAACCCGTGCGACCTGCTCGTTGTCGGCGGCACCGGCGTGACCGCCGGCGGTGTTCTCGAAGTAATCCACGGGCTGACCGGCCTTTGCCAAGGCGAGCGCGAAGGTTCGGGCGTGCGCGGGGTGCACACGGTCATCACGGGTGGAGGTGGTCACCAGCGCTGGGGGATAGGTAGGGGAGTCGGCCACGTTGTGCAGCGGCGACCAGCTCTCTAGCGCGGCGCGTTCCTCCGGTACGTCCGGGTCGCCGTACTCGGCCATCCAGGACGCTCCTGCTGACAGGGTGTGGTAGCGCAGCATGTCGGTCAGTGGCACCTGGATCACGGCCGCGCCGAACAGGCCCGGGTACTGCACCAACGCGCCGGACGTGAGCAGCCCGCCGTTGGAGCCGCCGCGGATGGCCAGCTGCTCCGGCGCGGAATAACCGCGGGCGACTACGTCTTCGAGCACTGCCCGGTGGTCCTCCCACACCTTGTGCCGGTTGGTCTTGACCACCTGCGAGTGCCATTCGGGGCCGAACTCGCCGCCGCCACGCAAATTGGGTTGGACGAAGTAGTAGCCCTTCTCCAGCCAGGAGATTCCGCGCACAGCGGAGTATCCCGGGGTGAGTGACACCTCGAAGCCGCCGTATCCGCCGACCAAGCACGGCCGCTGACCCTGCGAAAAGTCGCCGGTGATGAAGTATGGCACCTTCGTCCCGTCCGCTGAGATGGCCCAGTGTTGGCGGGTTTCCAGGCCGGACGCGTCGAAAAGCGCGGGTGCCTGGCGCACCACCTCGCCGTCACGCAGCAGCGTGGAGGGAGTGGTGAAAGACGACACGTTGATCCAGGTTTCGTCGCCGTCGAGCGGGCTCGTGCCCACCACCGACGCTGTCGCCGCTTCCGGGAGTTCGACTTCGGAACGGTCCCAGGTGCCCAGCTCGAAGCGGAAGATGCGCGTGACCACGTTGTCCAGCACCGTCACCAGCAGGGTGGTGGCGGTGACGGAGAGGTCTTCGATGGGGAAGTCGTCGATAAGCACGCGCTTCTCGGTGAGATCCAACGATGCCACCGCGAGAGCGCCCGCCGGGATGCCGTCGAACGTCGTGCGCGGCAGCAGGAACAGCCACTGTTTGTGCGGCACGACGATGCAGTCCTCGGGGACATCCACGAGCTCGCCGTCGATGTACGTGCGCGAGGTGTAGAAGTCCAGCGCGCGCTCGAAAATCACGCGCTCAAAGCCGGGGGTGTGGTCGACGTGCGCGCCTACTGCGACATCGCTGCGCTCACCGCGGAAGACCACCGGCGCGTCCTCGATCGCGGTTCCGCGCTCCCACTTCCGCACCTCGACCGGGTATCCGGACTCCGTGACCGAGTCTTTGCCTATGTCAGTGCCCACGAGTAGCGTGTCGCGGTCGATCCAGCTGACGTCGGTCTTGGCTTCGGGGAGTTCGAAGCCGTCAATGAATGCTCGGTCGTCGACGTGGTATTCACGCACCGTCACCGCGTCCGCGCCGCCACGGGAAAGCTTGATCAGTGCGCGGTCGTTCGCGATGGGCCTGACCACGGCACCTTTCCACACCCAGTCTTCTCCTTCATCGCGCGCGAGCTTATCGACGTCTACCACCACTTCCCACTCACCAGTTCCCCGCAGGTAAGCGTCAGTGGTTGTGCGGCGCCAGATCCCGCGCGGGTGCTCACGGTCGCGCCAGAAGTTGTAGAGGTAATCCCCGCGCCGCGTGACGTACGGGATCTTCTCGTCAGTGTCCAAGGCGTCCCGGATGCGGCCCGCCAGCTCCTCGTCCTGGTTCTGCTGCTCCGTGTGGGCGGACCAAGCGGAGGCCCATGCGAGGGCTTTGTCGCCTGTGATCTCGTCGAGTTCAGCTGGGGCAATAGACAGATCGGGGGCGTTAGAGGTCATACAGACAACCCTAACGCCCCCGTGGGCACGCGCCGAATGGCGGGCTACATGCCGAATGCCGGCTTAATGGTCTTGTACCAGGAGTTCTCCAGGTCCTTGCGCCAGTCCGGCCAGGAGTGGGTGCCCACGTTGCGGAACTCGTAGTGGGCCGGAATGTTCAGGCTGTTCAGCTTCGCCTTCAGGTCGTGGTTGCAGGTGTTGATGGCAGCCTCGATCACGCCACCTTCAACCTGGAGCACCATCGCGTTCGCAGATGCCGCCGGAACCTGAGCACCCTTGCCGACCAGGGTAGACACCATATCGTTCTCGGATGCCAGGCCCGTGGCGGTGGAGACGTACAGGTTGGTGCCGCGCAGCTTGTCGGCGTTCACCAGTGCGTCGTTGGCGCGGTTGTACGGGCCGCCCATCGGGCCCCACATCTGCTCCGGGGTAACCGTCTGGTAGTTCGCAGCCGAGCCAGCACCGCGGTTGACGGTCAGGCGGGCGAAGTTGTACCCAGCCGGGCTGGAGGTGGCAGCACAACCGGAGAAGGATGCAGCGGCGTCGTAGAAACCGGGCACCTTCGTCGGCAGGACCAGCGCGGAGGTGCCAGACATGGAGAAGCCGACGACCGCGCGGCGGCTGTCAGCGCCCAGACGATTCTCGATTGGTCCCGGCAGCTCCTTCGTCAGGAACGTCTCCCACTTCTGCGGGCCACGGAAGTACTTGGCGTTCGGGGTGTTCAGCCAGTCGGTGTAGTAGGAGAACGCGCCCTCCATCGGGATGACCACGTTGACGCCCTTGTCGGCGTAGAACTTCTGGGTTTCGGCGTAGGTCAACCAGTCGTTGTTCTGCTCCGCACCGCCAGCACCGTTGAGCAGGTAGACCGTCGGGGCGTTCTTGACCGGCTGGCCCTGCGCGTTGCGCGCCGGGATGACAGCAACTGGGATGTCACGGCCCATGGACGGGGAGTGAACCCAGAAAGCCCAAACCTTGTTGTGGTCGACCTCGTGGACCCACTTTGCGGTCTCGCCGGTGTTGATCGCCTTCGGGGCCGGGTTGGCGTCCCAGTTCTTCACCACGCCTACCGGAGCTTGGCCGGCCGCTTGAGCTGCCGAAACCGGAGCTGCTTGGGCAATGGCCGGGGCGGCACCGAGCGCAATCGAGGTTGCGGCCGCAACTGCGAGGGCTGAGCGGAGGAACTTCATGGGTGTTTCCTTACTAATGGTCCGTTAGCTTCAACCTTGTTATTCGCTTGAAGCGTCATGGTTGTTACCGGGGGATACAATCAAACTGCACTTGACTCTAACCGTGGATAGGCAGTACCACAAGTGGGAAGATGTTACTATTGTGCCTCAAGTTAAGCATGTTAAAGTGCTTTTCGACGTAACAACCCCACCCCAACCCCCGACTATCTTCCTAGAGTCACCCGCAATAGCCCTAACTGAAAGGACGCGAACCATGAACGCACTCAACCCGATCGAACAGGCACAGCTGGCAATCAACCAGTTCCTCGGCGGCCTGATCCACGAGGCATCCTCCACCTCTTCCCAGATCGCTCTGAGCCTGGGCATGTTCTAACGGGGGTACCAGCCCAGCCCAGCTCGCGAATCGGCGAACGGCAACAATGCCCTGGTAACAATGCTCAAAAAGCGCGTGAAAACAGCGCCAAAACGAGCTAAGTTACCGGGGCATTGTCACCGTTCGGGCAAGAAGCGTCGTTAAGCAGATGCAAAAAGGGGAGATACCGACGTGGTATCTCCCCTTGTGTCGTGTGTGGCTCCGGTAGGAGCCGGCGGCGGGGCCGTTCTAGCTAGACCCGTTCGCGTTCCAGGAGTTCGATTCCTGCAGAGACTCGTCCGGCTTGAATCCTTCTCCGATCAGTGTCGGGCCGATGACGGTGTTCCAGGAGCGACGCATGTCATCCTCCCACACAGGCCAAGAGTGGGTGCCAGCATTCTTGAATTCGTAGTGGGCTTCGATTCCCAGTCCGTTCAGCTTCGCCCGAAGGTCGTGGGTGCACGCGTTGGTGGCTCCTTCGATCACGCCACCCTCAACGACTGTGGTTGCGGAACCGGAAAGCGCGTCAGCAGACTTCTGGCCGCGGACCTCGGTGCGGTAGCCGAACATGTCTTCGTTCGCTCCAAGACCGGACGCGTTGGAGATGTATAGCTTGGAGCCTTCGAGCTTGTCGGCATTGACAAGCGCGTCGTTGTAGCGGTTGTAGGGGCTGCCCATCGGACCCCACGCGTGCGCCGGGGTAATGCGGCCCCCGTTCGACGCCGCACGGTTCACAGTCAAGCCAGCGAACGCCCAAGGAATTGGAGTTGAGGTCGCCGCACAACCGGAGAAGGATCCCACAGCGCCGAACTCGCCTGGGTAGTGCTCCGCGAGCAAGAGGGAAGAGGTGGCTGACATGGACATGCCCACCACAGCGCGCTTGCCGTTAGCCTCCAAGTGGTCCTCCACGGCAGGGCGCAATTCGCGGCCCAGGAACGTCGTCCACTTCTGCAGGCCTTTGAAGTAGGAGGAGTTCTGCTTCAGGTATTCACCGTCTTCAAGCCAGTCGACGTAGTAGGAGAAGGCGCCCTCCATCGGGATGACCACGTTCACCCCCTTGTTCTCAAAGAAGATGTCAGCGTCGCCAGAGGTAATCCAGTCGGCATTCTGCTCCGCGCCGCCGGCTCCGTTCAACATGTAGAGCGTCGGGGCACCCGTGATGGGGTTACCGTTCTCGTCTCGGGCCGGGATGATGGCCACAGGGATATCGCGCCTCATCGACTCGGAGTAAACGTTCCAGGCCTCGACGATCGGTTTCGCGCCCTTGACCCAATTCCTTCTCGTTGCGCTTTTGCTTGGTGGTCTTGAACCACCACTGATCATCCTTGCCTCCGCCGGACACCTTCTTCGGGGCCTCCGTCAGCTCAGTCATCTTTGCCAAGACGGGTGTCTGGTCGGCGTGGTTAGGGGTCGTCTCGGACTCCCGTTTCACGTCATCGTCAACCTGGTCAGCACCGGCTCCGGGCTTGGGAAGCTCAGCTGCCGGGTCCAGCTCTGTCCCGCCCTCAGCGGCGTCTTTCTTTGCTGCAGGTTTCTCGGCTTCTGCACCGGAGTCGGCTGCTGCTTTCGGGTCGGGTTCGGGGGCGGGGTGCTGCGTACCGTCGTCAAGCGGCGTGACAGCGAGCGGCTCGTCGGCGGGTGTCGAGTGGACCAAAGACAGCGAGCTAGCGGCGATAACGAGCGCGGCAGCCGAAGCGAGGGCGGGGCGGGAGAGCTTCATGAATGTTAATCATGCCAAACTGGCAGGGAACTTTGAAGTGGGAAGCGAAATAGGCCCGTCAAAGCACGTGCAAGCAGGATCTGGCGAACGAACGTATCCTAGGAGACGTGGCTAAAGAACATTATGACGTTGTAGTAATCGGCGCGGGCCCTGGCGGCTACGTCGCCGCTATCCGTGCGGCTCAGCTTGGACAGAAAGTTGCAGTCGTAGAGAAGCAGTACTGGGGCGGTGTCTGCCTTAACGTGGGCTGCATCCCGTCGAAGTCTCTGATCAAGAACGCTGAAGTGGCGCACATCTTCAACCACGAGGCGAAGACCTTCGGCATCAAGGGTGACGTTTCCTTCGAGTACGGCGATGCGCACCAGCGCTCCCGCAAGGTCTCCGAGAAGATCGTCGGCGGTGTCCACTACCTGATGAAGAAGAACAAGATCACCGAGATCAACGGTGTCGGTTCCTTCAAGGACGCCAAGACCATTGAGATCACCGAGGGCGATGACCAGGGCAAGGAAATCTCCTTCGATAACTGCATCATCGCTACCGGTTCCATTGTGAAGACGCTGCCGGGCATCGAGCTGTCTGACAATGTCGTCTCCTACGAGGAGCAGATCCTCAACCCGGAGGCTCCCAAGAAGATGGTCATCGTCGGCGCTGGCGCGATCGGCATGGAGTTCGCCTACGTGCTGTCCAACTACGGCGTGGACGTCACCGTCGTCGAGTTCATGGACCGCGTTTTGCCGAACGAGGACAAGGACGTGTCCAAGGAGATCGCCAAGGCGTACAAGAAGCTTGGCGTGAAGCTACTGACCGGCCACGCCACCACCGAGGTGCGCGACAACGGCGATTCGGTCGAGGTGGACATCAAGAAGAAGGACTCCGACGATGTGGAGACCCTCACCGTCGACCGCGTCATGGTGGCCGTCGGCTTCCAGCCGCGTGTCGAGGGCTTCGGTCTGGATAACACCGGTGTCAAGCTCACTGAGCGTGGTGCCATCGAGGTCGACGAGCGTATGCGCACCAACGTCGAGGGCATCTACGCCATCGGCGACGTGACCGCGAAGCTGCAGCTCGCCCACGTTGCTGAGGCTCAGGGTATCGTGGCCGCAGAGACGATCGCCGGTGCTGAGACCATGGAGCTCGGCGACTACCAGATGATGCCACGCGCAACCTTCTGCAACCCGCAGGTCGCGTCCATGGGCTACACCGAAGAGCAGGCCAAGGAGAAGTTCTCCGACAAGGACATCAAGGTAGCTACCTTCCCGTTCTCCGCGAACGGTAAGGCTCTCGGCCTGGCTGAGTCCCAGGGCTTCGGCAAGCTCGTCGTCGACGGTGAGTACGGCGAGATCATCGGCTGCCACCTGGTGGGCGCCAACGTGTCCGAGCTGCTGCCGGAGATCAACCTGGCTCAGCGCTTCGACCTCACCGCCGGTGAGATCGCGCGCAACGTCCACATTCACCCGACGCTGTCCGAGGTGCTCAAGGAGATCGCTCACGGTGTCGAGGGCCACATGATCAACCTCTAAATCATGTCGCTTCAAGCGCCCCGGTTCTTCGCCGGGGCGCTTTTCGACGTTTAAACCCACCCCACCCCATCACCTCATCCCTTGAGGGCTACCGCAGCAGGCTCGATTGGGGAAGCGCAGATGCGCGGTTCGTAGTATTCGTCTGTACAGTAACTGTGACAACACGCTTCGACGAGCGAAAGTGACATCGTTCTCGAGATTAAACGGTGCCTGCTGAAAGGCTAAGGAGGCAGTCATGTCCAATAGCTACAATCCGAACAACCCATACGGTTCACAGCAACCGGATTGGACATCGGGTGGTGCGGACAGTTCCGGTGGATCGACCCGCTACACCGGTGGTTACGGCGCGGGCCAATATGGCGCTGGTGCTGGTCAGGAGTACGGCGCGGGACAGTACGGCGCCGGGCAGTACGGTGCCGGGCAGTACGGTGCCGGGCAGTACGGTGCAGGTGCCGGGCAATATGGAACCGGCCAGTACGGTGCGGGCCAGTACGGTACGGGCGCCGGGCAGCAGTACGGTGTGGACCAGTCCGGTGCTGGGGCTGCGGCACCGTATGAGCAGAACCAAACCCAGTCCCTTTTTCAGAACCAGGGGCAGGGCCAGTACGGCTTTGATCAGCCCCAGTACGGCCCGCCGCAGCAGCCCGGGGGATCGAAGCTGAACATTCTGGGCATTATTTCGATTGCTCTCGCGGTCCTGGGCACGATCATGTCTTTCTTCCCGGCGACACTGGTGTTCGGGTGGCTTCTGCTTCCCATCGCGCTCGTGGTCGGCATCATTGGCTTGGTCATGAAAGACATGTCGAAGGGTCCGGCCATCGCCGGTGTGATTACTGCGGTTGTCGGCGGGCTCATCGCGCTGACCGTGTTCTTTGTGGCTGCGAGCTCCACGAGCGACAGCGCTGCCGAGGATGCCGGCGACGCTGCGCCAGCTGACGGCGCCTCCGCAGGAGGGGCAGCCGATAACGGTAAAGACAAGGGCAAGAGTAAGGCCAAGGGTTCTGATGCAGGCAAGAGCCGCGAGAACCCGCTGCCGCTGGGTAGCACCATCACTCAGGGGGACTGGGAAGTCACGATCAACTCGGTCAACTTGGACGCGACCGATGAGATCATGGAGGAGAACCCGTTCAGCGACGAGCCGAAAGACGGGATGGTGCACATCTTGGTCAACATGACGGCGAAGTACATTGGTGACGATCCCCAGGGTGAGAGCCCGCTTATCTTTGTGTCGTACGTGTCGCCGGAGGGTAAGACTTATGAGTCTCACGAGGTCACGCTAGTGGAGCCGGACATGTTCGATCTTTCCACCACCCTCTACAACGGGGCGGACACGTCGGGCAACATCGGTGTGTCCATTCCGATTGAGGGGAAGGAAGAGGGCACGATCGTCGTCGAGGCTGACTTGTACTCCGGCGAGAAGGTCTTCTACGCGGTGAAGTAAGTGCGCATAAGAAAAGTGCCCGGGTAATGCTCTACCTGGGCACTTTTGCTGCCGGTGCTAAATAGCGGTGGAGCTGGCTAGGTCCTAGGAAGACTTCTGGGTCGGGTTGTCGGTGCCATCGACTGCAGCTGCAAGGGCAGAGAGGGACTCCTCCATGACCTCGTCGGTGAAGTTCTCCTCGGACATCTTGCGGACATTGTCCAGCTCGATCTCGGAGCGGTCGTAGGTGAGGGTAACGCGGGTGGAGTCAGAGCCCTCGGACTCGAGCTCGTAGAGCCACTTGGCGCCCACCTTGACCTCGGCAGTGGTGTTTTCCACGTTCTGCCAGCCGATGACCTTGTTCTCCTGGAAGGCGAAGACCTCGTTACGGGTCTGGTAGTCGCCGTCCTCCTTGGTCATGTTCATGGTGAAGGTGTCGCCCACAGCCTGGATACGGTCGCCCTGGTCGAGGGAGACCACCATGCCGGAGTTATCGGTCTCCGGGTGGCGTGCGGGATTGGAGAGGATGTCGAAGATGTCTTTAGCGGAAGCGTCAATAACGCGTGTTGCGGAATTCGTCTCAGTCATGGCACCCACGGTACCGAAAACATTCGGGGGTGGGGTTGTGCTGGGATTGAGGCCCCGGCGGGGCCGGGTGACCGTGGGCTATCGCGGAATCTGCCAGCGAGGGAACAATTAGGGTCAAGCAACCAACGAAAGGATGACACCCTTCGGGGTGGACCCAGTGGGGGTAATCGCTTATCCCTGCCTTGAGTGTCACACGTCACAACTTAAGGGTGGATTGGAACGTTGGTAAAGAGGCACATGTAACGGTTGCGTGCCCGGGATGGCGAAACCACTGTGTATCGCGGTGACGTGGTGGGGTCGCCGGGCGGGGAGGTCGAAACGTCGATAAGCGAATGTGCTCAGGCCCACATGCAGCGACCGCGACTGCGATCGCGGGCGGGGGTGACTGAAGATCTAAGAAACCACTAAGTAGTGAGAAGGCTGCAGGGAACCGTAAAGTTAAATCGACACTGGAGGTGCCATGACTGTTCAAAATGCAGACCGCGACGCAATTCGTCACGGCAAAATTACCGAAGAGCCGCTGCGTGAGCGGCCAGGAGTGCCTACCTGGGCGCTCAAGCTCATCATGGCCGTGACCGGCCTGATTTTCTTCTTGTTCGTCATCGGCCACATGGTCGGTAACCTCAAGATCTTCATGCCAGATCACGGCGATGTGCCGGCTATCGATGAATACGGCCACTTCTTGCGCACAATCGGAAACCCGCTGTTCCCGGGCGAGTCCTTCCTCTGGATGGTTCGCATTGTGCTGCTGGCCTGCCTGTTCCTGCACATTTGGGGCGCGTTCGCGCTGAACGCCCGCTCGCGCCAGTCCCGCGGTAAGTTCCGCCGCACCAACCTGATGGGCGGAATCCAGTCCACCGCTGCGCGCTGGATGCTGATCACCGGTGTGATCCTGCTGCTGTTCATCATCTTCCACCTGCTCGACCTGACCATTGGTGAGGTCGTCGCGTCCAACGCCTTCGAGGCTGGCGCAGTGAAGAACAACATGCTGGCCACCTTCGCACCCGCACGCTGGCCGGTCACCCTGTTCTACGTCGTGGCTATGCTCGCGCTGTTCATGCACCTCACCCACGGTGTGTACCTGGCTGTGTCTGACCTGGGCTGGCTGGGTAAGCGCGGCCACGCGATCATGATCGTGTTGGCTTACTGGATCCCGGCGATTGTGGTGCTTGCCAACATCGCTATGCCGCTGTCCATTGCATTTGGAATCGTGCACTAGGAAACGCTGGAGGAATCTGAAATGACTACTGCACACAACGCGGCGGGCGCCGACAAGCCCAAAGACCCGCAAGCGGAGACCCACAACACGGGTAAGGGCCTTGGCGAACAGGGCGAGAAGATCGTGAAGCCCGCCAGCGCGCAGGCAACCGTCGACCGCCCGGCTGAGGCTGAGGGCGCTGACACCACCCCGGCTGCGGAGAAGGACGCGAACAAGGACTTCACCAACCCGCAGTCCAAGGCTGCTGGCGTGACCCCGGGCAACATTCTGGAGAACAACGAGCCCAAGGGCGTGCCGATGCGCGACATGTGGGCTTACCAGAAGGACCACATGGAGATGGTCTCCCCGCTCAACCGCCGCAAGTTCACCGTCATCGTGGTGGGCACCGGCCTGTCCGGCGGTGCAGCTGCAGCTGCACTGGGTGAGCTGGGCTACAACGTGAAGAACTTCACCTACCACGACGCACCGCGTCGCGCGCACTCCATCGCTGCACAGGGCGGCGTGAACTCCGCCCGCGGTAAGAAGATGGATAATGACGGCGCATACCGCCACACCAAGGACACCGTCAAGGGCGGCGACTACCGCTGCCGCGAGTCCGACTGCTGGCGCCTGGCGATTGAATCCGTCCGCGTCATTGACCACATGAACGCCATCGGTGCTCCGTTCGCCCGCGAGTACGGCGGCGCCCTGGCGACTCGTTCCTTCGGTGGTGTCCAGGTGTCCCGCACCTACTACACCCGTGGCCAAACAGGTCAGCAGCTCCAGCTGTCCACGGCATCTGCTCTGCAGCGTCAGATCCACCTGGGCAACGTGGAGATCTTCACCCACAACGACCTGCTCGACTACATCATCACGGAGAAGGACGGGAAGAAGCGCTGCGAAGGCATTGTCACCCGCAACCTGATCACGGGTGAGATTGTCCCGTTCACCGGCCACGCCGTCATTCTGGCTACCGGTGGTTACGGCAACGTGTACCACAAGACCACGCTGGCGAAGAACTCCAACGCTTCCGCCATCATGCGCGCGTACGAGCACGGCGCTTACATGGCATCGCCGGCGTTCGTCCAGTTCCACCCGACGGGCCTTCCGGTCAACGCGAAGTGGCAGGCGAAGACGACTCTGATGTCTGAGTCGCTGCGTAACGACGGCCGCATCTGGGTCCCGAAGGAAGAGGGCGACGACCGCGACCCGAAGGATATCCCGGAGGAGGAGCGCGACTACTTCCTGGAGCGCCGCTACCCGGCCTTCGGTAACCTTGTGCCCCGCGACGTCGCATCGCGTGCCATCTCCCAGGAGATCAACGCTGGCCGCGGTGTCGGTGCGCTGAACAACGCTGCGTACCTTGACTTCACCGACGCCATTGAGCGCCTGGGTAAAGACACCATCAAGGAGCGTTACTCAAACCTGTTCGAGATGTACTACGACTCCGTCGGTGACGACCCGTACGAGTCCCCGATGCTCATCGCCCCGACCGTTCACTTCACCATGGGTGGCCTGTGGACCGACTTCAACGAAATGACCTCCATCGACGGTCTCTTCGCTGCCGGCGAGTGCTCCTGGACCTACCACGGTGCTAACCGCCTGGGTGCGAACTCGCTTCTGTCCGCATCCGTGGACGGCTGGTTCACCCTCCCGTTCTGCATCCCGAACTTCCTGGCCGGCCACCTCAACGAGCCGGTTCTGGAACTCGAGGCTGAGGAGGTCACCGCAGCTGTGACCCGCGCCCAGGACCTGGTCAACCGTCTGATGACCGTCGAGGGTGAGGAGCCGCACGGCCCGGACTTCTACCACGAGCAGCTCGGCGCTATTCTCTACGAGTCTTGCGGTGTTGCCCGCAACGTGGAGAACATGGAGAAGGGCCTGGAGCGCGTGCGCGAGCTGCGTCGCGAGTTCTGGGCGAACGTGAACATCCCGGGTGACGCGATGGACATGAACCAGACGCTGGAGAACGCCATCCGTGTGGCGGACTACATCAACCTGGGTGAGCTGATGATCATCGACGCTCTCGACCGCGATGAGTCCTGTGGTGCCCACTACCGCGAGGACCACCTCTCCGAGGACGGCGAGGCAGAGCGCGACGATGAGAACTGGTGCTTCGTCTCCGCCTGGGAGCCCGCCGGCGATGAGCAGTTCATCCGCCACGCAGAACCCCTGTACTTCGACTCGATCCCGCTGATGACAAGGAACTACAAGTAATGAAACTGACACTTGAGATCTGGCGTCAGGCCGGACCCGACACCGAGGGAAACTTCGAGACCGTCCAGGTCGACGACGCTGTGGAGCAGATGTCCATCCTGGAGCTGCTGGACCACGTCAACAACGCCCGCGTCGAGGCCGGTGAAGAACCCTTCACCTTCGCCTCCGATTGCCGCGAGGGCATTTGCGGCACCTGTGGCCTGTCGGTCAATGGCCGCCCCCACGGTGCCGGCCAGAACACCACGGCTTGCCTGCAGCGCCTGTGGAACTACAAGGACGGCGACACCCTGAAGATCGAGCCGTTCCGCTCGGCTGCTTTCCCGGTGATCAAGGACCTCACCGTGGACCGCTCCGCGCTGGACCGCGTGATGGAGCAGGGCGGCTACGTGTCCATCCAGGCTGGTACTGCACCGGACGCTGACACGTTGCACGTCAACCACCAGACCGCGGAGAAGGCTCTGGACTTTGCTGCCTGCATCGGCTGCGGTGCGTGTGTGGCTGCGTGCCCGAACGGCGCTGCGCACCTGTTCACCGGCGCGAAGCTGAACCACCTCAAGCTCCTGCCGCTGGGCAAGGAAGAGCGTGGCAAGCGCGCCCGCCAGATGGTGGACGAGCTGGAGACCAACTTCGGCCACTGCACCCTCTTCGGCGAGTGCGCGGACGTCTGCCCGGCAGGCATCCCGCTCGAGGCTGTCGGCGCCATCAACAAGGAGCGCGCACGCGCCGCCTTCCGTGGCAAGGACGACTAAAGTAGAAGTCACCTTCTAGAAAGAGAGACGAAACGATGAGCGGACACGCAGGTCCCGCACCCGTTGCGGACATCGCCTCCGAGAGTTTCCCGGAGTACGGCCAATCCCTTCATTCGGGCTACCTGGACGGGTATGACCCGGTTTCCCTCGGTGCGCCGCACTCCTCCCTAATGAAGACCCGCACCTGGGTGGGCATGGGGCTGATGCTGGCTTCTCTGGCTGGCATTGGCACCCTGATCTACGGTGCTGGAACGCACCTGTGGGGCCACGGTGCAAGCCCGGACATCACCAACACGCTTTTCATCGTGGGTGGGGTGTTCACGGCTGTCACGCTGATCGGTGCGATCATCGCGATCGTTTCCGGCCGCAGCGACTACAAGGCCTACCGGAAGGAGACGGGCCGTCTTAACTAGGCGGTGATCGTCGTTAAGCAAGTGCCTCCCGCTTCGCGCGGGAGGTTTTTTGCGCTTTAATCAACTCATGACAAACCACGAACTTGCGCACACCCGCGCGCCGCTGGAGGTCCCGGGCCCGTCGCCGGAAGTTGAGGCGGAGCGTCGCCGCTCGTTGCGGATGCACAAGACGTGGGTGACGGGCCTACTGGTTCTGGCCGCAGTGATCTTCCTGGCGTGCACGTGGTGGATTGAGCACGACGTGCATCACGCGCCCGCCTGGGTGGGGTACGTTCGCGCGGCCGCGGAGGCCGGCATGGTCGGCGGTTTGGCGGACTGGTTCGCTGTCACGGCGCTGTTCCGCTACCCGATGGGCATTCCGATTCCGCACACGGCGCTGGTTCCCAAGAAAAAGGACCAGATCGGCGGGGCCCTGAGTGAATTCGTCGGTGAGAACTTTCTCAACGCGCAGCTGATCACGGAGAAAGTCTCCGAAGCCAACATTCCGGAGAAGGTCGGTGCATGGCTTGCGCAGCCGGAGAATGCCGAGAAGGCATCGGAGCAGGTCGGCCGCTTCACGGCGAGCGCGGTCGCGGCAATCGATCCGGAAGACGCGGAAGCGCTGATCAACCACCAGTTCATCGACCGGGTGGCGGAGCCTGCGTGGGGGCCGCCGCTGGGCCGTGCGCTCGATGGGCTGATCGCGGACGGCAAGGTCGAGCCGATTGTGGAGGAGATCATCTCCTGGGGCCGCAACAAGGTGAACACCATGGAGGAATCCGTGGTCACCATGATCGACGAGCGCATGCCGCGCTGGGCCCCGAAATTCGCCAAAGACCTGGTCGGTGAGCGCGTGTACCGCGAGCTGCAGGACTTCATGTGGGAGATTGACACCAACCCCCAGCATGAGGCGCGCCGCGCCGTCCGCCGCACGATTTCGCAGTTCGCGCAGGATCTGCAGTCCGACCCGAAGATGATCACGCGGGTCGAGGACATCAAAGCCGACATCATGGGGTCCAACGCAGTGCAGTCAGCGGCGAGCGGAATCTGGGCTTCAGCGTCGCAATCGCTTATCGACGCTTCCACCGACCCTTCCTCCCTCCTGCGGCGGCGCATCACCGAACTGGCGCAGGAATGGGGCACTCGCATCACCACCGACCCGCAGCTGCGCGCAGACTTGGACACACGGATCGAGGGTGCGTCCCGGTTCATCGCGGACAATTACGCCGGCGACATCACGGCGATCATCTCCGACACCATTGAGCGCTGGGACGGCCGTGAAGCTGCCGACAAGATCGAGCTGATGGTGGGCAAAGACCTGCAGTTCATCCGCGTCAATGGCACGATCGTCGGCGCTTTGGCTGGCCTGGTCATCTACACGGTGTCGCAGCTGCTGTTCTAGCCCCCGGTTGTTTGCCGCCGAGCTGTCTAGACTGAGAGGCACATACATGCCGATCACGTTCTACGATTCTGGAGACCTGTGCCATGACCAATGCAACCCCGAACGGCCCTGCTAACGACGACAACTTCATGAACGCTCTGCGCGGCGTGGGCGATGCTTCGCTCAACGCGTGGTCCCGCTTGGGGGACCTTGCGGGCGAGTTCAGCCGCAACTTCCGCGCGGACCGCGATGCTGACGTGGACACTGGTGCCCACCACGGCGTGGATGAGGAGCTCACCCATGCCCACTCGGGTCTTACGGAGCAGCTCAAGGCGGCTATCGCCAACGCCCGCGAGGCTTACCAGGGCGCAGCCAACGACCGTGACTTCCGCGCCGCGACCACCTCGTTCGCCTCGGATGCAGAGTCCATATTCCGCGACTTCGCTGGCAGCGTCACCCGCGCAGTGGACACTGCCCGCGAGTCCGATGAGGCGAATCAGACCAAGGCCGCTTTCAGCTCCGCTCTCGATGAGATCCGCGAGACCTTCAACACCGCTGTCGGGCAGGTCCGCAGCCGCGCTGAAGAGTCTGACGTGGATGTCGAAGGCACTGTCGCCGAACTACGCAGCCGCCTGGAGGGAGTGATCGGCCGAGTGAGCAACACGTTCAACGGCGGCGACAACGCCTCCGATATTGTGGAGCACGACCCGACCGACGGTAACAACCCCGACGAAACTGACAACCGCTAGAAAGGTTCGGCCTGAACGCTATGACGCTTCTCAACCTCCAGAACATGCCGCTTGAGGGATGGATCATGCTGTCACCAGCTTTGCTCCGCAGCGTCCTCATGCTGATTGTGGGTCTGGCGGGCATTGCGGGGGCAGTCATGGCGGGCCTGACCCGTTCGGACGCATTCCCGGCAGGCGACCGCATGCCGAAGGTCGCGTGGGTAGGCATCTTGCTGGTCAGCTCGCTTGCATGCTTGAGCGGTAGGGCGTTCATCGGCCTGATTGGCTGCGTGTTCATCGGTTTGTACTTCTTCGATGTCCGTCCGCACCTGAAGAACATCATCGGCGGGAATTACAGCTGGTGACCGACGACCTCACCTGGCTCGCCCCGCAGGTTGGCCGCAACCGCGTTCTCAGCGGCAGGGTCAGCGATGAAGAGTTCGCAGCGCTTATCGACGTCGCACGCGCCGGCCACATCGTCGAACCCACCGGCGTCGCCGCCCAGGTTGCGGCACCGAACACGGGCACCGGCGACGGAACGGGCAGCGTCATCGCTCTCATCGGGTGGCCGACGGGCCGCCATCACAGCTTGATCAAAGCTGCCGAGGCGCGCCTTGCCGTAGATGAAGGGGCGACCGAGGTCTGGTTGGCCATCGACGACACATTGGTGGGCACCACGGATGGCTTGAACGCCGTGCTCGCAGACATCATTGCTGTGCGCCAGGTCGTGGATTCCCGCGCTCGCCTCGGAGTGACGTGCCCCGCCGCAGTGGGGGTGGATGCACTCACTCAGCTGGACGCCGTGGCCCAGCGTGGGGGAGTCGATCTCCTCGCGGTGGAGCTCAGGGACTCAAGCGAGCCGCCTGCGCTGAATGGACTCGCGTGCGAAACAGCCTTTTACGGCACCATCCCCACGTTGGACGCTGCGCTGGACCTGCTGCTGGCAGGCGCCGCGCGCGTATACGTGTAGCTGCGGTGCGCGCAGGCTACACGGCTAGTTCGTTGAGGTGCACGTTGTGGCCGTAGACAACGATCTTGAACCCGTTGTCGATGACGGAGAACTCGCGGAATTCCAGCGGCCCGGCTACCTGGTCGTTGATGCCGCTTTCGAGTGCGGCACTGACTGCCTCGGAGAAGAAGTCCGGTAGGTTCCGGCCGAGAATCTGGGTGGACACGGCCGTGAAGGAGAGTTGGTTATCGACGATCTCCGGGCGGAGCTCGACCCCGAACGCGCCGTTGGAGAACGTGATGTTGAAGGTTCCGTCGGCGGGGTTGGTGTCCACGTCGGAGACGGTGAGGATCTCGTTGTACTCGGCGAACCGGCCTTCGTTGGATTCCTCCAGCGCATTACCCAGCTCTTTTTGCAGCATGTCGCGGACGAGGGCTTTGGGTACTTCGGTGGACAGGGTGAGTTCGTCCGCACTCGGATCCTCGGAGTCGAGGACGAAGCCGGTGGCGTTGATGGTCGCCGGCGGGTTGCCCACAATGGCGTTGCTATCCGGTGTGAGCGTGGACGGCACATCGATATTGATCTGGTGGAGTTTGCCCTGCACCAGCCCGAAGACAACGGGCATGGCGCCGAAGTGGACCTCGGCGTCCTGTTGGGCGGCGACGCTTTCGGGCGCACTTTCCCGCAGACTGGTCTTGATCTGATCGGTGATGAACCAGCGCAGCGCTAGCTCAGCGATGAAGAACAGCACCAAGATGACGGCAATGATGCCGAAGGCGATTTTCCAGCCTTTCCCGGTGGAGCCTCTGGAGCCAGCCGGGCCCGCAGGATAATTGCGTGTCATGGAAAGCCATTCTGGTTGAGTTCTATGCCGTTTGCCAACATGCCACCGGAGGAATCCGCTGTGAAGTGGCTGTACACCCCAAGTTTACTGGTTACTTGGCGCGACGATGTCCCACCCCACCGTGAGAGTGTTGTCGCGGATGCGGCGGCGGATGGGGTCGAGGGGCCAGCCGTCGGCAAGCAAAAGCGCGCGTGCCTCCCGCCAGCGGACGCGCGGGCCGTGCGGTGCCCACACCGAGGAGCGCTCCCAGGCAGCGTCTGCGGCCGAGAGCAGCGCATGAATGGGTTCACCGGGGACATTGCGGTGGATGAGAACCTTCGGCAGGCGCTCGGCGACGTCGCTCGGCTTATCGACGTCCTCCGGGTCCCACGCCAACGTCAACGACTCCGGTCCAGTCGCGCTGAGCAGCACCCACGCCGCGCGACGGCCCAACTCGTCGCACGTGCCCTCGATGAACAGCCCACCCGGGGCAAGCTGCCCGCAGACGGATGCCCAGGCCGCCTCCACATCCGCGACATCGTACTGGCGCAGCACGTTGAACGCCCGGACTAAGTGGGGTTGGTAACCGGCCAGTTCAAACCCGCCGAGTTCGAAGGTCACGCCGTCGCGGGGCGGAAGCACCCGATCCGGGTCGATCTCGAGCCCGATGACGCGGGCAGAAGGGTTGATCTGGCGCATCCAGCGGGCCCATTCGACGGTGGTGGTGTGGGAGGCGCCGTAGCCGACGTCGATAAGCACAGGCGCAGGCTCCGCGCGCAACAGTGACTGGACCTGCGGGTGGTAGCGCGTCCACCTGTCGGAGCGGCGCAAACGGTTATATCCAGTCGTGCCGCGGGTGATCACGCCAAAAGGCCGACCAGGCCCAGTCTGTGCGCGCAGATTATGGGCGTGGTCGGCCATTTCTAGGGGTGTCTCGTTCGCGAGCGTGCGAAACTACAGGTTCTCAGAAATCCACTTGTCGGTGAGCTCGCCTTCCTGGCTGAACAGGTCGCCGAGCGCCTCGCCGACCTTCGGCTCAATAGCCGGGCCCATGAAAGGGATGTTCACGGAGACTTCGTTGTCGTAGCTCAGGGTGGTGGTGTCACCAGAGCCGGCAAGCTTAATGGAGCCGCCGAAGTCAACCGGTGTGCCCTTCACGTCCGCGGTGTAGGAAACATCTGCGTTCTCACCCTCAAGCGCGCCGATGTTGACCACACGCTTGACCTTCAGGGCCTGAGAAACCATGGACTGCACGGCCTCCGGCAGGACGGTGGTGGGCAGAACCTCGTACAGGGTGACCGAGTTGTCGGTGAACTCGGCGACCTCACCCGGCTCAGGGGAGAGGTGCTGCGCAATGTAATCCCAGTACTCGCGCGTTGACAGTGCCTTGTGCACCTTCTCAGCCGGCTGGTTAATGGTCACAGTGTTTTCGCTATGAGTTGCCATGGGATACAGACTACCGTTGTTCACGTGTCTGAATCATTAGCGCCCCTGAGCTTCAAGGATCTCACCACGCTGCGCGTCGGCGGCGTGCCACGTGCGGTGCACCGCGCGGAAACAGCAGATGAGCTCGCACGCACAGTCTCGCTTCTCGACGCTTCCACCACCCCCCTCATCATCGTCGGCGGTGGCTCGAACCTCGTGGTGGCCGAGGGCGATCTGGACCTCGACGTAGTCCTCGTGAAGAACGGAGACATCTCGGTCAACGCCGACGGCGTTCCAGGCCTGGTCCGCTCCGGGGCCGGGGCAGTGTGGGACGACGTGGTCGCGCAAACTGTCGCGGCCGGGCTGTCCGGCATTGAGACGTTGTCGGGAATCCCCGGGTCCGCCGGTGCGACCCCAGTGCAGAATGTCGGCGCGTACGGTGCCGAGGTCTCCGACGTGCTCAACCGTGTGCGCCTGTACAACCGCGAAACCGGTGAAGACGAGTGGGTCCCCGCCAGCTCGCTCGACCTGGCGTACCGCTACTCCAACCTGAAATTCACAGGCCGTGCCGTTGTCCTGGAGATCGAGATGCAGCTCGAGCCGTCCGAACTCTCCATCCCGCTGCGCCACCTGGGTGGTGAGCGCCTCCCGCTTGCCGACGCCCGCGCAGAGATCCTCCGCGTCCGCGCCTCCAAAGGCATGGTCCTCGACCCCGCAGACCACGACACCTGGTCCGCCGGGTCCTTCTTCACCAACCCGATTGTGACCCCGGCTGTTGCGGACCGGGTTGCCGCGCTGGTCAATGACGTCGCGCCGGGTGAAGGCGACACCATGCCCCGCTACCCGGTGCCCGCGTCTGGAGAACACCCTGATGGGGCCGTGAAGCTCTCCGCCGCCTGGATTATCGAGCGCGCCGGCTTCCCCCGTGGCTTCCCCGGCGACGCCGATCCCAACGCTCCCGCCCGGCTGTCCACCAAGCACACTCTCGCGCTGACCAACCGCGGCACCGCTACCGCCGACGACATTGTCGCCCTGGCCCGCACCATCCGCGCGGGTGTGCAGGACAAGTTCGGCGTGACACTCGAGCCGGAGCCGGTCTGGATCGGCGTGTCCATCGATTAGCGCGCTAGCTCGCTCGTGGTCCGAGCTGCGCAAAAGTTGACATTTCGATTGTATTGGTAGAGCGATAGAAAACCCCTACCAGGCGCTTTGAAACCATAAGCTATAGCGCATGTAAAGTTTTGCGCAACCGCGCGGATGCTCGCGCCAATACCCGTGCGGCCCCACGTGCGCATGCGAAAACCCGGCCAAGTGCCGAACCGAGATGGTTCGACCTAGCCGGGTTTCTGTGAGCGATTAGTTCTCGGGCTCGTTGAGGCGGTGACGTCCGGCGTTGTCGTCGGCTTCCCCACCCTGGTCGCCCTGTTCGGCCTGGCCAGCCTGCTCAGCCTGAACCTCGTTGCCTTCGGGGGCCTGCTCGACAGACCAGTTGTTTTCCTTCTCGCCCTTCTGGATCTCTTCCTCGGTGGGCTGCTCTGGCTTGCCGTCGGAGTTCTCGCCGTCGGCGGCGGTGCCGGCGTTGAGGCGGTCGAGTAGTGACTGCTGGACCTCGCGGCGGCGGATCTTGCCGGTCATATCGCGGTTGAGTTCCTCGAAGTGGTAGAAGGTGCGCGGCACCTTGTACGGGGTGAGGCGCTCGCGGGCGTAGTCCTGCAGGCCCTGCGGGTCGAGAGCGGCACCCTCGGCAAGGGTGACACAGGCGACGACGTCCTCGGAGCCGTCCTCGCGCGGGCGACCGACGACGGCGATGTCCTCGATGTCGCGGTGTTCACGCATGACGTTTTCGACCTCGTCCGGGTAGACGTTGAAACCACCGGTGATGATCATCTCCTTGATACGGGAGACCAGGCGGATCCAGCCGTCTTCCTCCATGACACCCATGTCGCCGGTGCGGAAGTAACCGTCGGCGAAGGCCTTCTCGGTGGCTTCGGGCTTGTTCAGGTAGCCCTTCATGACCTGCGGGCCCTTGACCACGAGCTCGCCCGCTTCGCCATCGGGCATGACCTCGGTCGGGTTGTCCGGGTTGACGATGCGCACGATGGTGTTCGGGAACGGCACGCCGACGTAGCCTGGGCGGCGCGATCCGTCCATCGGGTTGGCGGTGACGATCGGGGAGGTCTCAGTCAGGCCGTAACCTTCAACCAGGTTGCCGCCGGTGACCTTCTCCCAGGTCTCCACGGTGGAGACCGGCAGGGTGGAGGCGCCGGAGAAGGAATTGCGGATCGAGGTCAGCTTCTTGCCGCCCTCCAGTGCAGACTGGCCGATGCGCTGGTACAGGGTGGGAACGCCCGGCATCCAAGTCGGAGGGTTCTTCTTCAGCGCGTCCTGGATCAGGTCCGGCTCCGGAGCGGGCAGCAGGATGATTTCACCGCCGACCATGATGCCCAGGCCGAGGTTGAGGGCGAGACCGTAGACGTGGAAGAGCGGCAGGACAGCCAGGATCTTCTCGTCTTCCTTGCCCAGGTCCCGCACCCAGGCCTTGCCGGCCTTCATCTGGTGGTTGAAGTTGCCGTGGGTGATCTGCGCACCCTTGGGTTCGCCGGTGGTGCCGGAGGTGTAGAGGATGACCGCGGTGGTGTCCTGGTCGATGTCCGGGTTTTGCAGGTCGTGGCCTTCGCCGCCGATCGCGGACGACAGCAGGGTTTCGAACGGAATAGTGTCGGGGGCCGGGCCGGAGAGCTTCTTACGGGACTCGCGCAGCTTCTTCAGCGGCACGTATTTCAGGGCCAGCTCCATGTACTTCGGCATGGACTTGGTCATGTCGACGGAGACGATGGTCTCCAGTGGAGTGTCCTTGCGCAGGCCGCCCAGGTTGCCGGCAGCCTTGTCCCACATGATGGCCACGCGTGCGCCGTGGTCGTTGAACTGGACGCGCAGCTCGTGCTCGGTGTAGAGCGGGTTGTGGGCGACCACGGATGCGCCGAGCTTCAAAACAGCGATGAAGGAGATGACGAACTCGGGGCAGTTGGGCATGACCAAAGCAACGCGGTCGCCCGGACGGACACCGAAGGCCTTCAGGCCGGCGGCCGCGCTGCGGACCTGCTTGTCCAGCTCTGCGTAAGTCGTGGTCTTGCCGAAGAACCACAGTGCGTTCTTGTAGGACTTCTTTGCCAGCGTGGCATCGTAGATGTCCAGAATGGTGTCGTCGCCCAGCTCCACCTCGTGCGGGGTCCACTCCGCGTAGCTGGATAACCAGGCTTTTTCTTCGTATGCCGACATGGCTGTCTGCCCTCCAAACGTGATCAGCGATTGATTTACTTTGCCTAAGTGTAGTTGTGATTCGACAGTTTCGACGGAATATTTATGATCTTTGTCACCTTGCTGCCAGTTGTCTGAATGTCGCTGCCCGCCAGGTGCAGTCTTGCCGGCGGCAGGGTAACCGGGCGAAACATGCCCGTCGGCGGTACACTCGCGATGAATGGGGAAAGCTTTCGGGCGTTTCCGCACTTTCAGGGGATCATCGGGGGGAATTGAGATGACCGATCTGTACCAGAAGTACGCCAACACCGGGCTGGGGGAGTGGGTGCCGGATGGGCCCGTCCCGCAGCCGGAGGTGCGAGCTGAGGCGGGGCAGGGGTCCGTCGATAAGCATGCTGAAAGCCACAAGCGAGCGCCGCAGAGCCTCGACCAGGCAAACGTCGTGCGCGGCGTCAAAGCACCCCCGGCGAAAGGGTGGCGCAAGCTCGTCCATGGTGCCTCGGGTGGACGGATCAATCCCGGTGCCTCTCGCAAAGAATTGGCGGCCGCGACGTTAGAAGAAGCCATGCGCATGCCTTTACGCGGTGATTATCGGATCGCGGTGATGTCGCTCAAGGGCGGGGTGGGCAAAACGACAACGACGGTCGCGTTGGGGTCGGTATTGGCGGAATCGCGCGGTGACAGGGTGATCGCCATTGACGCGAACCCGGACTTCGGCACCTTGGCCCAACGTGTCGCCGCGCCGGGCCCAGCGACGATCCGCGATCTACTCGCGGCCTCAGACACGTCGCGGTACGCGCACGTCCGCGGGTTTACCACGCAAGGGGCTTCCCGCCTCGAAGTCATTGGCTCCGAACGCGACCCGGCCGTGTCGGAGGCGTTCAGCGAGTACGACTACCGCCGAGCCGTCGACATCCTGCAGCACCACTACAACCTCATCCTCACTGACTGCGGGACAGGGCTGATGCACTCTGCCATGGCGGGCGTGTTGGATTTGGCCAACACGTTGATCCTGGTCAGCTCCCCGGCTCTCGACGGCGCACAGTCCGCCTCGGCGACTTTGGACTGGCTCAACCTGCACGGTTATGACAGGCTCGCGGCCAACGCGGTCGTTGTGGTGTCGTCGGCCACGCCGAAGTCGCCGGTGAACATGGACAGTGTGGTCGCGCATTTCGGCGCGCGGACCCGAGCCGTGCACGTGATTCCTTATGACCCGCATCTTGCTGAAGGTGCCGTGGTCGACATTGCGCGCCTGCACCCGCGGACAATGCAGGCATACCGCGAGCTAGCGGCTACTGTCGCCAGCGACTTCGGGCAGTGGCATAAGCACGCGCGATAGACTTCGGGTCATGCGCGTGGCCATGATCTCTATGCACACCTCCCCGCTGGAGCAGCCGGGGTCCGGCGATGCTGGCGGGATGAACGTTTACATTCTCAACATCGCCCGCGAGCTCGCAGCAAGCGGCACCGAGGTGGACGTGTTCACCCGTGCGACGAGGCCCAGCCAGGGCGAGGTGGTGCGCGTCAGCGAGAATTTGCGGGTGGTCAATGTCGTCGCCGGCCCTTACGAGGGTCTGGCCAAAGAAGAGCTGCCCACCCAGCTCGCCGCCTTCGGCGGTGGCGTGATGCAGTTTGTCCGGCAGGAAGGCCGTCCCTATGACCTGATCCATTCCCACTATTGGCTCTCCGGCCAGGTGGGGTGGCTGTTGCGTGACCTTGCCGGGGTGCCGCTGATCCACACTGGTCACACGTGGGCGGCGGTGAAGAACGCGGCGCGCGAAGCTGCGGCGGACTCGGATTCCCCAGAGACGGAGGCCCGCCGCATTTGCGAGCAGCAGCTCGTGGACAACGCCGATTGCATCGTGGTCAACACTGCCGACGAGACCCAACAGCTAGTCCGCTATTACGATGCCGAGCCTGAGCGGATCAGCGTGGTCACCCCCGGCGCTGACACGCGCCTGTTCACGCCGGGCACGAACCGCAACACGGAGCTTGCCCGCCGCCACCTGGGCATCCCGTTGGACAGCAAAGTGATCGCGTTCGTGGGCCGCATGCAGGAGTTCAAGGGGCCGCAGGTGCTTATCCGGGCGGCTGCGGAATTGTTCGACCGCGACCCGGACCGCAACGTGCGCATCATCATGTGCGGTGGCGCGTCGGGTGCGGATTCATCGGTCGACTTCTACCGTGCGATGGCCCATAAGCTGGGCATTGGCCGCAAGGTTCGCTTCTTGGGGCCGCGCCCGCCAGAAGAGCTCGTCCAGATCTACCAGGCCGCAGATATTGTCGCGGTGCCCAGCTACAACGAGTCATTCGGTCTTGTCGCCATCGAGGCGCAGGCCGCGGGTACGCCAGTCGTCGCGGCGCGGGTGGGCGGTCTGCCTCTGGCCGTCGCAGACGGGGAAACGGGAGTGCTTGTCGACGGTCACGCTCCCGACGCGTGGGCGGATGCGCTCGAGCAGTTGCTTATCGACGACTCCACCCGCCTCACCATGGCCACCGCCGCCGTGAAACGCGCTGCCGCGTTCAGTTGGGCGGCGTCAGCCGAAGCACTCTCGCAGGTGTACGCCGAGGTGCTAGAGGGGTTCACCCCCATGGATCACAGGGACGCCACGGGGGAGTAGCCCTTTACTCGTAACCGAGTTCCTCCAGTGCCCACTGGAAGCCGACATTGGACAGGGCATTGCCGTAGGCCGTGGCGGCCGTACCCACTTCGGTGGCGAACTCGTTGGCAGCGGAGGCAACCTCCGGAACCGTTGCCTGTCCGGTGGCGACAGCCACGGCCGAGCCAGCGGCGAGCGTCTGCGCCTCTGCGCCGATGACAGCGGCATCCTGCTGAGCGGACTCAACCACCATGCCGAAGACCTCTTGGTTGGTGGGCGGAACCAGATCCTCCGGGGCCACATCCGGGTTGTTCTCCAGGATGTAGGAGTCGACAGCGTTGTCTTCTTCGTCCATGGAGACGAACTCTGCACGCGGCTGGTTCGGAGCAGCGGGGGTGAAGTAGTCGTTGACCTGGCCGTCCGGGACGTCGTAGGCGAGCTCGATGGCGCGGTCAGCGCGCTGCGCAGTGCCCAGCGGACCCACGCCGAGGGAGGACACGCCAATGATCTGACCGGTGGAGGGGTCAAAGTTCACCCCGCCCGAGTCGCCGTGCTTGTAATCCAGCGAGACGTGCCAGACGTTGTCCGCCGTGTAGAGCAGCTGGTAACCGCACTTGCGGGCGCCGATCATTCCGTCCTTGCAGATCGGCTGGCCGAAGTTGTCGAAGGAAACCTCGCCCGGGCGCAGCGTGCGGTAGTCGCGCACACCGGTCAGCGTCACGGGGGTGGAGCCGTTGCGGTTCGCCTTGTCCTTGGAGGAGGCGGAACCGTCGACGGCAGTGTCGTCGTCAAGCACCACGATGCCCCAGTCAACCGTGGTCATCGCCGTTTCCGGGATCGCGAGGGGATTCACCGGCGCCCCGCCTTGGAAATGAACCATGCCGGTTGCGCCGATGCGTTCGTAACCGTCGCGCGTGGGTGCGTAGACATCGCTGCCCAGCAGCAGGCCGGTCTCGGTGTCACCGACGACGCAGTGGCCAGCGGTCACCATGATGCGCTGGGTCGTGCCATCAGGCAGAAGCACATCGCCAATGGGGCCTTGGCTGCAGGCGAGAGTGAATGCCTCCGGCGGCATATCCATGCCCGTGGCTTCTTCGACGCTGACATCCGGGCCAAACGGGAATTCGGGGTCATACGGCAGCACGCGCATTGGCGCGCCGGGAGCAGCTGCAGCGCCCGTGTCAGCATGGGCCTGCGGTGCTGCCTCAGTGGCGGTGGCGAGGGTGAGAGTGCTGAACGCGAAAGCCAGCACGACGGCGGGAGAGAAAATACGACGAGTAATCACATGAAGAACATAAGCCACATCTGGCTGAATTTCTACTTAACTTCCTGTGAGAAAAATGACCAGCGAAAATAGCCAGAAAATGGCATGCTGGGGGTTATGAGCAACGGAAAGCTAATCCTTGTACGCCACGGACAGAGCACCTGGAACGAGTCCAACCAATTCACAGGCTGGGTTGATGTTGACCTGACTGAAAAGGGCGAGACTGAAGCAGTCAACGCCGGCAAGCTGATGAAGGAAAAAGGCATTCTGCCGGACATCGTGTTCACCTCCCTGCTGCGTCGCGCGATTCGCACCGCGAACATTTCCCTGAACGCGGCTGACCGTCACTGGATCCCGGTGACCCGCAACTGGCGCCTCAACGAGCGCCACTACGGCAAGCTCCAGGGCCTGAACAAGGCAGAGATCCGTGAGGAGTTCGGCGAGGAGCAGTTCATGGAGTGGCGCCGCTCTTACGACACTCCGCCTCCGGAGATCGACACGGACAACGAGTACGCGCAGACCGACGACCCGCGCTACGCGTTCCTGCCGGAGGTTCCCCGCACCGAGTGCCTCAAGGATGTCGTCGAGCGCTTCCTGCCGTACTACATCGACTCCATCCTGCCGCAGGTCCTGGACGGTAAGAACGTCATGGTTGCAGCGCACGGTAACTCCCTGCGTGCGCTGGTGAAGTACCTGGACAACATTTCCGACGAGGACATTGCCGGACTGAACATTCCCACCGGTATGCCGCTGGTGTACGAGTTCGATGACAACGGCCAAGTAACCAACCCGGGCGGTACCTACCTGGACCCGGAGGCCGCTGAGGCTGGCGCGGCCGCCGTGGCCAACCAGGGCAACAAGTAGCCTGCATGACGCAGTGGGCGATAATTAACACGTGAATTACGTTCTCGCCTTCCTTGCGGGAGGCATTGTCGTCGCCCTCGCGATCGGCGGAACCACGTGGCTCCGCCGCTGGCGGGGGCGTACCCGTACCAGCGACAACCCCGCAGACAACCAAGTCCGCACAGTCAGCCAGATCCTGCACTTGGTCATCCAGGGGTCGCCGACCGGTGTCACTGTCGTGGGCAGAAAAGGCGAGGTCATCCTGTCCAACGGCCGCGCCCACGAGATGTCGATTGTGCATGACAGGACGCTGAACCCGGAGGTGTGGGGCGTCGGCAAGCAAGTGTTTGAGGACGCAGAGACCCGCGTCTTGGAATTGAACCTCAAGCACCGCTCGACCGGCTCCCGCGTGAACAACGTGCGCGCGGTGGTGCAGCCGCTGACTTTGTCGGAGAACAGCTACATCATCGTGTACTCGGTGGACGAGTCTGAAAATGTGCGCATGGAATCCGCCCGCCGAGACTTCGTGGCGAACGTCTCGCATGAGCTGAAAACCCCCGTCGGCGGCATGTCGTTGCTGGCCGAGGCTCTGCTGGAGGACCCGAACGACCCGGAGATGGTCACCTACTTCGGTGAGAAACTGGTCGGGGAAGCTCAACGCATGGGCGCAATGATCACCGACTTGATCAATCTGTCCAAGCTGCAGGGTGCTGAAGCGCTCCCGGAAATGGCCGCCGTGACCGTCGACGAGATCATCGACGAAGCGATGGAACGCAACCTTCTCACTGCCGAAAACCAAGAGATCGAGCTCAACCGCGGCGAACGCACCGACACAATGATCATGGCAGACAAGTCTCTGTTGGTCACGGCTCTGTCGAACCTGATCACAAACGCGATCAATTACTCGCCGAAAGGTCAGCCAGTCAGCGTTAGCCAAAAAGTCGTCCGCGATTCGGTGGTGCTCATCCGCGTCACCGACCGCGGCATTGGTATCGCGCCGGAAGACCAGAAGCGTGTGTTCGAGCGTTTCTTCCGCGTGGACAAGGCGCGGTCGAGACAGACGGGCGGGACGGGGCTCGGTTTGGCCATCGTCAAGCACGTCGTGGCAAACCATGGCGGTAATATCAAGCTGTGGTCGCGTTTGGGAACGGGATCAACGTTCACGATCGAGTTGCCGGTGCACAAACCGGACCCGTCGAGTGCAACGGTCGTTCCCACAGAGATCGCCGAGTTGGACAATAAGGAGCAGCAATGACACCGACCATCCTGATCGTCGAGGATGAGGAATCGCTGGCAGACCCGCTTGCCTACCTTCTGCGCAAGGAAGGCTTTGAGGCGGTTGTCGCGCCGGACGGCCAGGCCGCGCTGACGCAGTTCGAGGCCAATAATGTCGACTTGGTTCTGCTCGACCTGATGCTGCCGGGCATGTCGGGGACCGACGTGTGCAAGAAGCTGCGTGCCACCTCCGATGTGCCGATCATCATGGTCACCGCGCGCGATACGGAAATCGACAAAGTCGTTGGCCTCGAGCTCGGTGCGGATGACTATGTGACCAAGCCGTACTCCACCCGCGAACTGATCGCCCGCATCCGGGCCGTGCTGCGACGCCGTTCCGATGTTGCGGACCCGCCGGGGGAGGAAGAGTCCAGCGAGAACATCCTCGAGGGCGGCCGCGTGCGTCTCGACGTCGAGCGTCACACCGTCTACGTCGACGACCAGCCTGTTCCGATGCCATTGAAGGAATTCGACCTGCTCGAGTACCTTATGCGCAACGCTGGCCGTGTGCTCACCCGCGGTCAGCTCATCGACCGTATCTGGGGTTCGGACTACGTCGGCGACACCAAGACCCTCGACGTGCACGTCAAGCGCCTGCGCACGAAGATCGAACAAGAGCCCTCCCGTCCGGAGCAGCTCATCACTGTCCGCGGGTTGGGCTACAAGTTCGAAGCGTGATGTCGCCGGCGTCGCGGCGTCACGATTGTGCGGCGCGGGTCGCCGGGTGCACGGCCTTCGCTTCTGCGGGTAGTGCGGCGCGGGCTTCGCAATGCTTTGCGACGATCCCGTATGCCTCCGCACCGATCAACTGCGTCAACTCGTCTTTCATCGACTTCCACACAGGAACCGCAGTGCTCGAGCCAGAGTGGCAGGCAGGGTCGTTGGTGCACCACCAGTCGAAGTCTTCGCCCCCGTCGCCCCACTGACGGCGGTCGTACTCGCCGATGGTGGTGCGCAGGATTTCTTGGCCGTCGCCGCGCTCCTCCCACGAGTCTTCGCGGGAAAATGGCACCTGCCAGCACACTTCCGGTTTTGAACCGATGATGTTGCGGCCTTCATCCATTGCCCACTGGTGCAGTGCGCACCCGGGGCCGGTGGGGTGGCCGTGGCGGTTGGCGAAGATGCACGCTCCGTCGACAAGCTTTGTTTTGATGGAGGGTTCCTCATCGTCCTCGTCCCACTCGAGCCACGGCTCCAACTCGGTCGGGTCGGCTGCCTCTATATAGCTGTCGACGTCGTCGGGGCGCAGCTGCCAGAACCGTGCGGGCATGTCGGCGACAGCGTTGTAAAGGTCGTCGCGGTCGTGCTCGTCCGACAGGTAGGCACCGTGGATGCAGCACCCAACGACTGGGAGTTCTTGTGAAATACCGCGGCACTGCGGTGTGCCGAAGCGGCACGACCATGTCGATTCCAGCCACGTGAGGTCGAGGGAGAAGTAGTGCAATGGATCGTCGGGGTGGACGAATTCGAACCATTCGTGCGGGAAATCAGGTGGCAATTCATGGCCTGCACGGATTGATTTTCCAGCGGGGGAGTCAGATGGAAAGCCCAAAAACACAGGTTGGTTCACAGTGAATCACGGTAGACGGTCTAGTGTTGAGCCTGTGCGACTAGGTGTATTGGACGTGGGCAGTAACACTGTCCACCTCGTGGCAGTAGATGCAAAAAGCGGCGGCCGCCCGACGCCAATGAGCGACTGGAAGCAGTCGCTGCGGCTCGTGGAAATGCTCGATTCTGAGGGCAACATCGACGACAAGGGCGTGAAAAAGCTCACCGAAGCGGTGCAAGAAGCCGCTGATCTGGCGGATAACCTCAAGTGCGAAGAATTCCTCGCCTTCGCCACCTCTGCGGTGCGGTCTGCCACCAACTCCCAAGAAGTGCTGGCTCACCTGGAAAAGAAGACCGGCGTGAAGCTCAAGGTGCTTTCCGGTCAGGACGAAGCACGGCTGACATTTCTGGCAGTGCGCCGCTGGTACGGCTGGTCCGCTGGGCGCATTACCAACTTGGACATCGGGGGCGGCTCGCTGGAGATGAGCACGGGTAATGACGAAGTCCCGGATATCGCCGTTTCCCTCGACTTGGGTGCTGGCCGCCTGACCCATGAATGGTTTGACTCTGACCCGCCGGAAAAGAAGACGGTGAACGCTCTTCGTGATTTCATTGACGCGGAACTGTCTTCCGCCGCTGAAGAGTTCCTCGTCCGCGGTGAAGCAGGTCTGGCCGTGGGTACCTCGAAGACGTTCCGGACCTTGGCGCGTTTGACAGGTTCCGCTCCGTCGTCCGCTGGCCCCTACGTCCAGCGCACGCTGACGGCTCCGGGTTTGCGCCAGCTCATCGCCTTCATTACCCGCATGACGGCGTCCGATCGGGCGGAGCTTGAAGGCGTGTCCTCCGACCGCTCCCACCAAATTGTGGCCGGCGCGCTGGTGGCGGAAGCAGCCATGAGGGCACTGAAACTTGATAAGTTAGATATCTGCCCGTGGGCATTGCGCGAAGGCGTGATCCTGCGTCAGATAGACATGGGACAGTCTGAAGGAGACGAGTAGATGGCCGAAAAGCAACTCACTGTTGCCGAGCTGATGGCCCGGGCGCAGCAGGAGAATCCCGAAACCGACGCTGAGGGCCAGCCCCGCCGCCGTCGTCGCCGCAGCATTGAAGAAGGCGGTGTGACCGTCGCCGAACTGACTGGCTCCTTCAAGAAGGTCAACGCCCGCCCGGCCCAGGTCAAGCACTCTTCTGTGCCGCTTGACGACGACACTGCCGAAAGTTCCGAACCAGCTGAAACGGTTAAACCCGACGAGGCAGTTAAGTCTGACGCGGGTGTGAAGTCCGCCGAGTCGGAGGTGCCCGCGGACGACCAGAAGGTCGAGCAGAAGTCCGAGGAGAAGACTGCGCAGAAGTCCGCGTTCAAGGATGCGGCCGAGGCGTCTGCCACCGAGCAGCGTTCTGACGAGCCCCCGGTCACACTGACCAAGTTCCGTCCTGTTCAGTCCACGCCGTCCCAAGCTGAGTCGTCCCAGTCTGAGGCGGCTCAAACAACACAGCCAGCACAGCCCGCCAAGACCGAGCCGACGCAGCCCACGTCGGAGCAGCCTGACAACGCAGATGGCGTGACCCTGCGCAAGGTTTCCCGCGCGGATGCTGTCCAGGAGCGCGACGCTGCTGGGGCCGCGGAGACGGAGCCGGCTACGCAGGTTCAGCCTGCCGTGCGTCCGGAACCTGCTGAGAAGCCCGCGCCGAAGACATCTGTCCAGCGCGAGACCCCGGTGAAGCGCGATTCGAGCGAAACCAACGTCATCCCTGTTGTTGAGGATGAGCAGAGCACCGAGCCGAAGACGGCTGCTTTTGCCGCTCCCGTTCGCGAAGGGGCCCGCAAGGACGTGCGGGACCGCAAGGTCGAGCCGCGTCAGGAGCGGGCAGAGGATCGCCTTGATGAAGCCCGCGCCGATGGCGCTGTGGAGCCGACCTACGAGGATGTGGCCAAGTACGACGATGAGGTAGAGGACACTAGTGTCAACCCGATCATGCTGGTGCTGCTCGTCTTCGCTGGCTTGATCCTGGGTGTGCTGGTCTTCCTTGGTTTCCAGTACCTTTGGGCCACCATGAATGCGATTGTGGTCGCAGTGCTGGCTGCAGTCGCAACGGGCCTCATTGTGCTGCTCGTTCGCGCGATGAAGACCGGCCGCGACGGCCTGACTCTCACGCTCGCTGGCGTTGCCGGCGCGGTGATGACGTTCGGCCCGGCGCTGATCTCAGCCGTCTAGTCTCAACACTGACCCCGCCCGCCCCGCACGCTCAGCGTGCGGGGTTTGCGCTTACAGGAGAAGAATCCCCGTGGTTGTTCTCGTTGAGAATTTCGGCGGGTGTGGCACGCTAGTGAGCCATGAGCAACATTGCAGTCATCGGCGCAGGCAATATCGGTGAGGCCCTGATCTCAGGGCTGGTCAACTCTGGCGTCGACCCGGAAACGATCACAGCGACAAACCGCACTCCGCAGCGCAGTGAGGAGCTGAACCGCCGGTACGGCGTGAACACGACAGACGACAACGAGGCGGCTACGACGAACGCTGACGTGTGCTTTTTGTGCGTGAAGCCGTACGCGGTCACGGATTTGATCGAGGAGCTGTCGGAGACGATCGCGAGCAACGAGACTGCAACTGTCGTCGTCTCCATGGCAGCCGGCGTCACGCTCGGTGCGATGACGGAGGCGGCGCAGAGCGCGGGCACACCCATCGTCCGCGTCATGCCGAACACCCCGATGCAGGTGGGCAAGGGCATCAGCGTCGTTGCATTTGGCAAGTATGTCGATGAGGACCAGCAAGAGCTCGTCACGGAGCTGCTGGGTGCGTGCGGCAAGGTCGCCGTCGTGCCTGAGTCGCTTATCGACGCTGCCGCAGCCCTTTCCGGTTCCGGCCCCGCCTACTACTTCCTCCTCACGGAGGCGTTGGTGGATGCCGGTGTGCAGATGGGGTTGCCGCGTGAGACTGCCATGCTGCTGGCCACGGGTACGGCAGAAGGTGCCGGGGCCATGTTGGCGCGCTCGGGTAAGCCGCCCGCAGATCTACGTGCAGACGTGTGTTCTCCGGCAGGAACGACTGTCCAAGCCGTCCGGGAACTCGAGGAATCCGGGATGCGTGGGGCCTTCTATCGGGCCGTAGAGGCTGCGACCAATCGGGCGGCTGAGCTGGGAGAATAACCAGATTGACGATAGTGACCCCGGGGTCCGCTGTGAAAAAAGTGAAAGTTTTCTTGCTTTTGAGTCGCATGTGACACTGTTTTCACGCTAGGCTGGTCCCGGCACGTGCGTGTCCAACTGTGGGAGGGGAAGCCTACAGCGCGCACCGGCTCTCTAGTGCTGGAGGTTTAACTAGAACATGGCAACTGAAGATAAAGGCAAGTTCCTGACCGTCGCTGAGGTCGCTGAGATCATGCGCGTTTCCAAGATGACGGTCTACCGTCTGGTCCACTCCGGCGAGCTGCCGGCAGTGCGCGTGGGCCGTTCGTTCCGCGTGAATGAGAACGCCGTCAACGAGTACCTGGATTCCTCGGTCTACGACGTCGACTCCGACGTGAGTTAGCCCCCCTCTTTTTGGATTCGCCCGGTCACGGCGCTAGACTTTGTACCCATTCATGTTGCGTGAGCGCCGCCTCGAGAGTGCACCTCGCGGCGTTGCCCCGGACCTGCCCTGGAACCGGAACGCGGCACGGAACTGTACGTACAAAGAGAAGCGAGGAAACCTATGGGCTCTGTGATCAAGAAGCGCCGTAAGCGCATGTCCAAGAAGAAGCACCGCAAGATGCTGCGCCGTACGCGCGTTCAGCGTCGCAAACTGGGCAAGTAAAACTGCCCCGCTTCACGCCCGCCCCTGCCGTTTGGCCGGAGCGGGCGTTTTTGGCTTTGGTTGACCCCGGCGAGCGTTCGGCCTAGCGCTTCCGGCGGCGGCGCCACGCCAGCGCGCCACCAATGCCGGCTACGGCGCCGAGCGGGACAAGCACGCTGAGGAACACCCGGCGCACCGGGCGGTAGTCCCGGATGAGCCAGCCGTGTTTCGCGGCGTGCTTTCTCAATTGGCTGTCGGGGTTGATGGCCACGGGGGTGCCCACCATGGACAGCATGGGAATGTCATTGGCGGAGTCGGAGTAGGCGGTGCACTCCTCCAAGTTGAGCCCCTGTGCCTTTGCCAGAGCAGCCACGGCGTGCGCCTTACCCGGGCCGTGGAGGATATCGCCGACGAGACGGCCGGTGAACTGTCCGTCCTCTTCCTCTGCAACGGTGCCCAGGGCGCCGGTGAAACCGAGGCGCTCAGCCAGAATTTGCCCGACCTGCACGGGTGTTGCGGACACGAGCCACACTTGCTCACCGGCGTTGATGTGCATCGAGGCGAGTTCGCGCGTGCCGGTGTAGGTGCGGGCGATCAAGTGAGCGTCGACAAGCTCTGCGCACAGGTCGCGCAGTTCGCTCACGCTCCACCCCGTGATGAAGCTCAGCGCTTTCTCACGGCCCTGCGCGATCGCGTCTGGCAGCTCCGCGCCGAACAAACGGTACCGGCCTTGAGCCACGAGATACGGGAAGATCTCGCTCAGCGTCAAAAATCCGCGCTTGAACAGCTGGTATCCCAGTGCGATGAGCGAATTTCCCTGGATCAGGGTGTTGTCTACATCGAAGAATGCAGCGGCGGTCGCGTGCTGCGGGATGTCCGGGTCGGGCTCGGTGACGCGCTCAGCGCTCTGGCCTACGGTCGAGGATGCGGCGGAGGCGGCGGCTTCGCCTGCGGTGCGCTGGTGGGCGTCGTCGATAGGCGGAAGCGCAGTCTCCTCAAGGTAGCGCCGCAGATTGCCGCTCAAGCCTTCTCTCCCTTCGTGTGTAGTGTGATCCATCGTATGTTAGGAGGTTCCCAATGGGTGCAGTAGCTGAGGTTGAACTAATGGTCCGCTCCACATGCGGCTCGTGCGAGCGCGTGGCGGCGCAGATCGCGCCCGTGGTGGCGGAAGCGGGAGCGCGTCTTTCGCTTGTCGACGTCGACGCCCACCCTGGCCTAGCCATCGAATTCGGTGACCGAGTTCCCGTCGTGGTCATCGACGGTGAAGAGTTCGCCTGCTGGGAAGTCGATAACGCGGAACTGGCTGCGGAACTCGCCCGTGGCGGGCAGGTAGACTCGCGCTAGATTCGCACGCGACGATCAGGGGATTGTCTGGGAACTGGGCAGCGGGGGTATCCTTTGGGATGATCGCGAACTGGCTTGGAGGGAAAACGTGAGTGTTCTCGTGGTGGGCATGTCCCACCGCTCGGCGCCCGTCGCGCTGCTGGAGCGGCTCAGCATGGACAACGCCGTGCAGGAGCAGACTGCACGCGCTCTTCTTGAGCAACCCAGCATCAGCGAAGCCATGACCATCTCCACCTGCAACAGGATGGAGGTCTACGCCGTCACCAACGCGTTCCACACCGGTGTCAACGACGTGCTGGGTGTGCTCAGCGAATTCTCGGGCGTGGAGTTGGCACAGCTGCGGGGATACCTCTATGTCCGCTATGCCGACGCCGCGGCGAAGCACCTCATGCGCGTCGCCGCCGGTTTGGACTCCATGGTGGTGGGGGAGCAGCAGATCATCGGCCAGGTCCGCTCCGCCTACCAGGACGCCGCAGACCGTGGCACGATCGGCCCGGCGCTGCACGCGCTAGTCCAGTCTGCTTTGCACGCCGGTAAACGCGTCCACACCGAGACAGATATCGATGACGCTGGTTCCTCCATGGTCACCGCTGCCCTCGACGAAGCAATGCGGCTGAAGGGACTGACCCCCGACGCGTCTCTGGAAGGGCACTCGGCACTGGTTCTTGGAGCCGGCGCAATGAGCTCTTTGGCCGCCACAGACCTGGGTAAACGCGGGGTGAGCAAGCTGATCATTGCGAACCGCACCCGCTCGCGCGCCGAACGGCTTGCCGAGCACGCCCGCGCAGCCGGTGTGACCGCCGAGGTGGTGGATTTTTCTGCCCGCGCCGGAGCACTGTCACGGGTGGACATTGCGGTCTCCGCGACCGCGAGCGACGGCTTCACCATCACCCCGGAGGACATTCCCGGGCCCGCGCTGCTGGTCGATCTGTCCCTGCCGCGCGACATCGACGACGCGGTCGCCGAGCTGCCCGGTGTCAGCCTCATCAACATCGAGGCCTTGCACGAGGCTCTCAAGCACTCCGCCGATTCTCCGATGTGCCCGGAGCTCGATGCCCGCGGGCAGGCCGAGGACATCGTCGCCACGGAGCTGGCCGCCTATGCAACCGAGCAGCGTGTGCGCGATGTCGCCCCTATGGTCACCGAACTGCGCGTCACCGCCGCTGAGACCGCCCAGACTGAGCTGGACAAATTGCGCTCCCGCCTGCCCGGATTGGATGACGGGGAGTTCGGGGAAGTGGAACGGGCGGTGCGCAGGATCGTCGATAAGCTCTTGCATAATCCGACCGTGAAGATCAAAGAGCTAGCGGGCACGCAGTCGAAGGTGAGTTACGAAATCGCCATCGAGGAGCTGTTCGGCCTCACCGGCGGCAAAGATACGCGCACCGGGCTCGCAGGCGACGACGGCACTCATTATGAGAAGAGCTCGCTTGCCGGGTTTTGTGAAAGGGAAAGCCAGTGACAGAGACGTTGAGAGTAGCCACGCGCGGGTCCAAGCTCGCTACGACCCAGGCCGGACACATTCGCGATGCGTTGATCAGCGCAGGACACAGCGCTGAGTTGACCATCGTCACCACCGCGGGCGACATGTCGCAAGCCCCTGTGGAGCGCATCGGGGTCGGCGTGTTCACCACCGCTATCCGCCAGGCGCTTTTCGACGGTGAAGCTGACGTCGCCGTCCACTCCTTCAAAGACCTTCCCACCGCTCACGAACCGCGCACGCACCTGATCATTCCTGTGCGGGAGGACCGCCGTGAAGCACTGATTGCCCGCGACGGCCTGAAACTGGCCGACTTGCCCAGCGGCGCCCGCGTGGGCACCTCCGCACCCCGGCGCATCGCTCAGCTGCGTGCGAAACGCCCTGATCTGGACATTCACCCGTTGAGGGGGAACATCGAGTCGCGCATGGGGCGCGTGACCAGCGGTGAGCTCGACGCTGTGGTGCTCGCCTACGCAGGCATGTCCCGCGTCGGCCTCGGCGAGCGCGCCACCGAAGTCTTCGCACCGGAGGACTTCATGCCCGCACCTGCCCAAGGTGCGCTTGCCGTGGAGTGCCGGGCGGAGGATGCGCAGGCGGTCGCAGCGATCGACACGCTTGTCGACGACTTTGCCACCCGCTGCGCCCTGACCGAACGCTTCGTTCTTGCGACCTTGGAAGCTGGCTGCACCGCGCCCGTCGCGGCGTCTGCGGTCCTCGACGGAGATGAGATCACGGTGCGCGGCGGCGTGTTCGCTCTCGACGGCTCCGCCCAACTCGTGCGCGAAGCTAGCGGCACAGATCCGCGCGAGGTGGGCCAAGCGTGCGCCCAGCAACTTTTCGACGCAGGAGCAGCCCAATTCCTCTAAGCACGGTTTTTCAAAACAGCCGTCTTACTTTAAGGTGTAACTACCATACGCCGTCTGCGCCGCTGTGCATCTGGTCCCCGTTAATGGGAGCTCCGGGCACGTCCCTTGGTGCGTAAGGCGGTTTTCTAGTGATTGACGCTTTCAAACGATCCGTTTAGAAGAGATTTCTTTGATGAATGCTGCCTCCTCCACAGCGCCCGAGAACGTTGGCAAGGTCATTTTCGTCGGCGCCGGGCCAGGCAACCCCGACCTGTTGACGATCCGCGCTCGCGAGGTGCTGGAGCGTAACTCGATCGCCGTTGTCGATCCGGACGTCTCTGGCGGTGTGCGCGGTGTCGTCGGATCCGCTCTCCCCGTGCCGGCTGACAAGCTGAAAGCGGCTGCGGAAGAGTACGAGGCCATGTGTGCCAAAGCCAAGGAGGCTGGAGCCCGCCGCAAGCCCGCGAAACCGGCAGACCCGACTGCGGCAGAGCTGAGCGAACAGGCACCCGCCGGAGATGAGATCGTCGAGCCGTTGCGTGAAGCCCTCGCCGAAGCGCAGGCGGCGATCGACCGCGGTGAAGCAGGCGATGGCGACGTCATCCGTCTGGTTGCGGGCAACCCGCTGACCCGCAACGCCATCATGGAGGAGATCTCCGCTGTCGCCGCCGCCGGCCTGGAGTTCCAGGTGGTGCCCGGCATGTCGTTGCCGTCGACGGTGCCCTCGTTCGCCGGCATCGCGCTCGGTTCCACCTACACCGAAGCTGACCTGGCCAACGAGCCGATCGACTGGGACGGCCTCGCCGCCGCCCCGCAGCCGCTCGTCCTCCAGGGCGAGGCCCGCCACTTGCCGGTCATTGCCACCGAGCTGCAGGCCCGCGGGTTCTCCGCGTCGACGCCGCTGACTGTGACCATCAACGGTACGACCCGTCTGCAGCGGACGTTTGATGCGACGCTGGGGACCGTCGGCAAGCTCGATGCGGACTTGGATGGCACGCTCGTGGTCACCATCGGCACTGCTGTCGACGACCGTTCGAAGTACTCCTGGTGGGAGAACCGTCCGCTCTACGGCTGGCGTGTACTCGTGCCGCGCGCGAAGGAGCAGGCCGGTGTGATGAACGCCCGGCTGAACTCCTATGGCGCAATTCCGCAGTCCGTGCCCACCATTTCCATGGAGGCGCCGCGCAACCCGGCGCAGATGGACCGCGCGATCAAAGGCATCGTTGAGGGACGCTACCAGTGGATCGTGTTCACCTCGGTCAACGGTGTTGACGCTGTGTGGGACAAGTTCGAGGAGCTCGGCCTGGATGCCCGCTCCTTTGCCGGGGTCCACCTGGCCGCAGTGGGGGAGAAGACCGCTGACGCGATTCGCTCCCGCGGCATGATCCCGGAGCTCATCCCGCACCGCACGAAGCAGAACGCGCACGGCCTCGTGGACATCTTCCCCGAGTATGTCGAGGAGATCGACCCGGTCGGCCGCGTGCTGCTGCCGCGGGCGGACATCGGCAGCGACGTGCTTGTTGACGGCCTTGTCGAGCGCGGCTGGGAAGTCGACGACGTCGTCGCCTACCGCACTGTCCGCGCCGCCCCGCCGGCACCGGAAGTGCGCGACATGATCAAGACCGGCGGGTTCGACTCTGTTTGCTTCACCTCCGCATCGACTGTGAAGAACCTCGTCGGCATTGCCGGCAAGCCGCACCCGCGCACCATCATCGCGTGCATCGGTCCCATGGCGGCTGCGGAAGCGAAGGAGCAAGGCTTGCGGGTCGATGTCGTGCCCGAGGTCGCCGACGTGCCGTCGCTTGTCGACGCATTGGCCGAGCATGTCGCCGGTCTCCGCGCTGCCGGCCAGCTGCCGCCGCCGCGGAAAAAGCGTCGCGCCCGACGCTCGTAGCTACGGCCGTGGACGCCATTCGTAGAATGGTCTGTGTGCCTACACCGTCGGAACCCACAGATTCGTTCAACCACTCGCCTGCACCGAGCCTGACTGGCCCGGTGCGGCGGCCGCGGAGGCTGCGCCAGAACGCCGCGATGCGCCGCATGACGGCGGAGGTCCGCCTGGATCCGGCGGACCTGATTTTGCCGCTGTTCGTTGCCGACGATCTCGGTGAATCGGGCAAACCCCGCATCATCGCCTCCATGCCGGGCGTGTACCAGCACAGCATGGACTCTCTCGTGGAGATCTGCCGGGAGGCTGTTTCTTTGGGGATTCCGTGCGTTGACTTGTTCGGTGTGCCCCGCAGCGAGGACAAGGATGCGTCCGGCTCCCAGGCCTGGGACCCGGACGGCGTGCTCAACCGTGCCATTGCTCGGCTGCGCGACGAGTTCGGCGACAAGCTGCTCATCATGACCGACACCTGCCTCGATGAGTTCACCGATCACGGCCACTGTGGCGTCTTGGTCACCGACCGGGAGGGCAATGTGGCGGTGGACAATGACGCCACCTTGGAGCTGTACGCGAAGATGGCCGTGTCGCAGGCTGAGGCCGGCGCGCATATTGTCAGCCCGTCCGGAATGATGGACGGCCAGGTGGAAGTGATCCGCCACGCGCTCGATCAAGCGGGCTACACGGATGTCGCGATCATGGCGTATTCGGCGAAGTATGCGTCTGCGTTCTTCGGCCCCTTCCGTGACGCTGTCGGTTCCTCCCTGTGGGGCGACCGCAAGACCTACCAGCAGGATCCGGCAAATATCCGCGAGTCCCTCATGGAGGTCGAACTCGACGTGGCTGAGGGCGCGGACATGGTCATGGTCAAGCCGGCCATGCCGTACCTCGACGTGCTGGCGAAGGTCGCTGAAGTCTCGCCCGTCCCCGTCGCCGCCTACCACGTCTCCGGCGAGTACGCGATGATCCAGGCCGCCGGCCGCAATGGCTGGATTGACCTAGACCGCACAATGATGGAAGCGTTGCTCTCCATCAAACGCGCCGGCGCCGACCAGATTCTCACGTACTTCGCGCTCGACGCAGCTCGCATGCTTATCGACGAAAGACCCCGCCCATGACCCACCCAACCCCGCCCGCACCGCAACAACCCGCCCAGCCCGCGCAGGACGCTCGGCCTGACCAGCGGCCGGAAGCCGTGCGCTACCTGTTGGTCACGTGGGTGGTCATGATCGGTGCGGAGTTGTTGCACCAGCTTTTCTCCATTGCGATGCCGCTGTTGGATCCTTCCGCGCTGTTCGAGAGTGCGCGTGAGGCCAGCAAGGGCATGCCGCAAGAGGTGTCGGAGGGGCAGGTGAAGTTGGTGGCGTATACGTCGATAAGCATCATGGCACTGCTGTCGCTGCTGATTGTCGCGCTGCTTGCGCTCGCACTGCGGGCCGTGGCGGCGCAGAAGAAGTGGGCGAACAGCGCGCGTACTTTGCTGATGGTGTTCTCTGTGTTCTTTGCGCTGCGCATGCTCACAGTGTTTCTGATCAACCCTGCCGGCATGGATGTGCCCACCGCGGTCATCGGTGCCGACGGCGTGCTGCAGATCGCTGCGGGAGTGGCGGCGATCTGTGCCCTCATCTTCGCTAACCAGGACGATGTGAAGAAGTGGACGGCCAAAGACGCCACAGACCATAATGACGTAAGCACTCACTAAAAACCCAGAACCTAGAGAACCCAGAGAACCCAGAGAACCCAGAAACGCAGGTGCACGTCATGGCCGGGATGTTCCCCACGATCGTGAGCGACCCGAACGACCCGAACCGCCGCTACCGCGGTGCAGTTGGGGACACGTGGCCGCGCAATCTGCAGATCGCGTTCTACCTCATCTGCGGCGCTGCGGTGCTCATGCTGGTGACTGCGATGATGCTGCTGTCCCAGGGCTTCCCGGGAGATCCGGCGAATGAGTCGCTGCGTGCGTCCTACATGACCAACTTGCGTGCGGTGTCCATCGGCAACATTGTGCTGGCGCTGCTGCTGGTCTCGGCGGCGAGCTACTTCCGCCACGGCAACCGCATCGCCCGCCGATGTGCGGCTGGATTCGTGGCACTGAGCTGCTTTCTCAACGTCGCGGCGTTCATGGTGCAGCTGACGTCGTGGGCGTCCATGGTCATTGTGATTCTGCTGGCGTTTTCCATGCTGTTCGCGTTCCGTCCGGACGCGAACGCGTTCGTGGACAAGATGAGCCCCCGCTTTTAGTGAGCACGTAGAGATGACCGCATACATCGAGGAAGAGACTCAAGACCGGCCGCATGTCTCCTATTCCTTCACTCTCGAGGGGCTGCCGGGTGCGCCCGATATCGATGAGGTCGAAGCCACCCTGGAGACGATCGAAGGTGTCGAGTGCAAGATCGTGCACCCGAGCAACTCCGCCTGGATCACGGCGACAGCTGCAACGGGGCCGGAGCAGATCATCGAGGTTTTCGCTGAACTAGGCATCACGGCGCGGCTGACCGATGCCTCGCAGCTGCGCCACGCAGCCCCCGCCGACATGACAACGGGCCGGCGCCGCTCTCAACGCCCCGTGCCCACGCGGATGCGCCGCCGGCGTCGGAGCGCGGACCGGTCGCTCGACCGCGCACGGCGCGCCGGGTACACCCCGCAGCGCAAAACGGAGCCCACGCAGGACGATGTCCTCTACACCGCCCGCGACTTGGTCACCCCCGCCCGCATGTGGGTGGCACTGGTGTTCACGCTGCCGGTCCTCGTGCTCGCCTACTTCCGCCCTACGCAGTTCGACGGTTGGCAGTGGGTCGAACTCGCCTTGGCCACGCCGGTGGTCACGTGGTGCGCGTTACCGTTCCACCGCGCATTGCTCGGCGGAGTCCGGCGCGGCAGCACAGCACTTGACGGTGCGAGCGCCGTCGCCATCATCATCGCGTACCTGTGGTCCGCCGCCGTCATTTTTGTCGCGCCGACCGGCCACCGCGGCTGGCATTCGGGCTTCACGTGGTTCGCCACCACCCGCGGCACAGCGAACGGCCCAGAGCTATTTCTCGATGTCGCGTGCGGCATCACGCTGCTTCTGCTGATCGGGCGGCGGTATTCCATCCGTGCGCGCACATTGCTTCTCGACGAAATGACCGCCCGCACCCTCGACCCCGACACCGAATACATCCGCTTCTGCAAGAAACGCGGCCAGGCCGAGGCTGCCGAGGAACGCATTCCCGTCTCGGAGATCAACCGCGGCGACGACATTGTTGTGCACGTGGGTGAGATCGTTCCCGTCGATGGTGTGATCATGGGCGGGCGCGCACGGTTGCGCCCCGGGCTGATCGACGCCCACGAACCCATTGACGTCAAAGTCGGTTCCATCATTTACGCTGGTTCCGTCATCGCCGAGGGCGAAGTCAAGGTGCGCGCGCAGCGCACCGGCCACGCGACGCGGTGGAGCGCCGTGGAGCACTGGTTGGCAGACGTCGAAGCGCGCCAGCGCTACGCCTCTGTGCAGCACGCGCGGTCAGCGGCGGCGTTGCTGCCGGTGGCGATGGCGGTGGCGCTGACAAGCTTCGTGCTCTGGGGCCTGATCACGGGCGACTATAACGCGGCGTTGCGCACCGCATTGGCCGTGCTCTCCGGCGTGGCCCCAGTCGCGTTGGCGCTCTCGCCGGCGCTGGCGATGCGCCTGGGCATTGAATCCGCCGCACGCAACGGTGTGCTTGTCCGCGACGGTGAAACCCTGCGGACCTTAGAGACCGTGGACACGATCGTGTTCAACCGCGTGGGCACGCTCGCGCAGGACGAGATGTTCGTCGAGTCCGTCACGGCAGCCGAGGGCGACAGCAAAGAAATGGTGATGCGCATTGCCGGCGCTCTGTCGATGAACTCCCAGTTCGCCGTTCCGCGTGCGCTCGTGGCAGGTGCCCGCGATGCCCGCGCCGGGGCCGACGATGACCGTGAGCTGCCTGCGCGCTACGAGCTGGTCAGCGTCGACTATGCGCGCACCGGCGATGTCACCGGCCGCCTGGCGCTGGTGTACGTCGACGAAGACGGCCACGAGAGCACGACGCACATCGACGCTATGCTGTGGCGCCCCTCCAACCTGTCCCATTTAAAGGGCAACCTGGCGGTGGCAGCGACCTCTGGCGGCACGCCCGTTGTGGTGCATTGGAAGGGCAAAGACCGCGGCGTGATCACATTGCATGACCCGTTCAAGGATGACGCCGACGACGCCATTGCGTTGCTGAAGGGTCAAGGCCTAGAAACGGTCATGTGTACCCGGGACACGTACGCCGTCGCCCGTCGCTTCGCCGATTACCTAGGCATCTCCACCGTGCTGGCAGGCATCACCGCCGACAAGAAGCCCGGCGCCATCCGCACCTTGCGTGCCAACGGTGCAGAGGTAGCCATGGTCGGCGACCGCACTGTGATTGATGCGCTGCGCGCCGCCGATGTGAGCATCATGTACGCCACCGCAGATGACATTGAAACGGGACGCAAGCGCAACCGCCGCGTGTCGGTGATGCTGCTGCGTCAGGATGTCACCGCCGTTCCCCAGCTCATCGCTCACGCCCGCAATGTCTGCGGCATCAAAGACCGCAATCTTTCCCTGGCGTGGATGTACAACATCGCCATGCTCTTCTTCGCCGCCATTGGTGTGATCCCGCCGATCATCGCCACGGTGCTCATGCTCGGGTCGTCGCTGCTCATTGAGTCATTGTCGATGCGGGCGCGGCGTTTCCCGCGGAGCCTGTAACAATGGAGCCATGAGCAGACGCACGCTTGACCACGCCCCCTTGATCGCCGCTGCTACCGGCCGCACCCCGTCGCGCACCCCGGTGTGGTTCATGCGCCAAGCGGGCCGCTCCCTTCCCGAGTACCGCGCTGCACGGGAAGGTATCGCCATGCTGGACTCCTGCTTCATGCCGGAGCTGCTCGCGGAGATCACCATGCAGCCGGTGCGCCGCCACGACATGGACGCGGCGATCCTATTCTCCGACATCGTCGTGCCGCTCAAGGCAGCCGGCGTGGATGTAGAGATTGTGCCCGGGCGCGGACCCGTCATGGGGTCGCCGGTGCGTTCCCGCGCCGACGTCGACGCCCTGCCTGTCCTGGAAGGCGATGTCGCCGACGTCGCGGAAGGCATTTCGATCATCCTGTCCGAGCTCACCGACACCCAAGCCCTCATCGGCTTCGTCGGTGCCCCGTTCACCCTGGCCAGCTACCTCATCGAGGGTGGCCCGTCCAAGAACCACGAGAAAACCAAAGCCATGATGCACGGCGACCCGGACACCTGGCACGCCCTGATGTCCAAGCTCGTGCCCACCATCACCGCTTTCCTGCGCATCCAGGTCGAAGCAGGCATCGACGCGATGCAGTTGTTCGACTCCTGGGCCGGTTTCCTCACTGAGGCCGACTACCGCCGCTACGTCCTGCCGTACTCCACCGAGATCCTGGCCACCGTCGCCGGGGAGATCCCGCGCATCCACTTCGGCGTGGCCACCGGTGAGTTGCTCGGGGCGATGTCGGAGGCGGGCTCGGAAGTGATGGGCGTCGATTGGCGCGTCCCGCTCGACCGCGCCGCTGAACGCTTCACCGCTCCGAAGGTGCTGCAGGGCAATCTCGACCCGGCGCTGCTCTTCGCCGGCACCGACGTCGTGCGCGAGGAAATCGCCCGCATCAAGGGCGAAGCCGAGTACGCCGTGCGTGCCGGCACAGCAACGGGCCACATCTTCAACCTCGGCCACGGGGTACTCCCGGAGACCGACCCGGACGCCATCACCGAGGCAGTCCGCATTATTCACGAGGAGGCGTAAATGAACATCGCCATCATCGGTGCCGGCCTGGCTGGCCTCACCGCCGCCTACGAGCTGCGTCACGGCCGCCACGACGGCCGCGACGACAAGATCGACGTGTACGAGGCCACTGACCGCATCGGCGGCAAGCTCTACACAGTGGCCTTCGAAGCTGGCCCCACAGACATGGGAGCGGAGGCGTTCATGGCGCGCCGCCGCGACGCCGTCGAGTTTTTCGAGTCCCTCGGCTTAGGCGACTCCCTCGTCGAGCCTTCCGGCCTGCGCTCGCTCCTCTGGTCCGGCGGTGCCGTCCGCGAGCTGCCCACCGGCGGCGTCATGGGCATCCCCGGGCGCTCCGATACTGTCGCCCACCTCGTGTCCGCCGACACCGCCGCGCTTATCGACGCTGAATCCGACCGCCCCGGCTTCTTCTGGCCCACCCCTGATTCCGACCCTGGCGACCTCAACGTCGGCACGCTGGTGCGTGAACGCTACGGTGACGAGGTCGCCGACATCATCGTCTCCCCGCTGCTCGGGGGAGTGTACTCCTGCACGGCTGATGACCTCGGCGTGCGTGCCACGATCCCGCAGCTCGCCGCCGAATTCGATCGATTGACCGCCGAGCACCCCGACCGCCTGGTCCACCTGTCCACGGCTGTGCGCAACTTGGAGACGCAGCGCGCTGAGCTGCCCACCGGCCACGGCGCGGTGTTCAACGCCTTCCGCGACGGCTACCAGGAACTCTACGAAACCTTGGCCGAGCAATCCGGCGCCGACATTTACATCGATGCCTTCATTTCCGGCATTGAGCGCGCCGACTCATCCAGCGACGCCGCCGCGCCCCAGTACAAGCTGACTGGCGGCGAAGACACCCGCTACGACCACGTCATCCTCGCCGTGCCCGCGCCGACTGCGGCACTGCTGCTGAAGCGCGTTGCCCCCGAGGTGGCCGGGGAACTGGCGCAGGTGAAGTTGGCGAACTCCGCTGTGGTAGGCATGCGCTTTGCCGACGGCTCGGGCCTGCCGGAGAACTCCGGCATCCTCATTGCCGACGCAGGAGCCGACACCGCCAACACTGATGTGCGCGCGAAGGCGTTCACACTGTCGTCGAAGAAGTGGCCGCACCTCGCCGAGCGCGGCGGGGCACTCGTGCGCGCTAGCTTCGGCCGCTACGGCGACAACCCGGACCTGGCTATCACGGCCTCCGAAGACGACCTCGTCGACTGGGCACTCGATGACCTGCAGACCATCACAGGGTTCGACGGCAGGGAAGCAGGCCTCGAAGAAATCTACGTCCAACGCTGGTTCGGCGGTCTTCCGCGTTACGACGAGGGTCATGTGGGGGTGGTGCGTGACGTCGATAAGCAATTGGCGCAAGTGCCCGGCATCTCCGCGACAGGCGCATGGGCGGGCGGCGTCGGCGTGCCCGCCGTCATCGCACACGCGCGCGACACAGCGCGTGCTGTAGGTTAATTGTCCATGCACGACGAGCAGGACCGGGTGGACGACCGCCCCGCTTCCGAAGAACCCGAATGGTGGGAAGAACCAGGGCTGCCCTGGAACTCCAAACCCACCAAAGCCGACTACTGGTGCCTCGCGTGGTTCGGTTTTGTCGGCCTGTTCGGCATGGCGATGATTCCGCTGCGCGCGTGGCTGCTGGGTCTCGACCCGCCGGTGATGCTGGCGCTGACCGGTTCGCGCATCGGTGCGGCCTCAACCGGTGCGCTGGCCGCCGTCGGTGAAGCGCCGGGCTGGATCTGGTACCTGCTCATCGGCTCGGTCGTGGCCATCAAATTTGACTGGGTCTATTGGTGGGCCGGCAAACTTTGGGGCCGCGGCATCCTTGATGTGCAGGCGCAGAACTCCAAACGCATGGGGCGCAACATCGAACGGGTCGAAGGCTGGTTCCACCGCGTCGGATGGGTTGGCATTTTCCTGGCGTACGTGCCGATTCCGCTGCCCATCGCGTTCGTCGTCTTCGTCATGTGCGGCGCGACCGGCATGGACGTTAAGAAGTTCATGCTGCTCGACTTCATCGCGAAAACCGCGTGGTCGTTCCTCTACTTCGGGCTCGGCTGGGCGATCGGCGAGCCGGTCGTCTTCGTCCTCGAGCAGTACGCGAAGGTGGCCAACTGGGTGGCCATCGGTCTGCTCGTGGTCATCTTCTTCGGGGTGTTTCGCGGGCAGCAGAAGAACGCGGGCACAGCCTAACCGCGTGGCTCTGCCGCAGCGGGGGAGGAGCCGGCGCGCTCCAACACTTGGTCGCGCAGGTAGATCCGGACGATGTTTATCACGTCCTCGTCCGGCGCCTTTTCGATAGCGCCAGCAATGTCCACCACCGGATCATCCTTCGACATGTTCAGCTCGGCGGCGAGGCGCTTCTCCAAAGATCTCTCGGTGTAGCGGGTGCGCGGGGCGCGACGCGTGCTCACCCAGTACACGGCCATGGACAGCACTGATGCGGCGATCGACGCGATGAGCATGCCCTTCCACGGAGTGACCTGAAAGTGGGAAAATGCGAGTGTCAGGCCGGCGGCGAGCAGAGCTGGAAAGACCAACATCTTCTGGGACGTGAACAGGCTGGGAATATTGCGCAGCACGACGTCGCGCACCAACGATCCGCCGGTCGCTGTGATGACGGCGAGCAGCAGTACGGAGATCCACGGCAGATCGTTGACGAGTGCTTTAGACGCGCCCACTACCGACCACACTCCGACAGTGACCACGTCCATGTAGAAGCGCACGCGGTCCCACAGCCGTCCTTCGACGTGGAGGAAGAATGCGATGGCACCGCCGAGTACCGCGATGATGAGATACCAGGGGGTTTGCAAGGCTGCGACGGGGCCGTTGTTGAGCAGGCAGTCCCGCAGCATGCCGCCGGCGAGCGACGAAATCAACGCGATGAAGCCGAATCCGACCACGTCGAAGTTCATGCGTTTGGCCACTTGTCCGCCGACGATCGCGGCCAGCAGCACACCGGTGTATTCGAGGATGAAGTAGAGAGGGCCGAAGTCATTCACGCCGGCGATTCTAGCTACACCCGGCTTATACCCGGCGGGCTCCATCCTGTGCGCTTGTGGCGTAGATCGTAGGCACGGGGTAGCCGGCGGAACCGGTTGCGTCCTCGATGGCTGCGGCAACGGCGTCGGCCTCGTCGGCGCGGCACAGCGCGATGATGGAGCCGCCGAATCCGCCGCCGGTGATCCGCGCGCCGACAGCGCCTGCCTCCAGCGCCGCTTGCACGGCGGTTTCGAGCTCAACGGGCACGATTTCGTAGTCGTCGCGCAGGGAGGCGTGGCCGTCGTTCATCAGCGCGCCGAACTGTTCGATGTCGCCAGCCTTGAGCGCGTCGACGGCTGCGATGGTGCGGGCTGTCTCCGTGGCGACGTGGCGCACGCGGCGGTGCACGGTCTCCGGGTCATAATCCGACGTCTCGGCCCACGCCACAGCACGCGTGACGACGTCCCCTTCCCTGAACGTGCACCCCAACGCGTCGGCCACAGCGTCGATAAGCCCCCGGCGCGAACCGTAACCGCCTGTAGCATGCGAGTGTTCGACGTGGCTGTCGGCGACGAGCAACAGGTAATCGTCCCAGTTGCAGGGCACCTGCTCGTGCGTGCCGGCGAGGAAGTCCAGAGCGAGGGCGTGGCCGGCCCTACCGCGCACGACAGCATTCTGGTCCAGCCCGCCGGTGTTCGCGCCGACGTAGTGGTTCTCGGCGCGCATGGTGGCCGTGATGATGTCCTCGTCGGTGGCGTCGAGTCCGTGCAGGTCGCGGGCCGCCACAGCCACAGCGCACTCCAGTGCAGCTGAACTGGACAGCCCGGAGCCTAAAGGCACGTCGGACACAACGACGAGGTCGAGCCCGCCGGTCTGCGGGGCTCCGTGCACGCGCAGCGCGTCGACCGTGCCGGCGATGTACCCGCGCCAGTCGGGCAAGCAGCCGGGCGCCGAGTTCGCGGCGTCAAGGGCGTTGAGGTCGACGGAGGCATCGAGAATCTCGCCGGTGGGAGACTGGGAGACCATGCGTACCACAGCGTCCTCGCGCCGGCGGGCGCCGACGGCAGTGGCCATCGTCGTCGCGAACGGCAGGCACACACCATAGGCGTAGTCGACGTGGTCGCCGATGAGGTTCACGCGGCCAGGGGCGAGCCACACGCCGTCCGCTTCGCCGCCGAGGTGCGCGGCGAAGAACGCACGGGCGTCCCGGTCGAGTTCCTCAGGCGTGCGGGTCGTGGGGACAATCATCAGTAGACCTCCCGCAATGTCGCGGCGATGGTTTCGGGGGTGGTGTCGTTGATCCACACGCCCATGCCGGATTCGCTGCCGGCCAGGAACTTCATCCGGCCGGGCGAGCGCATCAGGGAGAACAACTGCAGGTGCAGCCGGCCGTCCTCCGGCGTATCCACGGGCGCCTGGTTCCACGCCGCAATGTACGGCGTGCGCTCGATGCCCTCGAAGAACTGATCCACCGCGTTGAAAAGGCGGTCGAGGACCGCAGCGAGGTCGTCGCGCTCTGCGTCGGTGAGCTCGACGAAGGACGGCACGTCGCGCCGGGGCATCACCATGACCTCCATCGGCCACTTCGCGGCCATCGGGGTGAACACGACGAAGTGCTCGGTCTCGGCGATGATGCGTTCGCCGGCATCCAGCTCAGCGGCCAGCACCTCGTCGAACAGGTTCCCACCTGCCTCGCGACGCTCGCGAGCATAGCGAGCAATCGCCGCCATGCGCGGCGGCACGAACGGGTAGGAGTAAATCTGCCCGTGCGGATGGTGCAACGTGACGCCGATTTCCTCGCCGCGGTTCTCAAAGGGGAACACGGCCTTCACGGGTTCTAAAGCGGAGAGTTCTTCGGTGCGGTGGGCCCAGACGTCGATAAGCGTGCGCTTGCGCTCGAGCGGCAGATCTTTGAAGGAACCGTCGGCGTCGGGCGTGAAGCACACGACCTCACACCGGCCGACCGCGGGGTGACCGTCGCGGCCCTCCATGCCCATGCTTAACGACGGAAACCTGTTCTCAAACACCACCACCTCATAATCCGACTCCGGAATTTCACTGGGTTTCTGGCCCGGGCGGGTCGGCGCGAGCGGGTCTTCGTTCGCGGGCGGGAGGAACGTGCGGTTCTGGCGGTGGGCGGCGTAGAGGGCCCACTCGCCGGTCAAGGGGTCTTTCCGCATCCACGAGTCGGTGTGCACCTCCGGCAGGCCGCGCTCGTCTACAGCTGTTCTCGGCGGAACCTCGGCGGTTCCGCTGCCGGGGGAGTCGTAGTAGATGAGCTCGCGGCCGTCGGAAAGCGTCGTGCGTGTGATGCGGATGTCGCTCAATTTAGTCAGCTGCCTCTAGCGTGTCGGGGTCGAATTCGATCGGGTTCAGGCGCGCCCAGATGAAGAAGACCGCAGCGGCCACGGCCAAGGCGATGCCAACCCACAGGTTATCGCTTGATTCCTTAGGCAGGCCGGTGTCGACGTTCATGCCCGGGTCGAGCGCGAAGGAGCAGATCACCAGGACGATCCCGTAGAAGCCAAGCAGCGCTCCGATGACGTTGCGGATGTCGAAGGTCGTGGCAGACGTTTTCTTAGGTGCAGTGTGAGGCGCTGTGGTGGACATTTTCCCTCCTACAGGAACAACAGGTTGAGGCCGATGACAAGGACAAGCGCGATCACGCCCAGCGGAACGGTGCGCTGGTACCAGGGGAGGGCGGCTTCGGAGGCGTCGACAAGCTGCTCCTTCGGCGTGACGGAGCGGACGAAGCCGACAAGCTCGTGATCCGGTTTCGGCGCGGTGAACAGCGAGACGACCACGCTGACCACGATGTCTACCGTGAACGCGAGTGCCGCGGCAACGAACGCGGTGCCCTGGCCGGGCAGCGAGACGACCGGGTCGCTACCGAGCGACAGCGCCCAGAAGCCGATGGCTGCGGCGGTACCGGCGACCAGGCCGGACCAGCCGGCGTGCGGGGTCATGCGCTTCCAGAACATACCCAGGATGAACGTGGCAAACAGCGGCGCGTTGAAGAAGCCGAACAGCGTCTGCAGGTAGTCCATGATGTTGCCGAAGTTCGCGGCCAGCAGCGCGGTGAACACGGCGATGACGGTCGCCCCGATGGTGGCCAGGCGGCCGACACGCAGGTAGTAGTCATCCTCGCGGTCCTTGATCACGTACGTCTGCCACAGGTCGTAGGAGAACACCGTGTTGAACGAGGAAATGTTCGCGGCCATACCCGCCATGAACGCGGCGAGCAGACCCGCAATGCCCACGCCGAGCAAACCGTTCGGCAGCAAGTCGCGCATGAGGTAGAGCACCGCCTCGTTCGGATCCGCTGTGCCCTCCATGATCGGGGAGACTAAGACGCTGGCGATCATGCCGGGCACGATCACGATGAACGGGACGAACATCTTCGGGAACGCGCCAATGATCGGCGTTTTCCGCGCGGATGCGAGGGAGTCTGACGCCATCGCGCGCTGCACCTCGACGAAGTTCGTGGTCCAGTAACCGAACGACAGCACGAAGCCCAAGCCGAACACGATGCCGATGACCGACCAGACCGGGTTGTCAAAGCCCGACAAGTCCTGGCCGGGCCATGCGGAGAAGTGGCTCGGGTCGCCGATTGCCTCTTTCAGGCCGCTCCAGCCGCCGACGTGGCGCAGGCCGATGATCGTCAGCGGCAGCAGCGCGGCGATGATGACGAAGAACTGCAGCACCTCGTTGTAGATCGCCGCCGACAGGCCGCCGAGCGTGATGTACGCCAGAACAATGAGCGCGGCAGCCACCAGTGTCGCCCACAGCGGCCAACCCAGCAGCGCCTCCACGACGGTGGCCAGCAGGAACAGGTTCACTCCCGCGATGAGCAGCTGCGCCACCGCGAAGGAGATCGCGTTGACTAGGTGCGCCGCCGGGCCGAAGCGCTTGAGCATGAACTCCGGCACGGAGCGCACTTTCGAGCCGTAGTAGAACGGCATCATCACGATGCCGAGGAAGATCATGGCCGGCACGGCGCCGATCCAGAAGTAGTGCATGGTTTGCACGCCGTATTCCACGCCGTTGGCGGACATGCCAATGATCTCCACCGCGCCGAGGTTCGCGGAGATGAACGCCAGGCCGGTGATCCACGCGGGCAGGCCGCGCCCGGAGAGGAAGAAGTCGATCGACGACGACACCCCGCGTTTCGCGGCCCACCCAATGCCCAGCACGAAGGCGAAGAACACCGCCACGAGCATGAAGTCGACCCAGGTGGCGTCGAGTCTGAGAGCTGTATCCATGAAGAGGCTTTCTGTTTAGATGGCCTGAACCTTCCAGCGCACACTGGTGCGGTCGCCGGGTTCGAGCACAATGAGGTCCTCGCCGGTCGCGAGGGCGTTTGGAGGAGCGGTCATCGGTTCAACCGCGAGGAATCGTTGCGGCGAGGTGAAAAGCTGGCACCATCGCATGCTTATCGACGCATCCAGCCCCACCCCCTTGCCAGCCCGATCCACCAGAACTGCCGTGTGGGTCCGGTACTCCGGGTCGAATCCGGGGTCGTCCAGCCACGCGCCAGCCATGTCGATCGGGTTGTCTGGCCACGGTTCACGCGGGCCGGCCGGGATGTTGCGCTCGTCGAGGGGCTGGCGCTGCGTCAGGCCGTGGTGCAGCGTGCACTCGTCGAGCGGTGCGCCCTGGGGGTCGAGGTAGGTGTGCACGCCGAGCGCGCACGGTGCCGCTTCTGCGCCGATGTTCTCGGCGGTCATTGTCGCCTCGATCCCAGCGCCCGCGCCGGCGCCGGTCGCCGCGTCTTGGCTGCCGACGAGCCGGTAGTGCACAGTCAACGCGATTTCCCACGGCCAGCCGGGTTCGGGGCCGAGCACAGTGCGCAGCGTCGCCTCAGTGCGGTCAGTGCGGTCAGTGCGGTCCGCCCCGTCGTTAGTGTCGGCGTCGATGTCGAAGATCCGCCCCCACGTGAACCCGTGCAGGGCGTGGCCCAACTCTGGTTCGGTGATGTCGAGGCGGTGATCTTCTCCGTCGAAACGGAACGTCGCGTTGTTCACGCGGTTCGGCCATGGGGCCAGGACGATGTTCGCAGCCCCAGGGGGACGCTTGGCGGGTTCGAAGGAGCGCAGGAGTGGGCGGCCGTCGACACGCAGATCGCGTACGGCGGCACCTGACGCAGTGATGACTGCCCGCACGTTGCCCTGCTCGAGGACTATTTCTGGGATCGCGTCAGCATCCATAGTCCAATTATCGTTCTCCTGCCCTCGTACCGAAAAATGCCACACCCAATCATGGGTGACCGCCCAATAGTTATGTGCTCTCAGGGCGAATCGTTTCCTGGGAATTGTGGATAAATCAGCGCGGTTGGTGACGTGTCAACGCGGTTATCCACAGGGTTTTCGCCTTGCCCTTTACTGCGCGTGCATGCGGCCATACGGTTCAAGCCATGAACGCATTCGGGGAAGCGGTTGGCGCGATGTCGCAGGGCATCGACTTTTTGGCGGGGTTTGACCGCGACGTCGCCCTCGACGCTGGCTTCCCGACGCATCAGGTGCGGGCGTGGGCTAAAGCCCGCGAGGTGTATTTCGGCAAGACGCGCTGGTCGAGGAAGCAGGCGGTGGCCGTCGATAAGGCGCGCGGGGTGCCGCTTGCCCAGCTCCTGCTCATCGAGGACCGCATTCGGCATATCGGCGACGAAGGTGAGCGTTGGCGTCTGCGCCACGAACTGCTCACCCTGCGGGGCAACTACGACGCGGTCAAGCGCAAGGCCGCCGCGATCGTGCCGCCGAAGGAGAAGAAGCCGCCGAAACCGGGGATCCGGTTTGGCGCGTCGGTCGACGGTGTCCGTTCAGTGAGCATCACCGCGCCTGAGCGCGAGCTCGCTGACCTGGAGAAAGCTGTCTCGGTCGGGCTTGACCCGGAGCGGCCGGAGTCGCCGCAGAAGCTGGAGAAGTTCTTGGACCTTTTGCGTGATGGCGGCCCCCGCGTCCCCCGTTCCGTACCCCGCCCCATCGTCATGGTGCCCGTGGACGAAGCCGTTAAGATTCTCGGCGGCGAAGGCGATGACACTGTCCTCGGCCTGACCGACGGCACCACCATGACCGCCTCGGAGCTGGTGGCTGAGCACTTCGGCGACCAGCTGGAGGTCGCCGTTTTCCACCCGCAGGAGGGCGCGGTGAACCTGCTGCGCGGCCAGCGGTTCGCCAACGCGAAGCAGCGAACACTGGTCAGCATGGTCCAGCCGATCTGCGCGGTCCCGGGCTGCCGCCACGCCGCCGACATGTGCGAGATGCACCACATCACTCCGTGGAAGCACGGTGGCCAGACCAACCTGGCCAACCTCGCGCCGCTGTGCCGCTACCACAACCGCACCAACGACGACGATGACCAGGCCCGCCGCGGGCGGATCGAGAACATCCGGGGTGCGCCTACGTGGGTGTCGCCGCGCGGTTACCCAATGCCGAACAACCGGCACCCGTACGGGGCGATGAGGTCGCTCTTCGGAACCTAGCCAATGCAGCAGTCCCTAGACTGGGGGACATGACTGCATCAACCGATCGTTCTGAATCCCGTTCCGCCGCGCTTTTCCAGCGCGCGAAAGCCGTCACGCCAGGCGGGGTGAACTCGCCCGTGCGCGCATTCGGGTCCGTGGGAGGTCAACCGCGCTTCATCGCGAGCGCGAGCGGCTCGCAGCTTATCGACGCCGACGGCAGCCCCTACACCGACCTCATCTGCTCGTGGGGTCCCATGATCCATGGGCACTCCCACCCGCGGATCGTCGAAGCGGTGGAGAAAGCCCTCAATAACGGGCTGTCCTTCGGCGCGCCCACCGAGGCCGAGGTGCGCCTGGCGGAGCTGATCGTCGAGCGCACGAGCGTGGAAAAGGTCCGCATGGTCAACTCCGGCACGGAGGCGACAATGAGCGCGGTGCGTCTCGCGCGCGGGTTCACCGGCCGGTCGAAGATCCTCAAGTTCGAGGGCTGCTACCACGGCCACGTCGATGCGCTCTTGGCTGCTGCCGGATCCGGCGTGGCCACCTACGGTCTGCCCGACACCCCCGGCGTGACGGGCGCCCAGGCTGGCGACACCATCGTCGTCCCGTACAACGACATCGAGGCCGTCCGCGAGGCGTTCGCCGCGCACCCCGGTGAGATCGCCGCGATCATTACCGAGGCCGCCGCGGGCAACATGGGCACCGTCGCCCCTGCGACGTCCTCCACTGGAGTCGGGTTCAACCAAGCACTCAAAGACATCGCGCATGCCGACGGCGCACTACTCATCATCGACGAGGTGATGACGGGCTTCCGCACCTCCTACAGCGGCTGGTACGGCATCGACGGTGTGGCTGGCGACCTGACCACGTTCGGCAAGGTCGTCTCCGGCGGGTTGCCGGCGGCGGCGTTCGGCGGCCGTGCCGACATCATGGACTACCTCGCGCCGGGCGGGCCGGTGTACCAAGCGGGTACGTTGTCGGGGAATCCGGTGGCGATGGCGGCGGGGGAGGCGTCGTTAAGCATCGCGGAAGAGGCGATCTACCCGCAGCTGAACGCCAACGCCGACCGCCTGGCCGCGCTGCTTAGCGACGCCCTGGCCAGCGCAGGTGTCGCGCACCACATCCAGCGTGCCGAGTCGATGCTCTCCATCCGCTTCGCCGAGGGTGCAGGCCACAACTTCGCCGACATGAAGGCCGCCGACACCTTCCGCTACGCCCCGTTCTTCCACGCGCTTCTGGCCGCCGGCGTCTACGCCCCGCCCAGCGCCTTCGAAACCTGGTTTGTGTCGACCGCCCTGACCGATGCAGACTTTGAGAAGATCGAGACTGCATTGCCTGCCGCTGCCCGCGCGGCAGCAAGCGCGACTGAGTAGGACACAGTAGGAGGCAGCCATGGCAGGGGCCAACGAAACCGTCGTGCATCTCGTGCGCCACGGTGAGGTGCACAACCCGAAAAAGCTCCTCTACGGCCGCCTGCCTGGTTTCCACTTGAGCTCGCGCGGGCAGTCGATGGCTGCGCGGACCGCCGTCAGCTTCAAAGGCCACGACGTCACCTACCTCGCCGCCTCGCCGCTCGAGCGGGCGCAGGAGACCGCCGCGCCGATCTCTGATGTCCTCAGAATGGGGATCCACACCGACGACGACCTGATCGAATCCGACAACGTCTTCGAGGGCTTGCGCACCAAAGGGCTGCGCTCCCAGCTGGTGCACCCTGTCCGCTGGCGCCACATGACCAACCCGTTTGAGCCGAGCTGGGGTGAGCCGTACGACGAGATTCTGCAGCGGATGGAACGGGCCGTCGATAAGGCGCGCCGGCATGCGCAGGGCCATGAGGCGGTGCTCGTGTCGCACCAGCTGCCGATCGTCATGATTCAGCGCTCCATCCAGGGCAAACGGCTGCCGCACAACCCCACGAAGCGCCAGTGCGAGCTGGCCAGCGTGACGTCGCTTATGTTCGACGGCGACCGGCTCGTCTCCTGGTCTTACGACGAACCCGCGAGGGGGATCTAGGTGCGCCGTTTCGCCGCAGTCGTCATCGCTGCCGCCGTCGCGCTCACCGCATGCGCAGACACGGGTTCCGGCGATACGTTCGCGTTCCACTCGCCAGGCGGCCAGGTCGAAATACTTTACGACGAAGCCGACCGCGCCCCCTTGCCCACCTTCTCCGGCGAATCCCTTATGGAGCCGGGCGAGCAGATCTCTCTGGACGACTTCAAAGGGCAGATCGTCGTGCTGAACGCCTGGGGCCAATGGTGTGCGCCGTGCCGCGCGGAAGTCGACGACCTGCAGGAAGTCCAAGACGCCCTGACCGAATCTGGCCAGGGCACCGTCCTGGGCATCAACGTGCGCGACCACCAGCCGGAAATCGCCCGCGACTTCGTCACCGATAACGGCGTGACATACCCGTCCATTTATGACCCGCCGTTCCGCACCGCCGCGGCGCTCGGCGGCATCCCGACGTCAGTGATCCCCACCACCGTGATCCTGGACAAGCAGCACCGCCCTGCTGCAGTGTTCCTCCGGGAGGTCACAGCTGACGACATTCTGGAGGTCACCGACCGGCTCGCCACGGAAGGGGCCGGCTAGATGGGGGAGACCTTCGCGGATCTCGTCGCGTCCGGCCCGCTGCTGCTCGGGCTTTTCGCGGCGGCGGCGGCCGGGCTGGTGTCGTTCGCGTCGCCGTGCGTGATCCCGCTGGTGCCGGGCTACATGTCGTACCTGACGGGCATCGTCGGCGGGGAACTGGACTTCCGCGACGGCGAAGTGGCGGTGGGCAAGCGCCGCAAGTGGGCGGTGGTCGTTGCGGCGGGGTTGTTCATCCTCGGTTTCACGGTCGTGTTCTTGCTGGCCACGGTGACGGTGTTCGGAGCGATCAGCCTGATCGCACTGAACGCGGACACGCTCATGCGCATCGGCGGGGTGGTCACGATCGCGATGGGCCTCGTCTTCATGGGTGCCGTGCCGGCCCTGCAGCGCGACACCCGCATGCAGCCGAAACAGTGGGCGACGTGGCTGGGTGCGCCGCTGCTTGGCGGGGTGTTCGCGCTCGGCTGGACGCCGTGCTTGGGGCCGACGCTCGCAGCCGTGATCTCGGTGTCCGTCGGCACGGAGGGGTTCACAGCGGTGCGGGGCATTCTCCTCGTCGTCGCGTACTGCCTTGGTTTGGGCGTCCCGTTCTTGCTCGTGGCGCTCGGTTCGGCGCAGGCGGTGGAGGCGGTCGGTTTCTTGCGCCGCCACTCGCGTACCATCCAGATCATTGGCGGGGCCGCGATGGTGCTGGTGGGCATCCTGCTGCTCACCGGCGCGTGGAACGTTTTCATCAGCTGGACCCGCCAGTTCGTCGACGGCTTCGGCACCACTTTGCTATGACTTTTCTGAAACGTATTTGGCACTGGCTCACGAGTATGCGCACCGCACTGGCGTTGCTGTGCCTGCTTGCGCTCGTCGCGGTGCCGGGCGCGCTTCTGCCACAGCGCGAAGTCAGCCAGTCGCAGGTCGACGAGTACATTGCGGCTAACCCGACGATGGGTCGCATCTACGACCGCCTTTCGCTTTTCGACGTTTTCTCCTCCCCAATCTTCGCCGCCCTGCTGACCCTGCTGATCATTTCGTTGATCGGCTGCATCATTCCGCGCTCAATTGATCATTACCGGGCGTATAAGGCGAAGCCGACGCGTGCGCCGAAGTTTCTGCACCGGATGCCGTTGCACCGCGAAGCGGATGTGGACGCGCCGCCCGAGGAGGTGGAGGCCCGTGCGCGTGAAGCACTCGGCCGGTGGCGCGTGGCGGTGTATACGCCGGAGGAGGACCGCGCGGGGGCGCAGTCGTTGTCGGCGGAGCGGGGTTATGCCCGTGAGCTGGCGAACTTGATTTTCCACGTCGCCATCGTCGCTGTGATCGCGGTGTTCGCGTTGGGGCGCATGGTGTTTTATGAGGGCCAGGTCATCGTGGTGACCAATTCGGAGTCCGAGTTCGCGGTGCCAGTCAAGCAGTCGCGCGAGTTCTGCAATACTTCGCCTGCGAACTTTGATACTTTCCGCGCCGGCCCGCTTTTCGACGGCACCGGCCTCACCCCCTTTTGCTTCATCTCCCACAATTTCACCGCTGACTACTTGCCCAACGGTCAGGCGGAGTCGTTCGCGTCGGACGTCTCCTACGTGGAAGGCGAGGAAATCACAGCCGGCGGCGACGGCGATTGGGAGGACTACACCCTGCGTGTGAACCACCCGTTGCGCATCGGCGGCGACCGCGTCTACCTGCAGGGCCACGGTTTTGCCCCGCAGATCACGGTGACGTGGCCGAACGGGGAGACCCGCACCCAGATGATTCAGTACCGCCCGTCGGACCTGACGTTCTTCCTGTCCAACGGTGTGATGCGGTTCGACCCGCCCGCCGGGATGTACCCGGACCTTTCCGACCGCCGCGACAACCAGCTCGCCATCGAGGGCGTCTTCGCCCCGACTGCCGAGTGGACGGGCCCGAACGGCGACATGCTCCAGTCCGCTTTCCCGGCGATGAATGACCCGGCGGTCTCCCTCGACGTCTATGTCGGCGATGCCGGCCTGGACACTGGCCGGCCGCAGAACCTGTTCTCGCTCGACCAGGACCTCATCGCTAACGGTCAGTTGCAGCGCGTCGAGCGCATCCAGCTCGCCGCCGGCGAGGAGCAGAAGATCACGGCGAACGGCCAAGAGCTCACAGTGCGTTTCGACGGCGCCGCCGAGTACGCCAACTACCAAATCTCCCGCGACCCCACGCAGGTGTGGGCACTGGTCGCCACATCGCTGCTGCTGGCCAGCCTGATCGGTTCGTTGACCATCAAGCGCCGCCGCATCTGGGTGCGTCTCACCCCGAATGCGAACGGCACCACCCACGTTGACATGGCCGGCCTGGCACGCACCGACCGCGCCGGCTGGGGTAACGAGTTCTATGAGGTGGTGGATGAGGTGACGGCGCAAAGGGGCGTCGACAAGCATGCGGACGATGCACTCGACGACCGTGAAGAGTGGCACTGACCACCCCCGATCACCTTTGAGGAAAACCCCGTGTGGAGTACGGTTGATCTATGCTGCCCGTCAACACCACACTCGCCGGTATTTCGGACCTGACCCTGCGCACCGCCTTCGCGGTGTACATCGTTTCCCTGGTTCTCGCGTGCATCCACTACATGCGCGCGCAGACTGTGATTGACATGCGCCGCGACAAACTCGCCCAGGTCGAGGAAACGGCGAACGAGTTGGTCGCAGTCGGTGACGGCGGTTCCACCACGGTCACGCCCCGCTCCTCCGAGCTTGAGGACACCCCATTCGACCAGTCCGCCTTCGACACCGCCCGCGACCGTGCGCGTTCGATGGCGGGCATGGCGCAGTACCTGACGTGCGTCGGTATCATCTTCCACCTTGTGGCTGTGGTGACGCGTGGGCTCTCGGTGAGCCGTTTCCCGCTGGGCAACATGTATGAATACGTGCTCACTTTCACCGCGGTGTCCATGGTGGTCGCTGCTGTGATCATCCAGCGCAAGGGTTGGCACACGATGTGGCCGTGGGTGCTCACCCCGATCATCATCTTGCTGTTCCTCGACGCCACGGTGCTCTACGCTGAGGCTGCGCCGCTCGTTCCAGCCCTGCGCAGTTTCTGGTACCCGTTCCACGTTTCCGTGGTGTCCATCGGCGCGTCCATTGGCCTGATCTCCGGCATCTTCTCGATGCTCTACCTGCTGCGCATCCGCCACCCGCGCGGGGAGGAGAGCGGCTTTTTCGGCGCGATCGCGAAGCCGCTGCCGAGCGCGAAGAAGCTGGACTCCTACGCCTACCGCACGGCGATCATCACGCTGCCGGTCTTCGGCATCGGCATCATGCTCGGCGCGATCTGGGGTGAGGTCGCATGGGGCCGCTTCTGGGGTTGGGACCCGAAGGAAACCGTCGCATTGATCACCTGGATTCTCTACGCCGCGTACCTCCACGCCCGCGCAACCGCCGGCTGGAAGAGCGTCAAGGCCGCCTGGATCAATGTGGCCGCGTTCGCGACAAGTGTGTTCAACCTGTTCTTCATCAACATGGTGGTTTCGGGGCTCCACTCCTACGCCGGGTTGAACTAGGGTAGATTGTGTTAACAATTTTGTTAGCACTCTACTGACCCCGCGAAGGAGCCCCCCGGTGCCCGCACCCCGCAACAAGCAAGGCAAGCCTGCCAGCGACATTCCGGTCCTGCTCGAGTTAGGTGCGGCGTTGGCGCAGCGCCGCCGTGATGCAGGGCGTCTGCAGCAGGAGGTCGCTACGGCGGCGGGGGTGTCGCGGTCGACGCTGCACACCATTGAGCACGGCGGTGCGGGTGTGCGGTGGGAGAAGGTTGTTGCGGTGGCTCAGGCGTTGGGTCTGTCGCTTGATTGGACGGAGCAGGCGGCTACGTAGGGTCGCTGGGGTCGTCGTCACGCGTTTGGCGTTTTTTGCGGCGTTCCTCTTCTTCGCGGGCTTTGCGCTCCGCTTCCTCGCGTGCGCGCCGCTCTTTGAAGCGGTTCTTCTCGATGTTCCACAGGAACTCCTCGTCATCGTCCGGCCCCTTGATCGCGGGCGGCTGCTGTTTTTGGCGCAGCGGGCCGTAGCGGTCGTTGCTGCCGGGGCCGAACGCGCGCCACAGCAGCCACAGGGCCAGGATGACCAACACGATTAACAGGAGGCGTCCCATACCTCTAACATAGCTGGTTGTGACACAGCAGCCAGCTCTCGACCCCAACGCACGCAAGCGCGCAAACCGCGCCGCCCTGATCTACGGCGGGTTGCGGCTTGCGCTTTTCGTGGTTCTCACGGTGGTCATCCAGGCGCTGGCGTTGCTTATCGACGCCCCCGTCCCCCTCGTCATGTCCGCCCTCCTGGCGCTTATCGTCGCGTTCCCGTTGTCGATGCTGGTTTTCCCGCGCCAACGTGTCGAGGCCACAGAGGCGATGGCGGCCTGGAACGAGCAGCGTCGGGCCCGCAAGCAGTGGGTGAATGAGGAGCTCGCCGACCGCTAGGAAACGGCGCCGAAGATCAGAGCGATCACGGCCATGGCGGGCAGCGACGCGAAGGTCGTGATGAGCACCGTGTCGCGTGCCACTGTCTCCCCGGCACGGTAGTTGGCGGTGTAGTTGTAGACGTTCTGGGCTGTGGGGAGGGAAGACAGGATGATGGCGGCGTAGAGGGCGTCGCTGTGAAGCCCCATGAGTGCGCCGACACCCCACGCGATGGCCGGCATGACCGCCAGTTTGAGTGCGGATGCCGTGATGGTGGCCGGCTTGTCCGGGCCGGGCTCGAGGACGGAGCTGCCCTTCAGCGAGGCGCCGAAACTCATCAGGATCATTGGGATGGATGCACCGCCGAGGATCTCCAGCGGCGCCATCACCGGGTCGGGAACCGTCCAGCCGCTGGCAGACACGATCAGGCCGAGCAGCGGCGCGACCACCACCGGGGCCGTGATGCCGGCTGTGACGGCGCTACCGACGGCTCGTGCGCGGGAGCCCCCGGCAGTCGGGTCGGCGGCGAGGCCGGCGATGACGATGGGGGAGATGATCACCATCTGCATGAGCAGCACCGGCAGGACGTAGGCGGCGTCGCCAATGACGTAGATGGCGATCGGCAGGCCAATGTTGACCGAGTTGAAGTAGCTCGCGCTCGCCGCGCCGGACATGCGCGTGGCCACGTCCGCCCGGAAGAATGCTCGGGAGATGACCCAGAAGATCGCCATGGTGACCACCGTGGCGATGAACACGACCACCACGACAGTGGAGAGGAAGGTGGATGTGTCGGAGGTGGCAACCGTGGTGAACAGCAGCGACGGCGACGCCACCCAGTAGGCGACCCGGTTGAACATGAGCCGCTGGTCGCCGTCGCCGATGACGCCGCGTTGGGCCAGCACGTAGCCCGCCCCGATGACGACGAAGATGATGGCGAAGCCGGTGAGAACGTCGAGCACACTACATCCCTGGCGCGGGCAGGTGGCGGCTGTAGCCGAAGTCGCCGTAGGGAATGGTCTCGCCCAGGTGCCACATCGGGGAGGCGGCGATGAGCGCGCCGGCGGTGATGAGCGCCCAGATGAGCATTGCGCGGCCGTTCGCGCCGAGCACGGGGATGAGCTGGGGGCCCTGCGCGCCGCGCTTGACGACGAGCACCGCCCCGATCGCCCACGGCAACGCCGCCAACGCCAGCAGCGTCGGCGGCCAGGCCGCGCCGAGCAGCAGGGTGATGGCGAAGGGGGTGAGGGTGAGGATGGTGAAGAGGGTGCGGGCGTGGGCGTCGCCAAGCTTGACGGCGAGGGTGATCTTGCCGGCCTCTGTGTCGGAGGGGATGTCGCGGATGTTGTTGGCCAGGTTGATCGCCGCGGAGATGGCACCGACGGCAACGGCGCAGCCGAGGCCGACCCAGGTGACATAGCCGATCTGGGTGTACTGGGTGCCCAGGACGGCGACGAGGCCGAAGAAGACGAAGACGGCGACCTCGCCAAGCCCGCGGTAGCCGTAGGGGTTTTCACCGCCGGTGTAGAACCACGCCGCGAGGATGCACAGCGCACCGACGAGGATTAGCCACGGCGCCGTCCACGCCGCCAGAATCAGCCCGGCGACACCGGCAACGCCGAAGGCGATGAACGCGGCGAGCTTCACCTGCTCCGGCCGTGCGCGCCCTGAGGCGGTCAGGCGGGTGGGGCCGGTGCGGTCGTCGTCAGTGCCGCGGATGCCGTCGGAGTAGTCGTTGGCGTAGTTGACCCCGACGATCAGCCCCATCGACACGATCAGGGCGAGCAGGGCGGCCGGCAGTGACGGGATGAATTCGTACGCCGCGGCGCCCGTTCCGACGACGACCGGAGCGACCGCGTTGAACCAGGTGTGCGGGCGCGCCGCGTCCCACCAATCCTTGAAGCTCATGAGCTTCATCATAGGTCGGTGGCGAAGCTCGGCTAAAGTATCGCTTCATGTGGATCGACTACGCCGTCCGCCAGGTGCTGCACACCGCGGGGACGCTCGCCCGCCAGCCCGGCCTGCGCTTGGCCACGCATGCGGCGCACTTGTCGTTCCCGCAGGAGGGTGACACTGTTATTTCTTTGACCACCTACGGCCGACGCTTGTCGACGGCGGTGTACTGCATCTCCTCCCTCCTCACCGGCACCCACCGCCTGCCCGTGTACCTCTGGCTCGACGAGGAGGACTATTACCGCCCTTGGCCGAAGGCGCTGGCCCGGTTGAAGGAGCGTGGCCTGCAGGTGCGGTGTTCTGACGGCCATTACGGCCCGCACACGAAGTACTACGGCGCGTTCCAGGAGTTCCAGGGTACGGGCACGCGGGTAATCACGGTGGATGATGACATGATGTATCCGCGGTGGTTCGTCGATAAGCTGTTGAACTCGGCGGATGCGAGCCCGGGCTGCATTGTGGCGTACCGCGCGCACACGATCGCGCTGGACGCGGACGGCATGGCCCCGTACAAGGAGTGGAGCGCGACGTACACGACGGAACCGTCCGCGCGGCACTTCGCCACGGGGGTCTCAGGCGTGCTGTATCCAGCGTCGATGGTGGACTATGTCGCTTCCCACGGCACGGAATTCACGGACAAGGCCCCACTCGCCGACGATGTCTGGCTCAACAACCTGGCCCTTCGCTCCGGCCACCTCGTCCGGCAGGTCTACCCGCACCCGCGCGAGTTCTCCATGATCCCGTTCTCGCAGAAGGGCGCGCTGGTGCGCCGCAACCACTGGCGCGGCGGCAACGACGTGCAAATCGCCGACACTTATACCCGCGAAGACGTGGAGCAGCTGCTCGCCGCTGCGCCGGTCGAGTCCTAGTGCGGCTAGCTGAACAGTTCGCGCACGGCAGTACGGTCCGGCTTGCCGGGTCCCGTCGTGGGCAGGGTGCGCACGTGGCGCACATCTTTGGGCACCTGCCAGCGGGGCAGGTCGTCGAAAGCCTCCATGAGATCGGCGACCTCCGCTGAGCCGGCGTAGGCGGCGCAGACGCGGTTGCCGAACCGCACATCCGGGACCCCCACCACGCACGCGGCGGTCACACCGTCGATGCCCAACATGAACGACTCGACCACTTCGGGGTGCAGCTTCAACCCGCCCGTGTCGATGATGGTGTCCAGGCGCCCGGTGACGGTCAGGCGGCCGTCGATAAGCTCGCCGGCGTCGGAGGTGGCAAACCAGCCCGGCTCTGCGAACGCTGCATGATCGGGCGCGTTGCGGTAGCCGTGGGCGATGGTGGGGCCGCCGAGGTGGATGCGGCCGTCGATAAGCGTGATCTGCGTGCCGGGGAGCGGACGGCCGTCGTAGACGCAGCCGCCGGACGTCTCTGATGACCCGTACGTGGTGACCACGCGAATGCGCAGCTTGCCCGCAGCCTCAAGAATTTTCGGGTGAATGGCGCCACCGCCGACGAGCACAGCGCTGTAGAGGCGCAGCGCCTCGATACCCGCGAGTGTGCTCATCGCCTTGTCCAGCTGCATCGGCGTCATCGCGGTGTACATGCGCTCGCCGGTGTCCGCGAGATCGTGGGTGCGCGCGGCGAATTCGCTGATGTGGAAGCCGCTCGAGAGGTCGACGAACTCCGGCTCCACGCCCGCGACCATACTGCGGACCAGGACCTGCAGCCCCGCGATGTGGTGGGGCGGCATGGCCAAGAGCCACTGGCCGGGCCCGCCGAGCGCCTGGTGCGTCGCATCCGCGCTGGAGACGAGGTTTGCCGCCGTGAGCTGCGCGCCCTTTGGCACACCGGTCGAACCGGACGTGGCCACAACGACCGCGATCTCGTCCGCGATCGACTGGCCCGCGCGCATCGTCGTGCGCAGCTGGTCCGCTCGCCGCGGGTCGTCCTTGGGGACGGGCAGCACCGCGCACTGGCCGCTGATCGCGGCTTCCAGGTCGGGCATGATCGCCAGCGGGTCGGCGAGGTCAACAGGCAGCAGTTCGAGGATGTGGGGCACGCTGGCAAGCTTACGGGGGTCAGTCTCCTCCCACGGGAGGAGGTCGCAGCGCGGGCGGAGCGGATACGCTGAGCAGGATGCGTGTGAAAAACGGTGATCTCGTGGTGGCGGCGCTGGCGGCCGTGCTGGCGATCATGCACACGGGAGTGCTGTTCTCCGATTGGGTTGGCGCTGCCGATTGGGCGCAGGCGGTGTTGTCGTGGGGGTTCGTCGGCGCGCTCGCTGTGTGGCGTTCCCACCCGCGGTGGTCTGCCGCGCTCATGGTGGGGCTCAACGCCGCGTGGTCTGTGCTGTGGATCCTCGCACCGGTCAACATCGGTTACACGCTGTGGGTCGTGCTGGTCCCGCTGGGTGTGTTCACGGCGCGGCGGTGGTGTTCAACACTGTTCAGCCGCGGGGTGTTGGCGGCCGCGTTGGTGTGGTCGTTCGTCTCGCCGTTCATGTGGACGTGGGGGGACGACCTTATCCTGCACTACCGCACGCCGGTGGACGCGGTGATCTCGTTGGCGCTGCATTGGGCGGCAATAGCTGTGGCGTTCTTGTTCGCGAAGAACCTCGTGGCGGAGCAGGTGGCCAGGGCGAATGAGGCGCGGATGCGCGAGCAGCTGCTTGTCACCGCCCGCGATGAGGAGCGGCGCGAGACCGCCCGCGAGATTCACGACGTGCTGGGCCACACCCTCACCCTCATCAAGGTGCAGGCGAACGCGGGGTTGGCCGGCGGAAACGAGCGCGAGGCGCTGCAGACAATCCAGGCGGTGGCCGGCGACGCGCTGGCCGACATCCGTGGACTCGTGCGGGATTTGCGAGAGGAGAACGCGGGGCTGCAGCCCGCGCCGGGGCTGCGCGATATCCCGGAGCTGGTCGAGCGCTTCCGCGACGCGGGGCTCAACGTGACGCTCGATCTCAGCGAGGTCTCGGTGCCGGCGGTGACGGGGTTGGCAGCGCACCGGATTGTTGCGGAGTCGGTCACCAACGCGGCGAAGCACCAGGTGGATCCCATTGTTCGCGTGACGGTGGAGCCGGCCGAGGGCGGTGTGGCGGTCGCGGTCGTCTCCACGGGCCGCCGCGCGCCGCAGCCGGGCGCGGGTGCCGGGATTGAGGGGATGCGTGAGCGTGCGCGCGCCACCGGCGGGACCCTCGACGTCACGTACGACGCGGACACGGTCACAGTCAACGCGCTTTTGGGGGTTTGACATGCGCCTTCTGCTTGCCGACGATCAACCCCTCCTCCTCTCCGCCCTCGCCACCATCCTGAATTCCCAGCCGGACATCGACGTGGTCTGCACTGCCACGAATGGGCAAGAAGCGGTGGACGCGGTGGACAGGGTGCAACAGGCTGGCGCGGGTGGGATCGATATCGCGGTGCTGGACATTCGCATGCCGGTCATGGACGGCATTACCGCGGCGAAGAAAATCATGCCGCTCGGACCGAAAGTGATCATGCTGACCACGTTCAACGACGACGAGCTCGTCCAAGCCGCCATCACCGCCGGCGTGCACGGCTTTCTGCTCAAGGATGCTGACCCGGACGTGCTTGCCGATGCCGTTCGCGCCGTCGACAGGGGTGAATCCGTGTTGGCGAGTGGGGTGACGGGGGCGGTGCTGGAGTGGGTGCGTGGGGGCGTCGATAAGCGGAATGCGTTGAGCGACTACGAGCGGCAGGCGCTGTCCATGCTCACCGCGCGCGAGGTGGAAGTGCTCGCCGAGATCGCCGCCGGGGCGACGAACGCGGAGATCTCGCAGCGGCTGTTCATCGCGCCGACGACCGTGAAAACGCACGTCAAAAACCTGCTGGTCAAGCTGGGTGCGCGGGACCGCGTCGCGCTCGTGCTGTTGGCGCACCGCGCCGGAATTTCCTCCTGAGGGAGGATCACACGCGCCGGGCCGCGCGCCACAATGACCGCATGACTCACCTCGGATGTAGCGATGTTTCCGTGTCGTTCGGCGCACAGCGCGTCCTGGACGGCGTGACCCTGACCACCCAGCCCGGGCGCGTGCACGCGCTGCTCGGACCCAACGGTGCCGGTAAATCCACCCTCATGTCCGTCATGCTCGGGCTGATCGCGCCCGATGCGGGCGCCGTCACGCTCATGGGGCAGCCGTTCGACCGGACGCTGCTGCGCAACGTCGGCGCGTCGATCAATGACCCTGCCTTCTACGGTCACCTGAGCGCGCGCAATAACCTCCGCGTGCACACGACGCTGCTCGGTCTGCCAGACTCGGAAGCGGACCGGGTGCTCGAGCTTGTCGGTCTTGCGGGGGCGGGGAAGAAGCGTGCCTCGACGTTCTCCACCGGCATGAAAGGCCGCCTCGCGCTTGCCCAGGCACTGCTCGGCGAACCGCCGGTGCTCGTGCTTGACGAGCCGCAAAACGGCCTCGACCCCGAAGGCATCGCCCACCTACGCACCTACCTGCGCGACTACGCGCGTTCCGGGCGGACAGTGCTGGTCAGCTCCCACCAGCTCGGCGAAGTCCTCCACCTTGCCGACGACGCCACCGTCATCGCCGGAGGCACCGTTCGCTTCGCTGGCGAACTGCGCGAGCTGGGCCCGAACCTGGAGGAGTCCTTCTTCCACCTGACCCGCGGAGTCGCGCAATGACAACGGCGAGGTACTTTCGCGCCGAGGCGATCCGGTCGCGCGGGTCGGTCCTGTGGTGGCTCGCCCTGTCGGGCCTGCTGCTCGGGGGCGTGCTGACGCTGTTCGGGTTTGCCGGCGCTATTCAGGCCGCAACAGACCTGTTGAGCTGGCAGGCGTTATTGGTCACGGGGATGGCCGCACCGCTGGCCGCATTGTTTGCCGGCACAGCGGAGAACCGCGAGCGCGACGCTCGCAATGGCGGCACCGCGTGGCGGCCTGTCTCACCTCTGGCGACCCGCGCAGCGCGCCTGGCGTTCGTGTGGGCTGCCCTCGGCGTGTTCTTCCTGCTGGACTTCGGTGTCACGGCTGCGGTCGCTTCTCTGCTCGGTCTTGACCGGGCGGGCGTGGTGCTGCTCGTCGGGTTCTTCGTGTGGATCGGTGCGCTCGGCCCGGCGGGGCTGGCAGCGGGGTTGACGCGGCGCGTCGGCCTGCTGCCCACGCTCGTTGTAGCGGTGGTGTGGCAGATCGGGCTCGGCTACTTCGTCGAGCGCGACTGGTGGTGGCTCAATCCGGGCGCGTGGCCGCTACGCCTTGTCTTGCCGACGATGGGGCTGCAGTTCAACGCGCTTCCTCTCGAACCGGACTCGCCGATGCACGGCGAGGCACCGTGGGCGGCGCTCGCTCTGTGCCTACTGCTCGCGGCGGTGGGGGCTGTGTGCGCAGTTCTCATTCCTGTCCGCCGCGCACGGCCCCGGAAGAAGACGGTGCACGCAGTCAGCACTCCGATCGAGGCTGCGGGACCTGCCGTCGCGCGCCCGGCGAAGCCCGGCTCGGCTCTCATCGGCGTTCACCGGGCGGCGGCGACGCCAGCCGTCTACGCATGCCTCGCGCTCACGGGGCTGGTGATGCTTGCCGCGGTGCGCTACTCCCCGGATGTCCGCCAGGGAGTGTTCACGTTCCTCATCCTCCCGGTCGGCACGGGCGTGCTGCCTGCGCTGGTCTGGCCGCGGCTGCATCCTGCGTGGGCGCTCATGCAGATCGAGCATCCGCGCGTGCGAAGCGCGCTGTGCACCTGGTGCGTGGCGGTCGTCGCGCTGGTTGCGCTTCTTGCGGTGCTCACCGGCACGCCAGCCGGCGGCGGTGTGCTCGCGCTTCTCGTCGGCACGGCGATGGTGCTGTTCGCCCTGTTCGTCACGGCCCGGTTCGGGGTGGCGTGGACGCTCGCACTGACGATCGTATGGACCATCTTCGGTGTCACCATCGGCGGGGACGTGCTTGCCGAGACGCCACTGTGGATCCTTGCCCCGCAGGCATGGCCGTACACCGCGACGACGCCGGTGCGGTATGCCGCCGCGGCGGTTCTCGGCGTAGCGCTCGCGGCGGGCAGCTGGGTCGCGGCCCGGTGGCAGCTCACCGGCAACCGCTCGGCGCGGCGCTAGTAGTAGAAGGGGAAGTCTTCCCAGTTCGGTGGGCGCTTTTGTAGGAAGGAGTCGCGGCCTTCCACGGCTTCGTCGGTCATGTAGGCCAGGCGGGTGGCTTCGCCGGCGAAGACCTGTTGGCCCATGAGGCCGTCGTCAAGCAAATTGAATGCGAACTTGAGCATCCGCTGTGCTTGGGGCGACTTGCCGTTGATTTCGCGGGCGACCTGGATGGCGTCGTCTTCGAGCGAACCGTGTGGCGACACGATGTTGACTGCGCCCATGCGGTGCATGTCCTCAGCGGAGTACTCCCTGCCGAGGAAGAAGATCTCGCGCGCGAATTTCTGCCCGACCTGTTTTGCCAGGTAGGCGGAGCCGTATCCGCCGTCGAAGGAGCCCACGTCGGCATCGGTCTGTTTGAAGCGGGCTTCCTCGCGCGAGGCGATGGTCATGTCGCACACAACGTGCAGCGAGTGCCCGCCGCCGGCTGCCCAGCCGCCCACCACCGCGATGACCACTTTCGGCATCGTGCGGATGAGGCGCTGGACCTCGAGAATGTGCAACCGCCCGCCCTCGGCCTTGACGCGCGCGGTGTCCACCTGGTTGTCGTCGTCGCCGTACTGGTAGCCGCTGCGGCCGCGGATGCGCTGGTCGCCGCCGGAGCAGAACGCCCAGCCGCCGTCCTTCGGCGACGGCCCGTTACCGGTGAGCAACACCACTCCTACGGACGGGTCGCGGCGCGCGTGGTCGAGTGCGCGGTACAGCTCGTCGACAGTGTGCGGACGGAACGCATTGCGTACCTCGGGGCGGTTGAACGCGATGCGGACGATGCCGTTCTCGCGGCCTTCGCCCACGTGGCGGTGGTAGGTGATGTCGGTGAACTCCCCGACGCTGCGCCACTGCGACGGGTCGAAGGGCTGGTCTGTGGTGTAGGTCATGGCGCCATCGTAGAGCTTGGAGTTAGTTTTAGGCGGTTCGCTGTCTTCCAAATCACCACGACGGTGGCGGCGCCGCTGCAAAGCCTGCTCGAGGACTTCGTGCTGGGCCCGTGCTCCGATTGGGCGCGCGCCGGGCTTGCCGCGGTCGGGCTTGGGTACCCGTTCGTGGAGGGCTTGCTTGTCGACGGCATCATTAACGGCGTCGGCATGGTCCTGACCTTCGTGCCTTTGATGGCGTTGATGTTCCTCTGCTTGGCGGTGCTGGAGGACTCCGGCTACATGGCCCGGGCAGCGGTCGTGGCCGACCGGCTCATGCGGGCAATCGGGTTGCCGGGCAAAGCGTTCATCCCGCTCATCGTGGGTTTTGGCTGCAATGTGCCAGCGATCTCGGCCACGCGCGTTTTGGCCACCCCGGAACAGCGCAGGTTGACCGTGCTACTGGTGCCGCTCACCTCCTGCTCGGCACGTCTGACGGTCTACGTGATGCTGGCGCAGACCTTCTTCCCGGACAACGCCGGATTGGTCGTCTTCGCCATGTACGTCATCTCGATCGCGCTGGTGGTGCTCTCCGGACTGCTGCTGCGCACGACGTTGTGGCGCACGATGGGGTCCGACCCGCTGGTCATCGATCTGCCCGTCTACCAATGGCCCACAGCGCGCTTGAGCTTCTCGGTGATGTGGAGCCGCCTGAAAGGCTTCCTGCAGACCGCGGGCGGGATCATCGTGGCCACGGTCGTGGTGATCTGGTTCCTCCTGTCTACCCCCGCTGCGCCGGGGCACAGCTGGGGCGATGAAGACTTGGCACCGCAGGACTCCCTCTACGGTGTCGTCGCTGACTCGATGGCGCCGGTGTTCGAGCCTGCCGGTTTCGACTCGTGGTCGCTCACCGGCCCGCTGGTCACCGGCTTCCTGGCCAAAGAGGCTCTCATCGCCACGTGGGCTCAGACCTACGACCTTGAGGACGTCACCGACGCCGCCCCCGAAGAACAGGGCACATCCCCGCTCGCCCAGGCCGTGCGCGCGGACTTCGAGGAGACCTCCGGCGGCAACACCCTGGCTGCCGTGTGGGCCTACATGATCTTCCTGCTCGCCTACACCCCGTGCGTGGCCACGTTGGCCGCGCAACGTCGCGAGATCGGATGGAAGTGGACCGCGATCGGCCTCGTCGGCCAGTTAGCACTCGCCTGGCTGCTCGCCGTGGCCACCTTCCAGGGCCTGAGCTTGGTGCTCTAGATAGAGGCGATGATGGGAATCTTTAGGAGAGCAAACCAGCCACAAGCGCCCGCGGCACCCGCGGGCAGCCAGCGCCCGATGGGAGCAGTTGTCACTGCGATCCGTGGGGGAGCGCGGTCCCGCGCGGAGATCCGCACCAAGACCGGCCTGAGCCCCAGCACTGTCGACGCAGTCGTGCACCACTTGCAACGCGTCGGCCGGCTCACGCTGAAGGAGATCGGGTCGTCGTGCGTGGGCGGCGCATGCTCGTCGTGCGTGGCGGCGGCCCCGAACGGTGGTTGCGCATCAGCGAACCGCACTGACCGTCCGAGCGGACCCGTCGCGCTCGTGCTGACCAAACGGCCCGCGGATCCCGGGTACAGTTAGCCATGAATATGGGCCATAGCAGGAAGGTGCTGCCATGACTGAGAACGGTCAGGATGAGCGGTATCAGTTGGGGTTCGTTGACTACGAAGTCCCCGACAGTTTCTTCGAACCACTGCCGGAAGACGAAATCGGTGCTTGGGAATAGTTTTCTGCCGGATCCTGACGACATTCTCGATCGCGCCCACGTCGTCTCCCTGCCGATGGCGGTGCGGTTCCGCGGCATCACCACGCGCGAAGCCCTGCTTATCGACGGCCCCGCAGGCTGGGGCGAGTTCTCCCCCTTCCTCGAGTACAGCGACGAGGAAGCGGCGGCCTGGCTGCGCGCCGGGCTCGAAGCCGCCTACGAGGGATACCAGGGTTTGGGTGGCCCTAGCGAAGTGGAGGTCAACGGCACCATTCCCGCGGTGACACCCGACGAGGTGCCTGACGTCCTCGCCCGCTTCGAAGGCGTGCGCACGTTCAAAATCAAAGTCGCTGAGCCTGGGCAGGCGCTCGCGGACGATGTCGCGCGTCTTCGAGCCGTCCACGAGCTGCGCCCCGATGCCGTGCTGCGTGTCGACGCCAACGGCGCCTGGACCGTGCAGGAAGCGATCGCCGCCGCGCGGGCTTTCGAAGAGATCCTCCCGCCTGGGAAAAGCGCGTCGGATGGCTCGACCGGAACCGCGCGCGGCGGGTATTTGGAATACATCGAGCAGCCGTGCCGCACCGCGGAGGAGCTCGCAGAAGTCCGCCGCAAAGTGAGCACGCCGATTGCGGCGGATGAGTCGATTCGGAAGGTGGCGGACCCGTACCGCGTGGTCAAGCTGGCGGCAGCGGATACGGCGGTGTGCAAGGTCGCACCACTCGGCGGGGTGCGCAACCTCACGCGGATCGCCCGCGACCTAGACCTGCGGATCACGGTGGCCTCTGCCCTGGACACTGCGGTGGGGATTCACGCCGGGCTCGTTGCCGCGGCGGCGGTGGGCTCGCAGGCGGCGGGGCTGGCCACGCAACGGCTGTTCATTGAGGATGTCGCTGACCCATTCCCCATCGTGGAGGGGCGCATCAGTATCAATCCGACAGAGTTGTTCGCGCCGGATGCGGATAGGGTGGCGGGTTTGCGGGCGTCGTCGATAAGAAAAGACTGGTGGTTTTATCGTCTGAGGCGCTGTATGGCATATGTTTGATTCATGCCAGCAACAGCGATAACTCACGATTCCACTCAGTTCGCGGAAGGCGACATCGCCACCGCGCCGGAACGCAAGGACTGGCGCCGCCAGGTCATCGGCTTGTTTGTCGGGCTTGCGGCGGCAGTGGTCATCTACCTGTTGTTCCCGGACGGCGCCGCTGACACCGTAGCCCGGTCCGCCGGTGCTGACGCTGAGAAAGAGTACTCCGCGCAGGCAATGCGCATCGTGGCTGCAGTCGCGGTGTGGATGGCGGTGTGGTGGATGACGGAGGCGATCCCGCTCGCCGCCACTGCGCTGATTCCGTTGGCCATCTTCCCGATCATGGGCGTCGCCGAGTTCAAGGAAGTCAGCGCCCCGTACGCGTCCGACACGATCTTCCTGTTCATGGGCGGATTCATGATTGCGCTGGGTCTGCAACGGTGGAACTTGCACCGCCGGCTTGCGCTGTGGGTGGTCAAGCTCATCGGTACGTCCCCGAAGCGCATCATCCTGGGCTTCATGGTGGCCACCGGCTTCCTGTCGATGTGGGTGTCCAACACCGCCACGGCCGTGGTCATGCTGCCGATCGGTGTTTCCGTGCTCACTCTCACCGCGGAGCAGCTGGGCAGCATGGACAAGCAGAAGAACTTCGCCACGGCGCTGATGCTGGGCATTGCGTACTCGGCGTCGACAGGCTCGCTGGGCACGCTGATCGGTACGCCGCCGAACCTGCTGCTGGCCGGCTACATGAAGGAATCGCACGGTATCGAGATCGGTTTTGGCAAGTGGATGATGTTCGGTGTGCCCATTGCGGTGCTGTTCACGCTGCTTGCGTGGGTCATCCTGATCAATGTGTTCAAGCCCGAGATCGACGAGATCCCCGGGGGCAAAGAGCTTATCGACGACGAATTGAAGAAGATCGGCCGCTGGACCCCCGGCCAAATCCTCGCCGGTGTGATCTTCGTGTCTGCAGCGCTGGCCTGGGTGTTCATCCCGCTGGGGATGGAGACCTTCGGCTGGGACTTCCCCTACACCGATGCGAGCGTGGGCATGATCGCCGGGTTGTTGCTGTTCACCATCCCGGGCAAGCTCAACGGCATCCGCCTGCTGGATTGGGAGACCGCCAAGGACATCCCCTGGGATGTGCTGCTGCTGTTCGGCGGCGGTCTGTCGCTGTCGGCGATGTTCACCAAGACGGGCCTGTCGTTGTGGGTCGGTGAAGTGGCGAAGATTCTTGCAGGTCTGCCGGTCATCCTGCTCATCGCCGCAGTGGCTGTGCTCATCCTGCTGCTGACGGAGCTGACCTCCAACACGGCGACGGCCGCGACGTTCTTGCCGATCATGGGCGGTGTCGCCACCGGCATCGGCCTGACATCGGGCGGGGACATGAACGTCATGCTGCTGACCATCCCGGTCGCCCTGTCCGCCACATGCGCGTTCATGCTTCCGGTGGCCACCCCGCCGAACGCGATTGCCTACAGTTCCGGCTACGTCACCATGGGGCAGATGATCAAGGGCGGTATCTGGCTCAACGTCATCGCCGTGGTGATCATCACCCTGGCTACCTACTTCCTGGCGGTGCCTGTCTTCGGCCTGGTGCTGTAGGCCGCCGCTTCACCGCGGTAGGTCTCAGATCGCCGGGGGACTACGATGTGGCCCATGGATGATCAGACCCGCCGCGACGGCTCGAATAATGAGACCGAGTTCCTCGGCGCCGACGACCGCACTGCACAGTTCCAGCCCCGCGAGAAGGGGCCACGGCAGTACATGCCGGATGAGACGACCTACCAGGCTGCGTACCCGGAGACGCAGTACGGCGGCCACACCCAGTACGGCGGGCAGGACAGCTACGACGGATACGGCGGCTATGAAGGTTACGAGGGCTACGGCGATCCCGAACCTTACGAGCAGCCGTACCGCCCGCCGCGCGACCGCCAGGCCTACAGCGATCCCGAGCCCTACGAGCAGCCGCAGCGCGGCGGCAGGGCCGGCGGCGTCGCCATGGGCATCACCGCGTTGCTGTTGGCCCTGGCAGCCCTTGTCTTGTTCTTCTTGTGGCGCGGGGCGGAGGGCCGTGCGAACCAGCCGCCGCCGGCACCGGTGACCCTCACGGAGACAGAGACAGTGACGACGACCCCGGAGGGTCTGCTCGACGGCCTGTTCGGCCGCAACTCCGACGGTGATCCCCAGGTGACCATCCCGTCTGACCTGCCGGATGACCTTCCCTCCGAGGTTCCGACTGAGATTCCGCCTGAGCTGCAAGACGAGGCGGAAGGCGTCGTTAGCGAGATCCAGGGCTTCCTCGACGATCTGTTTGGGTCGGGGCAGTAATGGCGGATTCTGCAGTAGAGGCAATTGCGGTCGCGAATTACGTCGCGGAAGAGGTCGCCGGGCATGTCACGGATGTCGTGTTGTGCCCGGGTTCGCGCAACTCGCCGTTGGCGTACGCGTTTCTGGCGCGCAGGGACGTCACTGTCCACTCGCGTATCGACGAACGCGCCGCCTCCTTCCTCGCCCTCGGCCTCGCGCGTGTGCAACGCAGGCCGGTGGCGGTGGTGATGACCTCGGGAACTGCGGTGGCGAACTGCTACCCGGCCGTCATCGAGGCGCACATGTCGCACACCCCGCTGCTCGTGGTCAGTGCGGACCGGCCGGAGCGGCTGGTGGGCACCGGCGCATCGCAGACGATCTGGCAGCAGGGCATCTTCGGCCGCTATGCCGCCACACAGCAGGTCGCCGCGGTGGGGGACCCGATCGAACTAGACACGGCCGCGAACGGCAGCAACGCCGCGCATATCAATGTCGCGTTGGACACCCCGCTCGTGCCGGAGGCGCTGGCGGAACCGGTGGGGACGCCGCGCCGGGTTGTCGGCCCTGGGCGGCTGCAGGGCGGGGCAGGTTTTGTCGACCACGGCGCGGTCGATGTCGACCTGACTTTGAACACACTGGTCATTGCCGGTGATGAGGCCTGGGAAGTCCCCGGACTTGAGCACGTGCCCACCATTGCTGAGCCGACCGCCCCGACCCCGTTCCATCAGGTGCACCCCTTGGCGGCGCGCTTCTTCACCCAGGATGAGGTGGCGGTGAGCCACGGCGGCGGGGACTTCGCAGCGTCGACAAAGCCGGACCAGGTCATTGTGGTCGGCCACCCAACGCTGCACCGCGACGTGCTGGCGCTCATGGCCGACAACACCATTGAGGTCATCGGGTTGTCGCGCACGGAGACGTTCACGGGCAACCCTGCCCGCCGCGGCAGCAGAGTGAATGTCACCGGGCAACCGACCGATCAGTGGCTGAAGATTTGCGAGGCTGCTGGCGACGTCGGCGCCCAGACAGTCCGCGACGCTCTCGAGGACAAGCAATACGGTTTCACCGGCCTGCATGCCGCCGCAGCGGTGGGCGACACGTTAGCGGTGGGGGACACGTTGGTGCTCGGGTCGTCGAACCCCGTGCGCGACGCCAGCTTGGTCGGCCTGCCTTTCGACGGCGTGTCCACCTACGCCGCCCGGGGTGCTGCCGGCATCGACGGCACAGTGTCCCAGGCAGTCGGCATTGCTCTGGCCACGCAGGCACTGCACCCGGATGAGCTGCGCGCCCCGCGCACGGTCGCACTCGTCGGCGACGTGACCTTCCTGCACGACATCGGCGGGTTGCTCATCGGCAGCCACGACCTGCCGCAGCCGCGTCCGAGCAACCTCACCATCGTTGTGGCCAACGACAACGGCGGCGGGATCTTCGAGGCTCTCGAACCCGGTGCTGAACCGTTGCGCGAGAACTTCGAGATGGCGTTCGGCACGCCTCACGACGTTGACATCGCCGCCCTCGCAGACGCATACGGTGTCGCGTACCGCCGGGCCGAGACGACGCAGGAATTGGTGGAGTGCCTGGTCGATGGCGTCGATAAGCACGAGCCCGTGACTGTGATTGAGGCCGTGACCACGCGCGCGACCAGGCGCGATTTGGCGGAGCAGCTGAAGAAGTGATTCAGCGCCGCCTGCACCAGCTGATCATCGCGCTATACCTGTGCGCGATGCTCGGCAGCGTGGCCATGGTCGCAGGGCCCGTGATGAACGATGCCACCATTTCCCGCGACCCCGGCCGCGGCATTGCCACCGTCACCAGCGTGACGTGGTTGCGCACCTCCGTCGAGTACCTGGACGAAACCGGGCGCGTGCACTTCCCGCCCCACGGTCTGCTCTACCCCTCGGGGCTGGGGGAGGGGCAGCAAGTGTGGGTGACGTACGCGAAGTCGGACCCGGACATTGTGAAGGTGGAAGGCCGCTCGTGGCCCCTTGCGATCATTCCGGCGCTATCGGTGGCGCTCATGTCCACGCTCATCGCGGCGGCGGGATGGCTGGCCGTGTCGCGGGCGGGACGGCGTGAAAATTCACCTGCCGTTACCGAGAAAGACGCGAACAGTTAGCAGGCCAAAGACATAATGGTGCAATGCGTGTCGCCATTGTTGCCGAAGCTTTCCTGCCCAACGTCAACGGAGTAACCAACTCCGTCCTGCGTGTGCTGGAGCATTTGGAGGCGAACGGCCACGAGGCGATTGTCATCGCTCCTGGTGCGCGGTCGAACCAGGAGGAGGTCCCGTCCTACGCCGGCTTCCCGGTCGTGCGTGTGCCCACGATCATGGTGCCGCTGGTTGATTCACTGCCGGTGGGCATTCCGAACACGACGCTGTGGAACACTTTGCGAGAGTTCCAGCCCGACGTGGTGCATCTGGCCAGCCCGTTCGTGCTTGGTGGTGTCGGAGCGATTGCTTGTCGACGTTTAAAGCTCCCCGCCGTCGCCCTCTTCCAAACCGATGTCGCGGGATTCAGCGCCCGGTACCACCTCGGCTTCCTGGAGAAGGCGGCGTGGCTGTGGACGCGCAGGCTGCACAACATGACCCAGATGACGCTCGCCCCGTCGTCAGTGACCATCGCGGAGCTTGAGAAGCACGGCATTGAAAACGTGCACAAGTGGGGGCGCGGGGTCGACTCTGTGCTGTTCCACCCGTCGAAACGCAGCGAGCAGCTGCGCGCGAAGTGGGACCCGACGGGAACGAAGAAATTCGTCGGCTTCGTGGGGCGCCTCGCGTCGGAGAAGGGCGTCGAGCGCCTTGCGGCCCTGCACGGGGATCCAGGCATTCAGCTGGTCATCGTGGGTGACGGGCCGGAGCGACGCGACTTGGGCAAGCTCATGCCGAATGCGATTTTCACCGGTGAGCTGCGCGGGGAGGCGCTCGCGGCGGCCTACGCATCGTTGGATTTGTTCGTGCACACCGGCGAGTTTGAGACCTTCGGGCAGACGCTGCAGGAGGCGCAGGCTTCCGGCACGCCGACGATCGGGCCGCGCGCGGGCGGGCCCATCGACACGATCGTCGACGGCTACAACGGCCAGCTTCTCGACGTCCCCACCTTCGAACGCGACCTACCCGCCGCCGCTGCGACCATCCTCGCCGACGACAACCTAGAGCAGATGAGCGGCAACGCCCGCGAGTCCGTTGCGAACAAGACGTGGTCGGCGCTGTGCGACCAGCTCCTGGGCTACTACGAGCAAGCAATCGACGCCAGCCCGTACAAGGGGCGCAAAGGCGGGCGTAGTAAGGCGAAGTAGACTGTCTTCCTATGGCCAAGGCGAACCTGGAGAAGAACCCGCACGATGTGGCGGGGATGTTCGATGACGTCGGCAAGAACTACGACATCACCAACACCGTGATGACAGCTGGCCTGGACCGCCGCTGGCGCCGCCGCACCCGCGAACTGCTGGACCTGAAGCCCGGCGAGCGGGTGCTCGACTTGGCCGCCGGCACGGCAGTGTCCACCGAAGAGCTGGCGAAGTCCGGTGCGTGGTGCGTGGCCTGCGACTTCTCCCAGGGCATGCTCGCCGCCGGCGCGCACCGCAACGTGCCGAAGGTCGTTGGCGACGCCATGCACCTGCCGTTCGCCGATGAGAGCTTCGACGCTGTGACCATCTCCTACGGTCTACGCAACGTGCACGATTTCGAAGCCGGGTTGCGCGAAATGGCGCGTGTGACCAAGCCGGGTGGCCGATTGGTGGTCAACGAGTTCTCTACCCCCGTCATCCCGGTGTTCTCCACCATTTACAGCACTGTCCTGCCGCGGATGATCCCGCTGCTGGGCAAGGTGTTCTCCTCCAACGCCCCCGCCTACGAGTACCTTGCAGAGTCCATCAAGGCATGGCCTGCCCAGGAGCAGCTGGCCAGCGCCATCAACGCTTCCGGCTGGGAGCGTGCCACCTGGAAGAACCTCGCCTTCGGCATCGTCGCGCTGCACCGCGCTGAGAAGCGCTGAGAAACGCTGAGAAACGCTGAGAAAGCCTAGCGGGCATCCCACAGCGGCGCGCCGCGGCGGATCGCTGAAGCTGAAACGACGGACCCGGCCGCGCGCCACGCCCGCGCGACGAGGTCCTTGTCTTCTTCACTGATGAGGTTGCCCATCAGGCGGGCGGCGGCGGGCATGAGGTAGCGGCCGCCGAGGCCTCGCAACGCAATGGGCCCAGCCAGGGGCAGGAACTGCGGGTAGGTGAGCAGACGGGCAGCGGTGCGAGCAAGCACGAAGGCCTCGCCGTAGCGGCGGCGCAGTTCGTGCGGCCAGACCAATGTCAGGTCACGGTCGCGTGAGCCCGCGCTTGCTTCGGTGAGCAGGTCGACCGCCATGATGGCGGTCTCCAACCCGTAGTCGATTCCTTCACCGTTCAGGGGGTTGACGCAGGCTGCGGCGTCGCCGATGAGCATCCAGTTCGGCCCGGCGACGTTCGATACGGCCCCGCCCATGGGTAGGAGCGCCGAGGCGATGTCGCTTGGTTCACCCAGCTGCCACTCGTCGCGGACCTGGTCGGCGTATTCGACGAGCAGCTTTTTGGTGTTCACCTTGGCAGGCCGAGTGTCGGTGGACAGGGCCCCGCAGCCCAGGTTCACGGTTCCTCTCGCTTCTCCCTTTCCGCTTGGCGCGGAGCATCCCAGCGGGAAGATCCAGCCGTAGCCGGGTTGAATCTCGCCGCGAGAGTCGCGGAGTTCGACGTGGGAGTGCATCCACGGCTCGTCAGCAAACGGGGTGGTGCAGTAGGAGCGCGCGGCGATGCCGTACACCTCGCCGCGGTGCCACTGCCTACCCAGCAGCTTTCCGACGGGCGAACGCACCCCATCGGCAACCACCACCCAACGAGCACCGAACGATCCCTTCGGGGTGACCACTGCCGTGATCTCGCCTTCCGCCCCGTGCTCGAGGGCGGTGACGGGGCAGTCGTAGAGGACGGTGGCGCCGGTGGTGGTGGCCAGGTCGGCCAAGGAAGCGTCGAAAAGCGTGCGGGGAGATGCCGACCCCTCGGTGCCGTAGGAGCCGTTGGGCCACGGTGCGGTGACGGAGCCGCCGAAACCGTGCAACTTCAGGCCCTTGTTGCGGTAGGCAGGCAGTGCAGATTCGAGCCCCAGCGTGCGCAAGGAGTGGACTGCCCGTGGGGTGAGTCCGTCGCCGCAGGTTTTGTCGCGGCGGCGGGAAGAAGCGTCGATAAGCAACGTGCTCATGCCCGCGCGCACCGCGGCGATCGCTGCGGCGGAACCGGCGGGACCGGCCCCGACGACAACGCACTCGAAGGATTTCACCGCACTTATTGTGCCAGACTCACACACTGTCGACTACGGTAAAGGGGACCAACAAGCCCGCCCGCACGACCCGCAAGGACAATCAATGACCAACGGCACACCCCAGCTAGACCTCGGGGATCAGGAGCTGGCTGAGCGCGTTGCGGCAGGGTTGGACGGCGTGGAAAAGCTCATGTTTGAGCGTTTGTCCAGCGGGCACGACTTCCTCAACGAGAAAGTCACGCACCTGGCCAAGGCGGGAGGGAAGCGTTTCCGCCCGATGATGGCCATGCTCGCCAGTGAGTTCGGGGATCAGCCGCAGGCGGAGAACGTGGTCAAGGGTGCGACGATTGTTGAAATGGTGCACTTGGCCACGCTGTACCACGACGACGTGATGGACGAAGCCGCAAAGCGCCGCGGGGTCGATTCCGCCAACGCACGGTGGACGAACACCGTCGCGATTCTTTCTGGCGACTTCCTGCTGGCGGAGGCATCGCGCATCATGAGTGAAATTGACACCGCCACCGTCGCGCACTTCGCCGACACGTTCAGCGACCTAGTCACTGGCCAGATGCGCGAGACGGTGGGCCCCGGTGAAGGCGACCCGGTCGAGCACTACCTCAACGTCATCCGCGAAAAGACCGGCGTGCTCATCGCGTCCGCCGCGTTCCTCGGGGCGACGCACTCCGGCGCGAAAGAGGAGGACGTGCGCACGCTCAAGGAGCTCGGCGAGGCAGTGGGCATGATCTTTCAGATCGTAGACGACATCATTGACATTTTTTCCGACTCCACACAGTCCGGGAAGACCCCCGGCACCGACCTGCGCGAAGGCGTGTTCACGCTGCCTGTCCTGTACGCGATGCGCGATTCCAGCCCCGCAGGCGAGGAACTGCGTGCGATGCTCACCGGCCCGCTTATCGACGATGCCGATGTCGCCCGCGCCCTCGACCTCATCGCGCAAACGGACGGCCGTCAGCGGGCGCTTGACGACGTCCGGGGATACCTCGCCGACGTCGACAAGCATCTCGACGCGCTGCCCGACATCCCCGCGAACCGTGCAATCCGCCAGATCTCGCGGTACACCGTCGAACGCGTCGGGTAGCGTTTAGTGCTGCGAACTGGTGATTTGCACTTTTTCGGGGCGCGTCCTGTAATGTAGTCCGAGCACGCCAGGTTGCCCGAGCGGCCAAAGGGAGCGGACTGTAAATCCGCCGGCATTGCCTTCAGAAGTTCGAATCTTCTACCTGGCACCAACAAACGCACCGAGGGATTCCCCACGGTGCGTTTCTAGTTTCATTCCCACGGATTCATCAGATTGAGCCCCAAGCCCTCGAAGTCGCGCACATTGCGGGTTGCCAGTCCTGCATTGCTACTTCGGCAGATCGCCGCGATCATGGCGTCCTGCGGCGAAATCGGCCGCCCTGCTGATCTGCGAAGTGCGAGAATATCGGCGTACTCAGTGGACGCAAAATGGTCGAAGTTGAGGATTGAGCCTACTGAGTGGAAATGCTCGAGCTGACCGAGAAGGACATTCTCAAGCTCTCGACGGCGCTGGCCGGCTGGCATGGCCCGAAGTCCTGCCCTCAGCTCAGCTTCGTTCACTGCTGTGGTGCCAGTCTCGTCGCTAATACTCCTCAACCATTGCAGTACGTGTTCCGACGGTTCTGGTTTCACTACTTCCGACAGGACATTCGTATCCAGAATGATCATTCGACGTCCGCCACCCGCGCCTCACCTTCACGGGGAGGGACAATGATGTCTACACCTCCATGCTGCTGAGCGGCCTCATACAGGGCGAGGCCAAGATTGCGGGGCCGAGTAGCTTCTTCCAATATCGCGCGGGCCTCTGCCTCCATGGATCGGCCGTTTCGGGCTGCTTGATCTGCCAATCGCGCTTTGACGTGCGCGTCTAGCCCGCGAACGATGATTGATGTCACGATTGCTCACCTCCACAACGCGTCGCTTCAATGATATCAGTGCGCTATCACAGACGCTAGAGTGTGATAGTGCCGAAGGTGCAGCTCAGGCGGAGTTCACGGGGCGGTCACGTGCCCGTTACTTAAAAATAGCTAAACGTTCATCTCTTGCTTCTAAGTTCGGGGGCGTCCTGTTCTCTCTCCTGAAGGGTCCTTCATGTCTCGCTCCCGTTTCCGCAGCGCGGTTGCTGTTTCTGTCTCCGCTGCTCTTGGTTTCTCTACGTTCGTTGCGCCGCACGCGTTTGCTCAGCCGGCTAGCTCTCCCGTCATCATCAACGAGGTCGAATCCAACGGCGACCCCGTCGCTGACTGGGTAGAGCTGGCTAACACCAACAATGATCAAGACATCGATATCTCCGGCTGGAAGATCCTCGATGACAACGACAAGCACGCTCCGATCGTCATCCCGGACGGCACAAAGATCGAGTCGGGCGGCTACTTCGCCCTCTACACCGAGAAGCAGACTCCGGACGGCTCCAAGGGCTACGGCCTGGGTGGGAACGACTCTGTTCGCGTGTACAACGCCGCGGGCGAGCTTGTCGCTGAGACCACCTGGAACGGCCACGCCGAGAACACCTGGGGCCGTATCCCGGACAAGACTGGGGAATTCACCGGGACTGGTGAGGCGACCCGTGGGTTGGCCAACAAGGCGGCAGGGGAGAAGCAGCCGGCCGCGGAGGAAGCCTGGCCGTTCGACCCGCAGGAGATTCAAAACATCGACTTGGGTGGCGCGTTCGCGGAAGAGGACATGTCCGGCATTGACTTCGACAACAACGGCCGCGCGTGGATTGTCAACAACGACAAGGGAACGCTTCTCGCTGTCGACTACGACGAGGCCACCAGGCAGTATTCCAATGCCGGTTCCTGGAAGCTGCGCTACAAGGACGGTTCCGGTGACCCGGATACCGAGGGCATTACCGTCGGCCCGGACGGCGCACTCTACGTGGCCACCGAGCGCGACAACACTCAGAAGGATGTTTCCCGCCCGTCCATCCTGCGCTACGAACTGCCCGGTGGCGACGAGAAAGAGCTGAAGGCCACCCACGAGTGGGATCTGAAGTCGCTCACGGGGGAGATCGGTGCGAACGCCGGGTGGGAGGCGATTTCCTACATCCCTAATCAGAGCGTGTACGCCGTTGGTTTGGAGGCTAACGGCAAGGTCTACTTCGTCGACCTCAAGGACGATGAAACCCACGAGCTGAAGCAGGAATACCAGTCTCCGTTCCAGGGGGCGATGGCGCTGGATTACAACTCCGTCGACAAGCAGCTGCGTGTGCTGTGCGACGAGGTCTGCGAGGGCGCATCCATCAACGTGGCTCACAACGGAACGGACTTCGCGCCGGTGTCCAAGGTTCAGGCGCGGCCAGAAAAGATGGAGAACTTCGCTAACGAGGGCTTCGCCACCTTCGTGTCCCGCAGCCAGTGCAAGAATGGGAAATCCACCGACACCACGCGCTTCCTCTGGGCTGACGACGGCGTGTCGGGCGGTATTTCCCTGCGCGGCGCGGTCTCCACGAAGGAGACGGAATGCGAGCCGACCACGGGTGGCGGATCGGGTGAAGGTTCGGCAGAGGGCTCGGCTGAGTCGTCGTCACGCGATGCGGACGGCAACCTGAACCCGGGCGCGAAAGCAGGAATTGCACTGGGCGTTCTCGCGGCGCTGGGCGCGATCTTCGCTGCTTTCAAAGACCAGATCAACGGTGTCCTGGGGCAGCTCTTCGGCATCCGTTTCTAGCGGTATAAACAGGCTGAAACAGAGATTGACCTGCTGATTTGTGAATGTGCGCAATGGCAGGTTAATCTTTCAAAGGCTTCAAACAAGCGGCTAACGCTTCAGAGGCTGCGCCCCCTTAGCTCAGTCGGCAGAGCGTCTCCATGGTAAGGAGAAGGTCAGCAGTTCGATTCTGCTAGGGGGCTCTGTTGTTTGCTGCCATCTGACCGGGAAACTGGGCAGAAGGAAGTAGGCACATGGCGGTGTAGCTCAGTGGTAGAGCAAGCGACTCATAATCGCTGTGTCGAGAGTTCAATTCTCTCCATCGCTACTCACCTTCTAGGGGCGGTTCTACGCTCGTGGTAGGGTTGGCGTACTGTTTTACGCAGTGCACCAAAGGGGCGTGGCGCAATTGGTAGCGCAACGGTCTCCAAAACCGTAGGTTGCAGGTTCGAGTCCTGTCGCCCCTGCCATAGACGACCAAAGCCTTGAGGAGAGCTGTGACTAACAACCAGCCAGGTAGAAGTACGGCGAAGCCCACCGGTAAACGCCAACTGAGCGGTTCCACCTCCGTCACCTCTGAGTCTTACGAGGCAAAGCGCACTCCCGCGACCACTGCCGATGACCAGGACAACACTGGTGACGGCCCACTCGCGTTCCCCGGTGAAGTTGTCGGCGAGATGCGCAAGGTGGTGTGGCCCACCGGCTCGCAGATGGTCAACTACACGCTCATCGTGTTCGGCTTCCTCATTGTTCTCACCGCCCTGGTGTGGGGCGTGGACCAGGGCGCAGCCTGGGTAGTTGAGCGAATCCTGGTGCCTTAGGTATAGTCTTTTCAGACCAACAAGTATCCCGCCGCCCGTCAAGGGTAAGGCGGGATCAGTTTTTGGCCCAGCAGGTAGGCTGGGTCACACCAGATATCCCGATAAACAAGGAGCTGTCATGGCAGAAGACACCACCAACAACGAAGCCACCACTGAAGAGCGCAACGAAGAAGAAATGGTTGCCGAAGGCGGCGCGGTGCAGGAGTCCACGGACCCGGAAACCGGTGCAGACGACGCTGAGGCTGACAGTCAGGGCTCCGGCGCCACTACCGACCTCCAAGAAGACGAGATGATCGGTGAAGGCGGCGCTGTCGGCGACGGCAACGCTGACGCTGAGCCGGCGCTCGACGTGGAGCAGGACGAGGCGCCGGAGGTTGAAACCCAGCCCGTGCAAGAGGTCGACCTCGAATCGGCTGATGCCACGGAGGCTGACGCTGAGGCGCCGGTGTCCCCGGAGGCCGCTCTTGGCGCTGAGCCGGAGGAGGCTGCTGACGCGGATTACAAGCGCCGTCTGCGTGAGTACACCCGCGAGCTGAAGAAGCTTCCCGGTTCCTGGTACATCATCCAGTCCTACTCGGGCTACGAGAACAAGGTGAAGACCAACCTGGACATGCGTATCCAGACGCTCGAGGTGGAGGAATCCATCTACGACGTGGTCGTGCCCATCGAGCAGGTCTTTGAGAAGGACAAGAACGGCAAGAAGAAGATCGTCAAGCGCAAGCTTCTTCCCGGCTACGTCCTGGTGCGCATGGATCTCAATGACGCAGCATGGTCCGTGGTCCGCGAAACTCCGGGCGTGACCAGCTTCGTCGGCAACGAGGGCAACGCGACCTCGGTCAAGCACCGCGACGTGGCGAAGTTCCTCATGCCGAAGGCCGCGCCTGTGGACGGCGAGGCGACCGCTTCCGAGGCAAATGCCGAGGGCGAGACCGTCATCGCGATGCCGGAGCAGGAAGAGAAGCCGAAGGTCGCGCACGACTTCCAGGTCGGCGAGGCTGTCACCATTCTCTCCGGTGCGCTGGCGTCCGTCTCTGCGACCATCAACGAGATCGACCCGGAGACCGGCAAGATCCAAGCGCTCGTGTCCATCTTCGGCCGCGAGACCCCGGTGGAGCTCACTGCGGATCAGATCGAGCGCATCATGTAGCTCGAGCACTTTGCTTATCGACGAATCACCGGCCCCCACCTCAACGGGGGCCGGTTTTCGTGATTTGGGCTGGTCGGGGTCTATCCCGTACACTGAGCGATCGTGCCTGCTTACGGGTGGGTGCGGTAGTGAACGTCCCCGGTGGCTGCGTCGATAAGCAAACGGCGTTGGCGTGGCATCCGGAAGGCCGCCGTTAAACATCGTGGCGGGGGCCTGTACCAAGGAAATGAGGTAATTCGATGGCTAAGAAGAAGGTCACTGGCCTGATCAAACTGCAGATCGAGGCTGGTATGGCAAACCCGGCGCCGCCGGTCGGTCCGGCTCTTGGCGCGCACGGCGTGAACATCGTCGAGTTCACCAAGGCGTACAACGCTGCAACCGAGTCCATGCGCGGCAACATCATCCCGGTGGAGATCACGGTCTACGAAGACCGCTCCTTCGACTTCATCCTGAAGTCCCCGCCGGCTGCGAAGCTCCTGCTCAAGGCTGCTGGCCTGCAGAAAGGCTCCGGTGTCCCGCACACCGACAAGGTGGGCAAGGTCACCTGGGAGCAGTGCAAGGAAATCGCCGAGACCAAGAAGAACGACCTCAACGCCCGTGACATCGAGGCAGGTGCCGCCATCATCGCCGGTACCGCTCGCTCCATGGGCATCGACGTGGAGAAGTAGTCCGCGCGGACTCCTGCTCGTGGGAGGGTCTGGTCAGGCCCGCACCACACTTCCCGCCGCCTGATGTGGCGGCAGCAATCAACACTGCAAAGGAATTCAACATGGCCAAGAAGCACTCCAAGGCTTACACCGAGCAGCTGGCAAAGATCGACCGCGAGTCGGTCTACTCCCCGCTGCAGGCAGTCACCCTGGCGAAGGAGACTGCCTCCGATAAGTACGACGCAACCATCGACGTGGCAATGCGTCTCTCCGTCGACCCGCGCAAGGCTGACCAGCTCGTCCGCGGCACCGTCAACCTGCCCAACGGCACCGGTAAGACCGTCCGCGTCGCTGTTTTCGCTGAGGGCGAGAACGCAACCAAGGCTCAGGAAGCTGGCGCCGACATCGTCGGTTCCGACGAGCTGATCGAGCAGATCAACGCCGGCAACATCGACTTCGACGTTGCTATTGCGACCCCGGACCAGATGGCGAAGGTCGGCCGCGTTGCCCGCGTCCTCGGCCCGCGTGGTCTGATGCCGAACCCGAAGACCGGTACCGTCACGCCGGACGTGGCTAAGGCTGTCAGCGAGTCCAAGGGCGGCAAGATCGCCTTCCGCGTGGACAAGGCATCCAACCTGCACGCTCTGATCGGCAAGGCATCCTTCACCCCGGAGCAGCTCGCCGAGAACTACGGCGCACTCCTGGATGAAGTTCTGCGCCTCAAGCCGGCATCCGCCAAGGGCATCTACCTGAAGAAGGTCACGGTGTCTGCGACCCAGGGCCCGGGCGTTCCGGTTGACCCGTCCGTGCAGAAGAACTACACCGAGGCTTAAGCCCGCGTAGTTCCGCACTCAAGACCCCGGTTCTCGGCATTCACGCTGAGAACCGGGGTCTTTTGCTGTGGTGCCGTCGCGCTGGTTCTCGTGACCCCACGTGCGCGTAATCCTGTGAGAAGGACGAGACCTTTATGAAGTTGTAATCATTATGTTATATTGTTGGAGTCACCCGCATTCATGATTTAGCCGACCTTCAGACTTCCAGAAAGGCCTCCTCGTGTCTCTTCAGCCAGCCTCCGTCCGCCGCTCCGCTCTCGCCGTCGCCCTGACTGGATCCCTTGCATTCGCAGGTAGCCCTGTAGCGAACGCGCAGGATCTCGTTCTGGAAAGCGGCCACATGAATGTCTTCAATGTCACCGCGAAAGACGGCCAGCTCAAGCTCGACCTCAAAGAGGACATCACTGGCTCCAACGTGGAGCGCCCGGCAGAAGATGTCACCATGGTGGTGCACAAGGATGCGTTCACCGAGGACACGAAGAACCTTCCCCAGGTGGGCAAGCCCGGATACGTCCTGCCGCAGGGCTACCACCAGGGCATGCTGCGTCCTGGCTGGACTACGTTGATGGCGCGCTGGGATGGTTTCACGGACGTGAAGATCCGCATCGACGAGGTCTCTGGCCCGGGCGAAATCCACGCATTCAACACAGACGGCAAGGGTGGTTTCAAGGCTGCGGCTGACGACGGTGAGTTCCAGCTCACCCCGGGCAGCGCCATCCACCAGGACACCCCGGCGCACCTGCACACCCACTGGCTGTTCACTGAACCGGGCACCTACACCATGAAGGCAACCGCACTGAGCAACGGCAAGGAATCGAACCAGGCGACCTACACCTGGGAAGTGGGGCAGAAGGCCAACGAGCGCCCGATCATGGATGAGCCGCTCTCGCTCGACCGCTTGCAGGATTTGGCAAGCACGGCGCCCGCGCCGTCGCCGGTTGCGGTTGATCCGGTTGAGAAGGGGGCAGCTTTGCCGCCGTCGCCAGCTGGTGAGCAAAAGGCACCTGCCAAGAACGGCGTAGACGCTAAGGACAGCAAGGCCGACAACAACAAGCCGAAGCCTGATGAAAAGGGCAAGGCGGAGAAGGGCAGCCCCGCTGCGACTGCAAACGCGCAGGAGCAGCGCCCGCTGAATGGTATCGCCACGGTGCTGTCCCTCATCGGTGCAACGTTCAACTTCCTGCAGGACAACCTGCTGAAGTTGTTCTGGCCCTCGAAGAAGTAACTGATCCGTCGGCGCGGCAGTATCGACGGTGACGTTGGCGGAACTTGCCAACCACACTTCCGGTTTGCCGCGGATGGGCAAGCAGAGACTCAGTAACAGAATAAGAGCGATGCTGGGCAGGCGCGTCCAGGCGTGGGAGATGGACGGCACGGCTCCTTCCGGTGGGTTACGGTCCACCACCTGCGATATGGCGAAATACGCCGCATATGTGCTCGAGCGCGACAAGTTCCGCTTCACCTGGCCGAATATCAAAGGCACTGAGCTGTACTGGCATAACGGCGGAACGTTCGGGTTCTCGTCCATGCTGCTGCTCGACACGGGTAAACAGCGCGCGTCTTTCGTGGCCGCCGACTCGTTCACGGAGATTGAACCGTTCGCGTTCGAACTTCTCGGGCTGGAAGACCCTGCCAAGAACAAGAAGCAGTGATTGCGCGATTTGGTTTCCCAAGCCACCCTGCACTAAGGTTCATCAGCGAAGTTTGAACGGGAAGTCTTCCCGCGCTCAAGTTTCACCGAAGACCGTCGGTCATCCCGAAGGCGAAAGCCTAGAAGGATCGAAGACTCCACCCATGGAGTGACCCACGCAGGAGAAACGTGGCTTGTATAGCGCTTGAAAAGCGCATTGCCTCGTGCTTCTGCACGGGGCATTTTGTTTTGAGCCGGTCGCGTGGTGGCTGCCACGTGGCGTCGATAAGCGAAATGCTCCGGGCGGATACAACATGAAGTAATTGGAAGGAGGCGTGTGTCATGGCCAACCCGAAGAACACAGCTGAGCTGGCTGAACTGAAGGAAAAGTTCGAAGGCTCGTCCGCTGTTTTCCTCACCGAGTACCGCGGTCTGACCGTGAGCCAGCTGCAGCAGCTGCGCGGTGAGCTCGGATTTGATGTTGAACTGCACGTCGCCAAGAACACCCTCGTCAAGATCGCTGCTAATGAGCACGGTATTGAGGGTCTCGACGATTACCTGACCGGCCCCACCGCTGTCGCCTTCATCAAGGGCGACGCGACTGTGGATGCCGCGAAGACCATGAAGAAGTTCGCTAAGGACAATGACCTGTTCATTGTCAAGGGCGGCTACATGGACGGTAACGCTCTCGACGCATCCCAGGTGGCTGCTGTCGCAGAGATGGACAACCGCGAGACCACTCTGGCCAAGCTTGCTGGCGCTTTCCAGGGCTCTTTGGCGAAGGCTGCTGGCCTGTTCCAGGCTCCGGCCTCCAAGACGGCACGACTTGTTGCCGCACTGCAGGACAAGCAGGACGAAGCCGCTTAAGAGCGGTGCGTCCCGAACGACCAAAACACACTCTTACGGCCTTGTGTAAGGCCACAACAGAAAGGAAGCCACAATGGCTAAGCTCACCAAGGACGAGCTCATCGAGCAGTTCAAGGAAATGACCCTTATCGAGCTCTCCGAGTTCCTGAAGGAATTCGAGGAGGTCTTCGACGTGACCGCTGCCGCTCCGGTTGCAGTTGCAGCAGCTGGCGCTCCGGGCGCTGCTGGCGACGCTCCGGCTGAGGAGGAGAAGGACGAGTTCGACGTCGTTCTCGAGGACGCTGGCGACAAGAAGATCGGCGTTATTAAGGCTGTCCGCGAGATCGTCTCCGGTCTGGGTCTGAAGGACGCCAAGGAGATGGTTGAGGGTGCTCCGAAGGCCATCCTCGAGGGCGCTAACAAGGATGACGCTGAGGCTGCTAAGGCTAAGCTGGAAGAGGCTGGCGCTAAGGTCTCCCTCAAGTAAGCGTTTCACGCATCTTGCCCCTGCCTGTGTGCAGGGGCTTTTTGCTTTTCGACGTTTTCTGCCCCCGCGTCCTGCCGTGGCGGGGATAGGGGCTGGGGTGATGGGATTGTAAAGTGGCACGCATGCTTCCCAAGTCCCGCATTTTGTCCGCCCTCCTTGTCGGGGTAGGCATCGCGCTCATTGTCGCGGGACTGGTGGCTCCACGGTTTCTTCTCGGGGATGCCCGTTTCCCGCTGAACCTCGAGCACACCACCTGGGCAATGCACGACCCGCACGGCCGGGTTTTCGACCCTGATGCCGGTGAGGACGGTAAGGTCGTTGAGGTCCCCGTTACCCGCCAGCTGCACATGACCGTGCAGAACCCGGCGACGGAGGAACGCACTGGGCTGCGGATCGGTGATTCTTTGCTGCGCGGTGATAAAGACTCGGACTTCGACAATCTAATCACTGCGTCGACGTGGTCGTACGAGATGGACCGCAAGTCTGGGGCGTTCGTGACCACGGCGAATCTGAGCACGGTGATGGCCATGCCGGACGCGGAGGTCCCCGTCGACGGCGTGTGGCTGAAGTTCCCCCTCGACGTCGAGCAAACGGATTACGCCGTCTTTGAGCCGTCGCTGCGCACGACGGTACCGGCCACATTCAAAGAGGAGCGCGAAGTCGCCGGCCGTTCTGTCTATGTGTTTGAGCAGCGGGTCGAGGCGGTCAACGTCGCAAAGCTGTATGCGGACGCGGCGAACACCAAGACGTTGCCAGCGCCCGACGGCGGGCAGCGCCAGGTGTTCCGCCACCACGATGCGACGCGTGAGTTCACTGTCGATCAGATCACCGGTGTTGTCGTAGGCATCAATGAGCGTGTGGACGACTACTATGCCGACCACACCGGCCGCCGTGCCCAAGACATCGTCGCGTACGACGCAGTAATGGACCCGGCCGACGTGGAGCAGATGGCGGGCCAGCTGACCACCGTGACTCAGTCTGTCTCCCGCTGGGTGACATGGGGCACGATCGGGCTGGGATCACTGCTAGCAATCGGCGGTTTGATTGGAGCGCTGCGCCCGGGCCGGGGAAGGTCTGCGCAGGTCACATCCTGACACGCGCCGAATCACCCCTCCAGGGTTGCACTCCGCAAGCAGTGAGGTGGTAGAGTTCCACGACAAGCGATCGCGCTTCGACGGAGCATTATGCAAGACTGCTTTACAAACAGTCATCGGGGGTATAAGCTGTCTCCTTGCGCTGGAAGCCGTCGCCGGTGCGTGAATGAAACCTTGGATCCATGTTTTAGAAAAATGGGTTTGACAAGGTGACTTTGTGCATTTTAGGGGGACGGGGCTTCCACTAAATGAAACGCTATTTATCCAGCGGGTGTCCACGAGCATAAGCGCCGATGCACGTGCCCCGCGTGAGGTGCTGGAAGGACCCATCTTGGCAGTCTCGCCCCAGACCAAGTCAGTGGCCGCAATCCCCGGAGCCCCGGAGCGTTATTCCTTCGCGAAAATCGCGGAGCCAATCGCGCTGCCTGGTCTTCTTGACGTTCAATCGGAGTCTTTCGCCTGGCTCGTCGGCACGCCTGAGTGGCGTGAGCGCCAGGCGGAGGAGCGTGGCTCGGATGCCCGCATTACCTCCGGCCTCGAGGACATCCTCGAGGAAATTTCCCCGATTCAGGACTACTCGGGCAACATGAGCCTGTCTTTGTCCGATCCGTACTTTGAGGACATCAAGTACACGATCGACGAGTGCAAAGATAAGGACATCAACTACTCCGCACCCCTGTACGTGACGGCGGAGTTCATTAACAACGACACCCAGGAGATCAAGTCCCAGACCGTCTTCATCGGCGACTTCCCGCTGATGACGGACAAGGGCACGTTCATTGTCAACGGCACCGAGCGCGTCATTGTCTCGCAGCTGGTGCGTTCCCCGGGTGTGTACTTCGACGAGACAATCGACAAGTCCACCGAGCGCCCGCTGCACTCCGTGAAGGTCATTCCTTCCCGCGGCGCATGGCTGGAATTCGACGTGGACAAGCGCGACACCGTCGGTGTGCGCATTGACCGTAAGCGTCGTCAGCCGGTGACTGTGCTGCTCAAGGCCCTGGGTTGGACCACTGAGCAGATCAAGGAGCGTTTCGGCTTCTCCGAGATCATGATGACCACGCTGGAGAACGACGGCGTGGCCAACACCGATGAGGCTCTGCTGGAGATTTACCGTAAGCAGCGCCCGGGTGAGCAGCCGACGCGCGATCTGGCGCAGTCCCTGCTGGAGAACGCGTTCTTCCGTGCGAAGCGCTACGACTTGGCTCGCGTCGGCCGCTACAAGGTCAACCGCAAGCTCGGTCTGGGCGGCGACCACGACGGTGAGATGACTCTGACTGAAGAGGACATTGCCACCACCCTCGAGTACTTGGTGCGCCTGCACGCCGGCGAGCGCGAGATGACCTCCCCGGAGGGCGTGGTCATCCCGATTAACACCGACGACATCGACCACTTCGGCAACCGTCGCCTGCGCACCGTGGGCGAGCTGGTGCAGAACCAGGTCCGTGTCGGCCTGTCCCGCATGGAGCGTGTGGTTCGTGAGCGCATGACCACCCAGGACGCGGAGTCCATCACTCCGACGTCCCTGATCAACGTGCGCCCGGTGTCTGCCGCGATCCGCGAGTTCTTCGGCACCTCCCAACTGTCGCAGTTCATGGACCAGAACAACTCTCTGTCCGGCCTGACCCACAAGCGCCGTCTGTCCGCGCTGGGCCCGGGCGGTCTGTCCCGTGAGCGCGCCGGCATTGAGGTCCGCGACGTGCACCCGTCGCACTACGGCCGCATGTGCCCGATCGAGACCCCGGAAGGTCCGAACATTGGTCTGATCGGTGCGCTGGCGTCCTACGCTCGCGTGAACCCGTTCGGCTTCATCGAGACGCCGTACCAGAAGGTCATCGACGGTCAGATCACTGACGAGATCGACTACCTCACCGCCGATGAAGAGGACCGTTTCGCCATCGCTGAGGCCGCTACGGCCCACGACGCTGACCGCAACATCACCGCGGACCGTATTGAGGTGCGCCTCAAGGACGGCGACATCGGTGTCGTCGGTCCGAAAGACGTCGACTACGTGGACATCTCCCCGCGCCAGATGGTCTCAGTCGCGACGGCGATGATTCCGTTCCTGGAGCACGACGATGCGAACCGTGCTCTCATGGGTGCGAACATGCAGAAGCAGGCTGTGCCGCTGCTGCGCTCTGAGGCTGCATACGTGGCCACCGGTACGGAGATGCGTGCGGCGTACGACGCTGGCGACATCGTCATTGCGAACAACGCCGGTGTCGTTGAAGATGTGACCGGCGACGTGATCACCGTCATGGACGATGAGGGCCAGCGCGAGTCCTACCTGCTGCGCACCTTTGAGCGCACCAACCAGGGCACCTGCTACAACCAGACCCCGATCGTCTCTGCAGGCGACCGCGTTGAGGCTGGCCAGGTCATCGCTGATGGCCCGGGCACCAAGAACGGTGAAATGGCGCTGGGCACCAACCTGCTCGTCGCATTCATGCCGTGGGAAGGCCACAACTACGAGGACGCAATCATCCTCAACCAGCGCGTGGTGGAGCAGGACGTGCTCACCTCCGTGCACATCGAGGAGCACGAGATCGACGCCCGCGACACCAAGTTGGGTGCGGAAGAGATCACCCGCGAGATCCCGAACGTGTCCGAGGACGTGCTCAAGGACCTCGACGAGCGCGGCATCATTCGCATCGGTGCGGACGTGCGCGACGGCGACATCCTGGTGGGTAAGGTCACCCCGAAGGGTGAGACCGAGCTGACTCCGGAAGAGCGACTGCTGCGCGCCATCTTCGGTGAGAAGGCCCGCGAGGTGCGCGATACCTCCCTGAAGGTGCCGCACGGTGAGACCGGCAAGGTCATCGCTGTCCGCCGCTTCTCCCGCGAGGACGACGACGATCTGTCGCCGGGTGTCAATGAGATGATCCGCGTCTACGTCGCGCAGAAGCGCAAGATCCAGGACGGCGACAAGATGGCCGGCCGCCACGGCAACAAGGGTGTCGTGGGCAAGATCCTGCCTGAGGAGGACATGCCGTTCATGGCTGACGGCACCCCAGTGGACATCATCCTGAACACCCACGGTGTGCCGCGTCGTATGAACATCGGTCAGGTGCTCGAGGTTCACTTGGGCTGGCTGGCTCACGCTGGCTGGACCGTCAACCCGGATGACCCGGCGAACGCGAAGCTCCTGGAGACTCTGCCTGAGCAGCTGTACGACGTTCCTCCCGAGTCCCTGACCGCCACCCCGGTCTTCGACGGCGCGACGAACGACGAGATCGCAGGTCTTCTGGCCAACACCAAGCCGAACCGCGACGGCGACGTCATGGTCGATGGCGACGGCAAGACGGTGCTTTTCGACGGACGCTCCGGCGAACCGTTCAAGTACCCGATCTCCGTCGGCTACATGTACATGCTCAAGCTGCACCACCTAGTGGACGAGAAGATTCACGCCCGCTCCACCGGCCCGTACTCCATGATTACCCAGCAGCCGCTGGGTGGTAAGGCCCAGTTCGGTGGCCAGCGCTTCGGCGAGATGGAGGTGTGGGCGATGCAGGCATACGGCGCCGCCTACACCCTGCAGGAGCTGCTGACGATCAAGTCGGACGACGTGGTCGGACGTGTCAAGGTCTACGAAGCCATCGTCAAGGGCGACAACATCCCCGACCCGGGAATCCCGGAGTCGTTCAAGGTGTTGCTCAAGGAGCTGCAGTCGCTGTGCCTGAACGTGGAGGTTCTCTCCACCGACGGCACCCCGATGGAGCTGTCTGGTGACGACGACGAGTACGACCAGGCTGGATCCTCGTTGGGCATTAACTTGTCCCGTGACGAGGGTTCCGCGGCTGACACGGCATAAGTGCTAGGCGGGGGCGGGCGTCGATAAGCGAAAGGCGCCGCCCGCTCCCACAGATACGAACTTGAACTCATAAAACCTAGAAGAAAAGGAACATTTACGTGTTTGACGTAAACCTCTTCGACGAGCTCCGCATCGGCCTGGCCACCGCCGAAGACATCCGCCGTTGGTCCCACGGCGAAGTCAAGAAGCCGGAGACCATTAACTACCGCACCCTCAAGCCGGAGAAGGACGGCCTGTTCTGCGAGCGCATTTTCGGTCCGACCCGCGACTGGGAATGCTCCTGCGGTAAGTACAAGCGTGTCCGCTACAAGGGCATCATTTGCGAGCGCTGCGGTGTTGAGGTGACCAAGTCCAAGGTCCGCCGTGAGCGCATGGGCCACATCGAGCTGGCTGCTCCCGTCACCCACATCTGGTACTTCAAGGGTGTGCCGTCCCGCCTGGGTTACCTGCTGGACCTGGCGCCGAAGGACCTTGAGCGCATCATTTACTTCGCCGCTAACATCATCACGTCCGTTGACGAGGAGGCACGTCACAACGACATGTCCACCCTCGAGGCGGAGATGATCCTGGAGAAGAAGGAAGTCGAGCAGGACACCGAGGCTGAGATCGCCGACCGTGCCCAGAAGCTTGAAGAAGACCTCGCTGAGCTGGAAGCTTCCGGTGCTGCTGCGTCTGCCCGCAAGAAGGTGCAGAACGCCGCTGACAAGGAAATGCAGCACATGCGCGAGGCTGGCGAGCGCGAGATCGAGCACCTGGACGAGATCTGGAACACCTTCATCAAGCTCGCTCCGAAGCAGATGATCATCGACGAGAACCTCTACGAAGAGCTCGTCGACCGCTACGAGGACTACTTCAGCGGCGGCATGGGCGCTGAGGCGATTCAGACCCTGATCCGCAACTTCGACCTGGACGCTGAGTCCGAGGAGCTGCGCCACATCATCGCTGAGGGCAAGGGCCAGAAGAAGGTCCGTGCTCTCAAGCGCCTGAAGGTTGTCGCCGCGTTCCAGCGCTCCGGCAACGACCCGGCCGGCATGATCCTCGACGCGATCCCGGTGATCCCGCCGGAGCTGCGCCCGATGGTTCAGCTCGACGGTGGCCGCTTTGCCACCTCCGACTTGAACGACCTGTACCGTCGCGTGATCAACCGCAACAACCGTCTTAAGCGCATGATTGACCTCGGTGCCCCCGAGATCATCGTGAACAACGAGAAGCGCATGCTGCAGGAGTCCGTTGATGCCCTGTTCGACAACGGTCGTCGCGGTCGTCCGGTCACCGGCCCGGGCAACCGTCCGCTGAAGTCCCTGTCCGACCTGCTCAAGGGTAAGCAGGGCCGCTTCCGCCAGAACCTGCTGGGTAAGCGCGTGGACTACTCCGGTCGTTCCGTGATTATCGTGGGTCCGCAGCTGAAGATGCACGAGTGCGGTCTGCCGAAGCTGATGGCTCTCGAGCTGTTCAAGCCGTTCGTGATGAAGCGCCTGGTGGACAACGACTACGCCCAGAACATCAAGTCCGCGAAGCGCATGGTGGAGCGCCAGCGCCCTGAGGTGTGGGACGTTCTGGAAGAGGCTATTGCAGAGCACCCGGTGCTGCTCAACCGCGCACCGACGCTGCACCGCCTGGGTATTCAGGCCTTCGAGCCGGTCCTGGTTGAGGGTAAAGCGATCCAGCTGCACCCGCTGGCATGTGAGGCCTTCAACGCCGACTTCGACGGCGACCAGATGGCTGTCCACCTTCCGCTGTCCGCGGAGGCACAGGCAGAGGCACGCGTCCTCATGCTGTCCTCCAACAACATCCTGTCTCCGGCATCCGGTAAGCCGCTGGCTATGCCGCGCCTGGATATGGTGACCGGCCTGTACTTCCTGACCATGGTCAAGGGCGAGGGCGAGATCGGTGGCGAGGGCGCGTACGCTCCGGCCGACGAGAACGGCCCGGCACGCGGTGTGTACTCCTCCCACCGTGAGGCCATCATGGCCTATGACCGCGGCGTTCTGGGCCTGCAGGCCCCGATCAAGGTCCGCATCGATCACCTGCGCCCGACCGCGGAGATTGAGGCGGAGCAGTTCCCCGACGGCTGGGAGAAGGGTCAGTCCTGGATGGCTGACACCACCTTGGGCCGCATCATGTTCAACGAGATGCTCCCCTTCAACTTCCCGTACCAGGAAGGCGCCATGGTGCGTAAGGGCGGCAAGGACAAGGTGCTGCTCGGCGACATCATCCAGGCGATGGTGGAGAAGTACCCGATGATCACCGTCGCGCAGACGATGGACAAGCTCAAGGACGCTGGTTTCTACTGGGCGACCCGCTCGGGCATCACCATCACCATGTCTGACGTTCTGGTTCTGCCGAACAAGACGGAGATCCTTGACGAGTACGAGCGTGAGGCGGAGGCCATTGAGCGCAAGTACTTCGAGAAGGGTGCGCTGACCGAGAAGGACCGCTACGACCGCCTGGTTGAGCTGTGGCAGGACGCCACCGACAAGGTCGGTAAGGCTGTTGAGGCTCTGTACCCGGACGACAACCCGATTCCGATGATCGTGAAGTCCGGTGCTGCCGGTAACATGCGCCAGATCTGGACCTTGGCCGGCATGAAGGGCATGGTCGTGAACTCCCGCGGTGAGTACATCACCCGTCCGATCAAGACCTCCTTCCGCGAGGGCTTGAGCGTGATGGAGTACTTCAACAACTCCCACGGTTCCCGTAAGGGCCTGGCTGATACCGCTCTGCGTACCGCTGACTCCGGTTACCTCACCCGTCGTCTTGTCGACGTCGCTCAGGACGTCATCGTCCGCGAAGAGGACTGTGGCACCCACCAGGGTGTCAAGGTTCCGGTCGCCGAGGCTGCAGGCACGGGCCGCTTCAACCGCCACGACCTGGTCGAGACCTCGGTCTCCGGCCGCGTGCTGGCGTCCGACGCGACCGACACTGACGGCAACGTCCTTCTCGAGGCAGGCTCGGACCTGTCCGAGGAGCGTATCGACGCTCTCGTCGACGCCGGCATCGAGTCCGTCAAGGTCCGCTCCGTGCTGACCTGCCAGACCCCGACCGGTGTCTGCGCGAAGTGCTACGGCAAGTCCATGGCGACGGGCAAGCTCGTCGACATCGGCGAGGCCGTCGGCATCGTCGCCGCCCAGTCCATTGGTGAGCCGGGTACCCAGCTGACCATGCGTACCTTCCACCAGGGTGGTGTCGGTGGCGACATTACCGGTGGTCTGCCGCGTGTCCAGGAGCTGTTCGAGGCCCGCGTTCCGAAGAACCGCGCCCCGATCGCCTCTGTCGCCGGCGAGATCTCGCTGGAGGACGAGGGCAACTTCTGGACCCTGACCATCCACCCGGAGGACGGCTCCGACGACGTGGTCTACGAGAAGCTGTCCAAGCGCCAGGGCCTGGCCCAGGTGCGCCGCCCGATGGAGTCCAACCCGGAGGCCATGATCGAGCGTTCGCTTCGCGACGGCGACACGGTCAAGGTCGGCGACCGCCTCCTGCGCGGTGCCGCTGATCCGCACGACGTGCTTGAGGTGCTGGGACGCCGCGGCGTCGAAAAGCACCTCATCGACGAGGTGCAGGCTGTGTACCGCACGCAGGGTGTGTCGATCCACGACAAGCACATCGAGATCATCATCCGCCAGATGCTGCGTCGCGGCACCGTCATCGACGCAGGCTCCACCGAGTTCCTCCCGGGCACCCTGGTGGACCTGTCCGAGGCACGCCAGATCAACGGTCAGGCAGTCGCCGAGGGTGGCGAGCCGGCAGAGCTGCGCAGCGAGATCATGGGTATCACCAAGGCCTCGCTGGCCACGGAGTCCTGGCTGTCCGCCGCCTCCTTCCAGGAGACGACGCGCGTGCTTACCGACGCCGCCATCAACAAGCGCTCCGATAAGCTCATCGGCCTCAAGGAGAACGTGATCATCGGTAAGCTGATCCCGGCCGGTACGGGTATTTCCCGCTACCGCAACATCTCCGTGAAGCCGACCGAGGCCGCGCGTTCCGCCGCCTACTCGATCCCGACCTTCGGCGATGCCATCTACGGCGACGAGGGTTACGGCGAGTTCACCGGCGCGTCCGTGCCGCTCGACGAGTACGGCATGGGCGGCTACGACAGCTACCAGTAGGTAGCCCGTCGCGCTTAAGCGTGAAGGCCCGGTCTCTCCGCGTGGGAGGCCGGGCCTTTCGCTGTGTTCAGGGCTCGTTGGGAGGGCGGTTGCGGAAAAGTTGACAAACCCGATGTCGATCTACCGGCCAAGAACGCTGTGACCAGCGTAGACGGTTCTAGGTGGGAATCCAGTTTGTCAACTTTTCCGCAGGGCTGTGAGCTCTACATCTTCGCGCTCCTTGCCGCCCGGATGATGTCCACGCCACCCATGAGGGCGATGCCGGCGATGGTGATGGTGGGGGCGTCGTCAGGCAGATCCCGCTGAGCGATAGTGACGCTGGGGTGGTCGGTAACCCCGAACCCGCCCATCAGGGCGAAACCTTCGGACTTCACCCGCACGTCTTCCGGGACGACGATGGTGATCCCGCCCATGATCGCATTGGCACTAATTCGAATGTGATCGGAGGCCAAGCGAGCTTGGAGCAGGTTTAGCTGGGTTTCACCCATGAGTCCGAGTGAGAAGTGGTTGCTGTTGATCAGCCAGTCTCCGGAGCGCTCCACGCCACCCATGACGGCAATGGAGCTGGACGTGCCGCCGGGCTCGCCAGTGACAAAGTCGAGAGCCTTGGATCGCGGCTGATGTGCGGCAGAGGACCAGCCTGCTGTGTCCGGGAGTTGCTGGACAGGGGAGAGGTCGACAGTGAGCTCGTCGAGCTGGTCGGCGTAGGTGGCGCGCCAGGCTACCGCCGTGCGCTCGTCGAACTCCGTGGTGTTCAGTTGGCCGTCGGCAAAGGCCGCGGCGAGGACATCGGCGATCTCTTGGCGGCGTGCGTGTGAAACGCGCTTACGGGGCACATTGTCTGCAGAATCGGTCGACATGCCCCCAAAGCTACTTAGTTCTAAGCGGCGAAGCGTGCCCGTCACCTTGAGAGCGGGGAAGCGATTTGCTTTCCGCCGCCCGTACCCTGTACTTTTGAACCCGATTCCGCCGCTGCGCGTTTATCGCGTCGCGGAAATGGAAAAGAACTCCCCGTTCTCCTCGGACGGCGCGATGTTCGCACACGCGGAAGGGCCCCGAAGAAGAGCCCCCATTTTTGCGTGTTCGGGCGCGATGCCGGACGGTGGAGACTTGAGACACCAGACGACGACAAGAAAGCGATGGTATGCCAACTATTCAGCAGCTGGTCCGCAAGGGCCGCCACGACAAGAAAGCCAAGGTCGCTACGGCTGCCCTGAAGGGTTCCCCGCAGCGCCGCGGTGTGTGCACCCGCGTGTACACCACCACTCCGAAGAAGCCGAACTCCGCTCTGCGTAAGGTCGCGCGTGTGCGCCTGACCTCCGGCATCGAGGTTTCCGCTTACATCCCGGGTGAGGGCCACAACCTGCAGGAGCACTCCATGGTGCTCGTGCGCGGTGGCCGTGTGAAGGACCTTCCGGGTGTCCGCTACAAGATCATCCGTGGTGCTCTGGATACCCAGGGTGTCAAGGACCGCAAGCAGGCTCGCTCCCGTTACGGCGCGAAGAAGGGACAGTAATCAATGCGTAAGCAGCAAGCACCGAAGCGTCCCGTAGTCAAGGACCCGGTTTACGATTCTGAGCTGGTCACCCAGCTGATCAACAAGATTCTCAAGGACGGTAAGAAGTCCACCGCGCAGCGCATTGTCTACGGCGCAATGGAGATGTGTCGCGAGAAGACCGGCACGGATCCGGTTGGCACCCTCGAAAAGGCTCTGGGCAACATCCGTCCGGATCTGGAGGTTCGCTCCCGCCGTGTTGGTGGCGCTACCTACCAGGTGCCGGTTGAGGTCCGTCCGGGCCGTTCCACCACTTTGGCTTTGCGCTGGATGGTCACCTTCACCCGGCAGCGCCGTGAGAACACCATGACCGAGCGTCTGGCTAACGAGATCCTGGATGCGTCCAACGGTCTTGGCGCATCCGTGAAGCGCCGCGAAGACACGCACAAGATGGCTGAGGCTAACCGCGCCTTTGCTCACTACCGCTGGTAATTGTCGCTACAGCTCCGGTTGCCAGGGGCGCATTTAGTGTCTCGGCCTGCCATAATCGCGATTTAGTGGCAGAATCGACAAAGGAAAACATTCAAATCGCTGTCGCATTTCCCGCAGGTGCGGGTGGAAGCGGCCGCAACAAGACGACAAGTTGGGGTATACAACGTGGCACAAGAAGTGCTTAAGGACCTAGCTAAGGTCCGCAACATCGGCATCATGGCCCACATCGATGCCGGTAAGACGACCACGACCGAGCGCATCCTGTTCTACACGGGTATTAACCGTCGCGTCGGCGAGACGCACGACGGTGGCGCGACCACGGACTGGATGGAGCAGGAGAAGGAGCGCGGTATCACCATTACCTCCGCTGCTGTTACCTGCTTCTGGAACAACAACCAGATCAACATCATCGACACCCCGGGCCACGTTGACTTCACCGTTGAGGTTGAGCGCTCCCTGCGTGTTCTCGACGGTGCTGTTGCAGTGTTCGACGGTAAAGAGGGTGTGGAACCGCAGTCCGAGCAGGTGTGGCGTCAGGCCGCTAAGTACGACGTGCCGCGTATCTGCTTTGTGAACAAGATGGACAAGCTCGGTGCGGACTTCTACCACACCGTCCAGACCATCATTGACCGCCTGGGCGCTAAGCCGTTGGTCATGCAGCTGCCGATCGGCGCTGAGGACGACTTCGATGGTGTCGTTGACCTCATCGACATGAAGGCCATCACCTGGCGCGGCAAGGTCGAGACCGGTGCGGAGCCGACCATCGAGGAGATCCCGGCTGACCTTCAGGACAAGGCTGAGGAGTACCGCGAGCAGCTGCTCGAGGCTGTCGCTGAGTCCGACGAGGAACTCATGGAGAAGTACTTCGGCGGCGAGGAGCTCACTGTTGAGGAGATCAAGGGCGCCATCCGCAAGATGACCGTCAACTCCGAGATTTACCCGGTTTTCTGCGGTACCGCGTACCGCAACAAGGGTGTGCAGCCGCTGCTCGATGCTATTGTTGACTACCTGCCGAACCCGCTGGACATTGGCGAGGTCCAGGGCACCTCTGTCGACGGTGAAGAGAAGATGACGCGTAAGCCGTCCGTCGAGGAACCGTTCTCCGCTCTGGCGTTCAAGATTGCCGTTCACCCGTTCTTCGGCAAGCTGACCTACGTGCGCGTTTACTCCGGCCAGGCCATCCCGGGCGAGCAGATGCTCAACTCCACGAAGTCCAAGAAGGAGCGCGTGGGCAAGCTCTTCCAGATGCACGCGAACAAGGAGAACCCGGTCGAGCACGCTGATGCCGGCAACATCTACGCGTTCATCGGTCTGAAGGAAACCACCACGGGTGACACCCTGTGCAACCCGGACCACCCGATCATCCTGGAGTCCATGGACTTCCCGGACCCGGTGATCCAGGTCGCTATTGAGCCGAAGACCAAGGCTGACCAGGAGAAGCTGGGTACCGCTATCCAGAAGCTCGCGGAGGAGGATCCGACCTTCACCGTGCAGCTCGACGAGGAGTCCGGCCAGACCGTCATCGGCGGCATGGGCGAGCTCCACCTCGACGTCCTGGTTGACCGTATGAAGCGCGAGTTCAAGGTCGAAGCGAACATCGGTTCCCCGCAGGTTGCGTACCGCGAGACCATCCGCAAGCCGGTTGAGCACCTCGACTACACGCACAAGAAGCAGACTGGTGGTTCCGGTCAGTTCGCGAAGGTCATCATCTCCATCGAGCCGTACGCTCCGGAGGCAGACGAGCTCGAAGAGGGCCAGTCCCCGACCTACACCTTCGAAAACGCCGTCACCGGTGGCCGGGTGCCGAAGGAGTACATCCCGTCGGTTGACGCTGGTATCCAGGATGCGATGCAGTACGGCTACCTTGCTGGCTACCCGCTGGTGAACATCAAGGCCACGCTCGAGGACGGCGCTTACCACGAGGTCGACTCCTCTGAGATGGCGTTCAAGCTCGCTGGTTCCCAGGCCCTGAAGGAAGCTGTCGCGAAGGCGAAGCCGGTGCTGCTCGAGCCGCTTATGGCTGTCGAGGTTGTCACCCCCGAGGAGTACATGGGTACCGTCAACGGCGACATCAGCTCCCGCCGCGGCCAGGTGTACGCCATGGAAGACCGTTCCGGCGCCAAGGTTGTCAAGGCGAAGGTGCCCCTGTCCGAAATGTTCGGTTACATCGGTGACCTCCGTTCCTCCACCGCTGGCCGTGCGAACTTCACCATGGTGTTCGACTCCTACGGTGAGGTTCCGTCCAACATCGCTCAGGACATCATCGACGAGCGCAACGGCCGGGCTTAAGCCCAGCTAACCCTCCCTTCTGTGCCAGGAGGGAGGGGCGGTAGCGGCCGAGCTGAGCGGAGCATCGCTTGACGACGTTTCACTGAGCCGGCCGTTACCACAGATCAACTGCCTACCGCAGTGGTTGGAGCCCTAGACAAGCCCCGGCCTGTGGTTTGAAAAACGGCATTAACAAATCTAGGATCATGTAACTGGCACATTTGCAAATGAACAACCACGTGATTGTGAGATTCACAATCACACGATCGTCCAGGAGGACAATCAGTGTCTAAGGCTAAGTTTGAGCGCAGCAAGCCGCACGTAAACATCGGCACCATCGGTCACGTCGACCACGGCAAGACCACCACCACTGCTGCTATCACCACGGTTCTGGCTAGCCAGTACCCGGAGGAGAACCAGGCATTCGACTACGCTGCCATCGATAAGGCTCCGGAGGAGCGCGAGCGTGGTATTACCATCAACATTTCCCACGTTGAGTACAACACCCCGAAGCGTCACTACGCACACGTTGACGCCCCGGGCCACGCCGACTACATCAAGAACATGATTACCGGTGCTGCTCAGATGGACGGCGCGATCCTCGTGGTTGCTGCTACCGACGGCCCGATGCCGCAGACCCGTGAGCACGTGCTGCTCGCCCGCCAGGTTGGCGTTCCGTACATCCTCGTTGCTCTGAACAAGTGCGACATGGTTGACGATGAGGAGATCATCGAGCTCGTCGAGATGGAGGTCCGCGAGCTGCTGGCTGAGCAGGAGTACGACGAAGAAGCTCCGATTGTCCAGATCTCCGCTCTGAAGGCTCTTGAAGGCGACGAGAAGTGGGTTCAGTCCATCGTCGACCTCATGCAGGCTTGCGATGACTCCATCCCGGACCCGGAGCGCGAGACCGACCGCCCGTTCCTGATGCCGGTCGAGGACATCTTCACCATTTCCGGCCGCGGTACCGTTGTTACCGGCCGTGTTGAGCGTGGTGTCCTGAACCTCAACGACGAGGTTGAGATCATCGGCATCCGTGAGAAGTCCCAGAAGACCACCGTTACCTCCATCGAGATGTTCAACAAGCTTCTCGACACCGCTGAGGCTGGCGACAACGCTGCTCTGCTGCTGCGTGGTCTCAAGCGTGAGGACGTTGAGCGTGGCCAGGTCGTCATCGCACCGGGCGCCTACACCCCGCACACCAAGTTCGAGGGTTCCGTCTACGTCCTGTCCAAGGACGAGGGCGGCCGCCACACCCCGTTCTTCGACAACTACCGTCCGCAGTTCTACTTCCGCACCACCGACGTGACCGGTGTTGTGAAGCTGCCGGAGGGCACCGAGATGGTCATGCCGGGCGACAACGTTGAGATGTCCGTCGAGCTGATCCAGCCGGTCGCTATGGACGAGGGACTGCGCTTCGCTATCCGCGAGGGCTCCCGCACCGTCGGCGCTGGCCGTGTCACCAAGATCGTCGAGTAATCACTCGCGATCGAGCGCTAGCGCTCTGATCTAACCGCTGTTTCCGGGTTCATCCCGGGGCAGCGGTTTTTTCGTGCCTTCACCCGGACGAGTGTAGATTCAGTTGCGTGAGCCCGTCCGACATGCCTGACCCGACCCGGATCCCCACTGTTTTGGATGAGCTGCGCCTGACATGGGAGGGGCAGCCTGAGCTGTCGCTGGCCACGCTGTTCGGTGTGCTCTCTAACCGCGGGGTGGGGTGGGGCACCTCGGACGAGGAGTTGATTGAGGCTCTCCGTGCCGAGCGCGCCATTCATCCAGCAGACGTCCCCCGCGATGACAACGGTCGCGCAATGCGTTCGCTGCTCGTTGAGACCGCATCGCCCGGCCATAGCATCACGCTCACCCCATCCCACGTCGTCGTCAGATCGGTGCAGGACCGTGACCGGCAGCCGAGCATGTGGGCGTATGAGTCTGTCCGGGCGACGGGTCCCGGCCGGTTGCTTGTGGTCAGGGATGGGGAGGGGGTTGAGCACCGCTTAGGCGTCGTCACGCGAATTGAAGCGCTGGGGGACGCGCCAGAGCTGGAGGGGCTCGAGCTCGCGGAAGTGGGCAACGCTGTGTGGCTTGTGCTTATCGACGGTGCCCGCGCCCTGATCAGCCATCGCCTCCACACATGGCGCGTCGAGGGGCGGGCAGTCGAGAAAACTACGCTGGCGTGGGAGCGCGTTGTGCGGTGCGAGATAGGCGAAGACCTGGTCGTCTCCCCGGTAGGCGGGGGAGAGGACCAGGTCTTGGGCCGGGTGGAGCAGATCGTGCTCTTAGAGAGCTAGTTTGCCGCGACCTTGTCGAGGTGAAGCTTGAACACGGTGTCGATGTCCATGGTGTCCACAGCGTCCCGGAAGTCCTCGTCGAGCTGCTCGACGTGGGCGACGATCGTCTCGAAGTCGAACTCGGGGTTCGCTGTGATGGTGAACGTCGCGGTTGGGCGCTGTCCCACGTAGGACACGTTCTGGGTCGCCTTGGTGATCGGCTCAGTGGATTCGGCGTAGTTGCACGCAGCCTGAGCGAGGCGGGCGACATTGACGCGGGTCTCACCCAACGCCGGATTGGCGGGGGCGATGGCGCGGTTGTTGAACCCGCGGCTGCGAATGTTCGACAGGATCATCCACAGCCCCAGGATGATGGAGGCGACCATGACGGCGATGAGCGCGCCGGTGTACCAATTCATTCCTGGCACATCGGCAATCATGGAGCGGTTGATGTCGCGGACAAAGTCCGAAACGTACGGAATGTTCCAGTACAGCGCCGCGGGGATCAACCCGCCAAGGAGCAGAAGCAGCCCCAGCAGGAAGATGATCAGGCGGTCGAAGAACGCGAGTGTCCGTGTCATTGCAGCTCCCTCACCGGTTCGGGTTGGTGGATGTTGACCTTGACGTGCGGCGGCGGATTGAGCCTCTGAACCTGCTCGGTCAGGGTTGCCGCCAGACGCTGGTCGAGGTGGCCGGAACCGTCATCCTCTACGTCCACGATGAGCTTCTTGCGGGTCGCCTTGGAGGAAATGCTCGAACGGCCGAGTTCGGACCGTGCAGATGCGGTCGCCTTGCGGGCCACGTCCACCGGGCGAACCCAGATGGAGGACGGCGAAGCGACCTGCATGTGGGTCCGTGGACGCGGCATGAGCGCGGTGATGAGCAACCATAGGCCCACCAGCGCCACGATGATGCCAACGGTGACACCCACGGGGTTCACAGCGGCACCGCCGAGCCACTCGAAGACCGGGCGGATCCACGAGTTCTGCGGGTCGTTTTCCTGGTAGCGGTACCACAGGTCGCGGCCGATCACGCCCGCTAAGCCGAGCAGGAGCAGGCCGAGCAGGACGGTCAGCCAGCGCACAACCGGGTTGCCGCGCGGTTCACCGCCGGGTTGCGGGGCGACGTGATCGGGCCCCTGAGCTGGCGGCGCCTGAGGTTGGGGAACCTGCGGCTGCGCCAAATCAGTGATGTCGTGGATCTCAGCCATCGCTTTCCTCCTCGAGGTTGTCCGGGCTGACGGTGATCGGTGTCAACGCTTGCGGCTTAGGCGCCTGCGGCACGAGGATCTGCTTGGGATTGTCCACACCCACGCGTCGCAGCGGTTGCGGCTCCGGCCGGAGGACCTCAACGTGCTGGGGCTTCGGTGCGTAGATCGGCTCGAGCGGTCGACGTGCCGGCAGGGACACAGGTGCGAGTCGCGCCGGAGCGGTAACGGTGATCTGGCGTAGCGGCTCCGTCGGCGGGATAATCACCGGCTTGCGCGGGAATGCGCGGGTAACCGTGATCGGCCGCTGTGGAACGAACTGCGTGACGGTGATGCTGCGCAGCGGGGCCGGTGCCGGCGCAACGGGGGAGCGTGGCGCCGGAGGCTGCGGCAGCTGAATACCCGCCAACGGTAGCGGCGGGGGAGTGAGCACCGGATCGAGCGGGCGAATCGGCGGCTGTGGCACCCCGCGAACGCTTGGCGCTGGCGGGGCGGACACGTGCTGCACGGTCGGTGCCGGCGGCGTGCTCACGTGAGCGATCTGGTCGTACGTGGAGTCGTCCACAACGATTGGGGTCAGCTCGGCCTGCGGCTTGACCACGGGCGATGAGACTGCCGACGGGCTGGTCTCCACCGGGGCCGGCACAATGCCGACGGGGTGGTGTGCTAAGTCGGTGCGCGTCACGCGCCGTTGGGAGGACACTTCCGCATCCCCCACGGCAATGTTGATGCGCGTGACCGTCAGACCGGTGAGCGTTTCCACATGGGTGCCCACCGTCTGCCGGACTTCGTCGGTAATCGCGCCGACCGGGGCGGGGTAGGTGGTCACCATCTCTACGTCAAGTGCGACAGCGCCGGAGGGACGGTCAATATGGGCATCCACGCGCGGAAAACTACGACCGGCAAGGCCGGCCAGCTTTGCGTCGATCGCGCAGGTGCCTGGAACCGTCAGCACAGCCGCTTCGGCGACGCGACCAACGGCCTTTTCGCTGATGCGGTAGGAATCTGGATCCATTAGCCGCGACCCCGGCCCGAGGTTGTGCTCACCAGCTCGGCGAGGTCAATGCGGCCTTCGAGCTGGGCGCCGACGACACCACCGATGGCGCCGAAGAGCGCGGTGAAGAAGAAGCCGAGCCACCCGCCCAAGATGAGCGCGAACGCCAGCACAACACCGATCAGTGCGCCTAGGACGGTCTTATTGGAGAAAATGTTCATTTCTGTGTCCCATACTCTTAGTTTTGCGTAGCCGTCTGGGGTCTGCGCACGGCGTCCGCCACGACGACATCAATACGCGGCGCGCCCATGCTCGCAATGGCGGGGGTCTGTGCGACGGCGCTCTGAATGTCGGCGACGATGTGCGGAATCTCGCGGCGGGAGGACAGGTCGTAGATGACGTGGATGGCAATGTGCGAGGGCCCGATCAGCTCGATGCCCTCAATCATTGCGCCCGGCACCCGCAGGAAAGCCCTGCCCATGCGGCCGCTGGTCAACCCCGCCACGCCTTTCACGGATGTCGCGGCACCGCAGATTTGCTCGGCGGTGTCGCGGGTGACGGAGAACGAAGCCATTACTGTTCCAGGACCTGACCGTTAGCCGGGTAGGTCGGCTCGTTGCGGACGGCCTCTTCCTCGGTGTTCTGCTCCGGCAGGTTGACATCGTGGACGGTGACGTCGACGCGGTCGACGATCAGGCCGGTCATGCGGGTCACGGCGATGGTGACGTTCTCGCGGATAGCGTTAGCCAGCTCGTGGATGGCAACTCCGTACTCGGCGATGATGGCAACGGCGACGTCAGCGTGGCCGTTCTCCACCACAACGTTCACGCCCTGCTGGACATTGGTGGAAGCGGTCAGGGACTCACGGACTGCGCCCCACATGCGGGCCGCGCCGCCGCCCAGGTTGTGCACACCGGAGACCTCGCGGGCAGCGATGCCGGCGATCTTGCCCACAACGTTGTCGTCGATGACGGTAGAACCGTGCTCGGTCTCGAGCGCCTCGTTGCGCGGTTGAGCTGCTGCTTCAGGAGTGGTGGAGCCGCCGGTCTCGGCGGTTGCGGGAACGTCAGCGGAGGTCGGGTTCTGGTTGTTGGTGTCCATCATGGTCCTTCCGGGAAAGTTGGGTTAGTTGCGCTTATGCGTCACTCGCCATACTAGGCTCGCCTGCGTACCTCGGCAATGCGAGAAGAAGATCGGTACCGTTTCGAGACCAAGTCCTCCTATTTGCTTTCGGTTTGAGCTGTGTGTTTAAATACTCGGGTTGCTTTAACACGGCGTCTTCAACACGGCGTCGCTGGTAAGGCGAACATGACACCTTTTGCACGGTAAGCCAGCATTGCTTATCGACGAAGGACCTGCGATCGAGCACAGGCCACCACGAGGCACTCTCGAGACCGGGGACCGGAGAAGGGGCATGGCAAATAAACAGCGGCAGTACACGAAGGCCACGGGGCGCTGATCGTCGATAAGCGATCTGCCCACCTCCTTCCAAGCCTGACACTGAGCTTTCTTGCTCAGCGGAAGCACTGACAAGCGCGTTGTTTTCACGCTATGCATCTTCCGCCGATTGTCATGGCAGTCAATTCGTTTGAAAGACACTGGCGTTGTCAGCCGGGCCCTGAACCGGACAACGTTATAGAGAAAAGAAGCAAGCTAGTCCTCACCTCTTCGCTCTCAATTCACTTTGTTCACATCGAGCGAAGCGAGAGAGTGAACGTGGGGAAGCGAGGAAGAGGTTTACGTGGCGGGACAGAAGATCCGCATCCGGCTCAAGGCCTACGACCACGAAGCGATTGACGCATCTGCGAAGAAGATCGTTGAGACGGTCACCCGCACGGGTGCCCGCGTCGTTGGACCGGTGCCGTTGCCTACCGAAAAGAACGTGTACGCCGTTATTCGTTCTCCCCACAAGTACAAGGACTCGCGCGAGCATTTTGAGATGCGCACTCACAAGCGCCTCATCGACATCCTCGACCCGACGCCGAAGACGGTGGATGCCCTCATGCGCATCGACCTTCCTGCCAGCGTCGACGTGAACATCCAGTAGGGAGAACTGACACATGACTAACGAGATCAAGGGCATTCTGGGCCGCAAGCTCGGTATGACCCAGATCTTCGACGAGGAGAACCGTGTTATCCCGGTGACCGTCGTCGAGGCTGGGCCGTGCGTTGTCACCCAGATCCGCACTGAAGAAACCGATGGCTACTCCGCCATCCAGATCGCTTACGGCGACATTGATCCCCGTAAGGCGAAGAAGCCGCAGGCAGGCCACTACCAGAAGGCCGGCCAGAACCCGCGCCGCCACGTGGCTGAGATCCGCATGGACGACACCTCTGCCTACGAACTTGGCCAGGAAGTGACCGTCAACATCTTCGACGGCGATACCTTCGTCGACGTTGCCGGCACCACCAAGGGCAAGGGCTACGCAGGTGCCATGAAGCGCCACGGCTTCGCAGGCCAGGGTGCCGCTCACGGTAACCAGGCTGCGCACCGCCGCGTCGGCTCCATCGGTGGCTGCGCCACCCCGGGCCGCGTGTTCAAGGGCAAGCGCATGGCAGGCCGCATGGGCAGCAACCGTGTGACTACCCAGAACCTGAAGATTCAACGCATCGACGGCGACTCCAACCTGCTGCTGATCAAGGGCGCCATTCCCGGCGCTAAGGGCAGCCTGGTCACCGTCAAGACCGCAGTGAAGGGCGGTGCTCACGCATGACGAACCTGACACTTGATGTCCACACCGCTGACGGAGCAACCAAGGGCACTGTCGAGCTCCCGGCCGAGCTGTTCGACCGTGAAGCTTCCGTGCCCCTGATGCACCAGGTGGTCAACGCGCAGCTCGCCGCTGCACGCCAGGGCACCCACAAGACCAAGACCCGCGGCGAGGTCCGCGGCGGTGGCCGCAAGCCGTTCCGCCAGAAGGGCACCGGCCGCGCACGCCAGGGCTCCATCCGCGCACCGCACTACACCGGCGGTGGCACGGTTCACGGCCCGGTGCCGCGTGACTACTCGCAGCGCACCCCGAAGAAGATGATCAAGGCAGCTCTTGCCGGCGCCCTGACCAACCGTGCTCAGAACGACCGCATTCACGTGGTCGAAGAGCTCGTTCCGGGTCAGACCCCGTCGACCAAGTCCGCCCGCGCCTTCGTCGAGCGCCTCACCGACCGCAAGTCGGTTCTGCTCGTCATCGGCCGTGAGGATGTCAACTCCCGTCTTTCCGCACGGAACCTGCCGGGCGTGACCATCCTTGAGCCGGGTCAGCTGAACACCTACGACGTGCTCAACGCAGACGACGTGGTCTTCTCCGTGGAAGCTCTCCACGACTTCGTGGGCCGCGCAAACGCTGTTGGTGCCGCAGAGGAGGCAAAGAACTAATGGCTAAGATCGCCAACCCGCGCGACATCATCATCGCCCCGGTCCTCTCCGAGAAGACCTACGGCCTGATGGAGCAGAACACCTACACGTTCTACGTCGCTCCGGAAGCCAACAAGACCCAGATCAAGATTGCCGTGGAGGAAATCTTCGGCGTGAAGGTCGATTCCGTGAACACCGTCAACCGCGAGGGCAAGCGCAAGCGTTCCCGCACCGGTTGGGGCAAGCGGAAGGACACCAAGCGCGCCTACGTCACCCTCCGCGAGGGCAGCGACTCCATCGACATTTTCGGAGGCGCGACTGCCTAGCGGCAGCCAGCGCTAACGAAAAGAGTTAGATCGAAAAGGAACTACTATGGCTATTCGTAAGTACAAGCCGACAACCCCGGGTCGCCGCAACAGCTCCGTTTCCGAGTTCGAGGACATCACTCGTTCCACCCCGGAGAAGTCCCTGCTGCGCCCGCTCCCGAAGAAGGGTGGCCGCAACACTCACGGCCACATCACTACCCGCCACCGTGGCGGCGGCCACAAGCGCCAGTACCGCGTTATTGACTTCCGCCGCTCCGACAAGGACGGCATCCCGGCAAAGGTCGCTCACATCGAGTACGACCCGAACCGCACCGCCAACATCGCTCTGTTGCACTACGCAGACGGCGAGAAGCGCTACATCATCGCACCGAAGGGCCTGACCCAGGGCACCACGGTAGAGGCTGGCGCCAACGCCGACATCAAGGTGGGCAACAACCTGCCGCTGCGCAACATCCCGACCGGTACGACCATCCACGCCGTGGAGCTCAAGCCGGGCGCCGGCGCCAAGCTGGCCCGTTCCGCAGGCACGTCCATCCAGCTGCTGGGTAAGGAAGGCACCTACGCCGTTTTGCGTATGCCGTCTTCCGAGATCCGCCGCGTGGACATCCGCTGCCGCGCGACCGTCGGCGAGGTTGGCAACGCTGACCAGATCAACATCCGCTGGGGTAAGGCCGGCCGTATGCGCTGGAAGGGCTGGAGGCCCACTGTCCGCGGTGTTGTCATGAACCCGGTCGACCACCCGCACGGTGGTGGTGAGGGTAAGACCTCCGGTGGCCGCCACCCGGTTTCCCCGTGGGGCCAGCAGGAAGGCCGTACCCGCAACCCGAACCGTTATTCCAACAACATGATCGTGCGCCGTCGTCGCCCGAACAAGAAGCGCTAAGAGGAGGTAACTTCACATGCCACGCAGCCTAAAGAAAGGCCCGTTCGTTGACGAGCACCTCCTCAACAAGGTGGATGCTCAGAACGAGGCCGGAACCAAGCAGGTCATCAAGACCTGGTCCCGCCGCTCGACCATTCTCCCCGACTTCATCGGGCACACCTTCGCCGTCCACGACGGCCGCAAGCACGTGCCGGTGTTCATCGACGAGTCCATGGTCGGCCACAAGCTCGGTGAATTCGCACCGACGAAGACCTTCAAGGGTCACGTCAAGGAAGAGAAGGGGCGTCGATAAGCAATGAGTGACACCATCACCTCCGCACGCGCTACCGCCAAGTACGTTCGCACTTCGCAGATGAAGGCGAACCGCGTCCTCGACCTCGTCCGCGGCAAGTCCGTGTCCGAGGCCCTGGCAATCCTGAAGTACGCGCCGCAGTCCGTGTCCACCCAGGTGGCCAAGGTCGTCGCGTCTGCAGCTGCCAACGCTGAGAACAACTTCGGTCTTGACCCGCGCACGCTGGTCATTTCCGAGGCATACGCCAACGAAGGCCCGACCATGCGCCGCTACCAGCCGCGCGCCCAGGGCCGCGCATTCCAGATCCGCAAGCGCACCTGCCACATCACCGTGGTAGTTGAGAGCCAGAAGGAGGCTTAAACTCACATGGGTCAGAAAATTCACCCGCACGGCCTCCGGCTGGGCATCACCGCTGACTGGAAGTCCCACTGGTACGCCGACAACAACTACGCAGACTATGTCGCTGAAGACATCAAGATCCGCGAGTTCCTGAACAAGAACCTGCAGCGCGCAGGCATCGCTGACATTGTCATCGAGCGCACCCGCGACCGCGTCCGCGTCGACATTCACACCGCCCGCCCGGGTATCGTGATCGGCCGCCGCGGTGCAGAGGCTGACCGCATCCGCCGCGAGCTGGAAAAGCTCACCGGCAAGATGGTCGCCCTGAACATCCTCGAGGTCAAGAACGTCGACGCCAACGCCGCTCTGGTCGCCCAGTCCGTGGCAGAGCAGCTGGTCAACCGTGTTGCATTCCGCCGCGCCATGCGTAAGGCCATCCAGTCCGCGATGCGCCAGCCGCAGGTCAAGGGCATCAAGATTCAGTGCTCCGGCCGTCTCGGCGGCGCTGAGATGTCCCGCGTCGAGCGCTACCACGAGGGCCGCGTCCCGCTGCACACCCTGCGCGCCGAGATCGACTACGGTCTCGCTGAGGCAGAGACCACCTTCGGCATCATCGGTGTCAAGGTTTGGATCTACAAGGGTGACGTCGTCGGCGGTGTCCGCGAGTCCGAACTCAACGCACCGAAGAACGAGCGCGGTGGCCGTGGCGACCGCGACCGTCGTCCGCGCCGTGGCGGCCAGCGCCGCCAGCGCGCTGAGCAGAAGAAGGAGGGTTAAGTTCATGCTTATCCCGAAGCGCGTCAAGTACCGTCGCCAGCACCGCCCGAACCGTTCGGGCGTGTCCAAGGGCGGCAACACCATCAACTTCGGCGACTACGGCCTGCAGGCTCTCGAGCCGGCGTACATCACCAACCGCCAGATCGAGTCCGCACGTATCGCCATCAACCGCCACGTCAAGCGCGGCGGTAAGGTTTGGATCAACATCTTCCCGGACCGCCCCCTGACCCAGAAGCCGCTCGGTGTGCGTATGGGTTCCGGTAAGGGCCCGGTGGAGAAGTGGGTGGCCAACGTCAAGCCTGGCCGCATCCTGTTCGAAATGTCTTACCCGAACGAGCAGGTCGCCCAGGAGGCTCTGCGCCGCGCCGGCGCGAAGCTGCCCTGCAAGACCCGCGTTATCTCGAAGGAGGACCTGTACTAATGGCTACTGGTACCCCCGCACACGAGTTCCGCGAGCTCACCGAGGCTGAGCTTAAGGACCGCCTGTCCGCTGCTAAGGAAGAGCTGTTCAACCTGCGCTTCCAGAACGCTACCGGTCAGCTGACCAACAACCGCCGGATCTCGACGGTCAAGCGCGACATCGCCCGCATCTACACGGTGCTGCGCGAGCGCGAGCTGGGCCTGTCCACTGTCCCTGGTGAAGGAGCGTAAGTAAATGACTGAAGCAACTGGAACCGCCACCGGCAAGGGCCCGAAGCACACTGAGGCCCAGCCGAAGGAGAAGGGGCTGCAGAAGCGCCGCCGTGGCTACGTCGTGTCCGACAAGATGGACAAGACCATCGTCGTCGAAGTCGAGGACCGTAAGTCCCACGCCCTGTACGGCAAGATCGTCCGTACTACCAAGCGCGTGAAGGCTCACGACGAGAACAACGAGGCTGGCGTGGGCGATCTCGTCCACATCATCGAGACCCGTCCGCTGTCCAAGGACAAGCACTTCCGCCTCCTGGACATTGTGGAGAAGGCTCGCTAGTCCTCTCTCTTCGCGAAGAAACCCGCCGATTTCAATCGGCGGGTTTCTTGCTGTTTAGTGCATCGGCTACATCATTGAATGAGGTGCTCGAGTTCGCGCGCGTAGGGTGTGTCTGCGCCTGCTCGGGACACCGTGATCGATGCGGCGAAAGCGGCGAAATTGAGGAATTCCCGCCACTCGCTGTCGTTCAAATTCAGCAGGTCGTCGCGGCCCAAACCACGCCGGTCGAACTGGTGCACCAGCGCGGCCATCACGGTGTCACCGGCGCCAATGGTGTCTACAACGTGGACGTCGTGCTGTGCGACGGAGCACTGGCCAAACGGAGCGCGCACGCGAATGCCGTTCGAGGACGTGGTCACCACGACGGGGACGTTGGATGTATCACCGAGGAATCCAACCTCGTCCTCGGACAGCTTCAGCACCGTGACACACTCCAGCATGCCCCGCAGGAACGCGCGGTGTTTTTCTGTTGCAGTGGCAGGGCGGATATTCGGATCGAGGCAAACGACGGCACCGGATTCTGCGCTCGAACGAGCGGCAGCCACGTAGCGCGACGCGGCCGGCTCAAGTGCCAGCGAAAGGCTGCCGAACACCGCGAAGCCCTCTGACACAGGCACTGGTTCTGCCTGGCGGTCGGCAGTGCCCTCGGTGTAGAACTGGTAGCTTGCCGATCCATCGTCCCCGATGGATGCCACCGCCAATGTGGTGGGCTCGGGCCCGGTGGGGCAGTGGGGGAGGGCGACGTGGGCGTCGACAAGCGAGGCGCGCAGCTCGCGGCCGAAACTATCGCTGGACAACCGCGATTGGAACGAGACGGTGGATCCCATGCGGCCGAGCGCGCGTGCGACATTGAACGGGCCACCGCCGAGCGCTGGCCGCAGAGGCGCGAGTGGAGGCGTGCCGGCGGGCACCAGGTCCACCAGTGCCTCGCCGTAGACCGTGATCATTGGGTGCGCGTTGCCTGGTCGAAGAACTCCCGCTCGTAGTAACAGGCGTACATGAAGGCTTCGGCAGCCTTCGCGCGCTGCTCCTCGGACGCGTTGGACAGAGCCTTCTCCACGCTCTGCAGTGCCATGCGCACACCGTCTACGAAGTCATCGCCGCCGTACATGGACAGCCATGCGTTGTAGGGGTGGGCATCGTGGTTGTTCTCTGCAAGGTGCATGCCCACTTCGGCGTAGAGCCAGAAGCACGGGAGCACCGCGGCGGCGCCGATGGCGTAGTCCGCCAGCGCCGCGGTAGACGTGAGCATGTTCACGTACCCCAGCGTCACCGGTGACGGGGGAGTGTCCGCTGCGACCTCGTGCGCGGAGATCCAGCTGCGGTGCAAATCGGATTCCGCCTCGATGGCGACAGTCGCGGACTGGGACCACCACACCTGGTCCTCGGCGTCGGGAGCTTTCACGCTTAACGACGCCAGCGCCCGCGAGTACTCCCGCAAGTAGTAGGCATCCTGAACCAAATAGAAGGAGAACTGCTCCCGCGGCAGCGTGCCGTCGCGCAGAGCGCGGATGAACGGAGAGTCCAGGGTTTCCGGCCACACCTTCGCTGCTGCTTTCTCCCAGAGGCCCCGGGTGAAGGGGCCGGCAGCCTCGATCTTGGGTTCGAGGATGGGGGAGGAGGTGGTGTTCGGGGCGGTCCAATCGTCGCTAAGCTTCCAGGGCTGCGTGGAGCCTGCCGCTGCGAGACGGCGCGCGCGATGGGAGTGGTCGATGGGGCCGTGGCCGGTGCCAACGTTGAGGTCGTCCGCGTGCGCGATCGCCTCATGCAGCCAGCTCGACGTCCACGCGAGTGCCGTGTCTGGGTCAATAGCCATGCGCGTGGCGAAGGCCGACGACAGGGAGCAGCCCGTGCCGTGCGTGTTCTTCGTGTCTACACGGGGGACTTCTGCGACCTCGGTGACACCGCCGGGAGAAACCAGCGCGTTCGAGGCCATGCCTTCGCGCAGGTGGCCACCCTTGACCACGACTTTCACGCCGCTGGCGTCTGCGTAGGCGCGGCCCTGCTCCATGGCTTCCTCGAGCGTGTCCGCAGGCTGCGTGCCCGCCAGCACAGCCAGCTCCGGAATGTTGGGCGTGACCACGGTGGCGTGCTCCTTCACGAACTGCCGCAGCGCCTCCTCCGCATCCTCGGTCAGCAGGCGGTCACCGCTGGTGGCCACCATCACCGGGTCCACCACGACGATGGGCACCGGATGCTCCGTGAGGTAGTCGGAGACCGTCTTCGTCGTCTCTGCGTCACCCAGCATGCCGATCTTCACCGCGTCGACCTGGACGTCGTCGAAGACCGCGTCGAGCTGTGCCTTGAGAAACTCCTGCGGCGGGGTGTGAATATCGCGCACACCGTGGGTGTTCTGCGCCACCAGCGAAGTGACCACGCACATGCCGTAGCCGCCCGCAGCGGCAATTGACTTCAGATCGGCCTGGATGCCCGCACCGCCCGTCGGGTCCGTTCCGGCAATGGACAGGATGTTAGGGATAGCGCTGGGCGTGCGTTCGGCCATCAGACAATTCCTCCGCGAATTCGAGTTCGATCAGGTTCAACGGGTGTAATCTCAGCCCGGCCTCATCGGGGGCTGGGCACCCCGTGTCTTATCCCTCGATCATACGTGAGGCTTGCGTCCGTCAGGGGGTCTTCAAACAATTGAAGGCCTGACTTCGACGTGTATCAAGGCCAGGTCTCGCGGCTGAAGAGCCGCGGCTTCGGACTGTTGCGGATTCCTGGGGGGCGGCTCGCCCCCTTTGGACGCTGGAATACTGCTCAGGCATATAAGCATTAACGCACGCTTTTGACCTGCGAGTTTAGATGAGCAGTATTCCGGAAAACCGCCAGTAGTATTCCGGGCTGGATGGTGCCCCCATTGGTACGGCTACCCTTCGCAACGGCCTCGGGGTCATTGCAGCACTCTGCTCTGCTCAAGGTTCTGCATCCGAGGCCAAGCGCGGCCGCCGCTTCTACCTCACAGCGCTCGTCACCGTACCGACGAAATTGTCGTAATCGGCGCGTATGCTCTCCAGCGGCTCCACCACGGCTGTTTGAGAGATCTCCGCTACCTCTCTGCGCACCGCGTTCCGGGTGCGACGCTTCACCCCGGAGCCAATCACCCCGCCGAAGACGGTGGTGACTAGACCGATGATCAGACCTGTCAGCAGTCCGGCCATGATCAGCAGGGTGGGGACGGGCCAGCCTTCGACGGTGGGGACGAGATCGTCGCCAAGCAGCGGCATCAGCGCGCCCGGCACGAATGCCACGAGCAGATACCAAACCACTCCAGCCAGCGCGGCGATGAGCGCCAGCCACTGAATCACCGTGAGCAGGAACCATCCGCGGGACGGTTCTGCGGGGAGGCGGGTGCGCGCCACGGCACGGTCCAGTTCACCCGGCAGAGACTGGGAAATCTCCTCGGTGCGGTCCGCCACCGCCGCTGACCACGCGTGGGGCAGGCCGGCAGCGGCGGCTGCGGAATAGTCACGCAGACCTTTGTTCGCCACCGCTTTGCCGGATGCATCCAGCTCCGGCATCGAGGTGCGGTGCACGCCGACGTCATCGGACTCCTCCCGCAGGCCGAGCCGGCGCAGAGGATCGGGGCGGAACCTGGTGATCCAGCTGGTCAACAACCACCCGGTGCGCTCATGCAGCCGCTTGCGGTAGGCGGCGGCAGTGGTCGAGGCGATGCGCTCCGCCCCGGCCGCTTGAGACAAGGTCGCGTCAAGGGCACGCTTCGCGTGCTTTTCGACGCCACCCACCCCACTTGCCGGCGCATAGTCCTCCGTCACCGCCCGAATGTCAGCTTCGATGCGGGCGGCCTGAGCAGTGTGCGCGCGGGCAACCTTGGAAATGGAGCCCCGCAGCGCCTCAATGCCCTCACCGGTGCGGGTGGAGGTGGGGATGACGGAGATGCGGGAAAGGCCGTCGTCGAGAAGCAAATTCTCGAAGTTCCCGGCAACCGTGGGCACATCGTCCGCATGCAGCAGGTCAGCTTTGTTCAATACGGCGAGGGTGACCTCGGCGTGGCCGGCGTGGGGGCGGATGAACTGGTCGTGGATCACGCTGTCGGCGTACTTCTCGGGGTCGGTGACCCAAACCAGCACGTCGACTTGGCCGGCAAGGCGTTCCGCGATCGCACGGTTGGAGGCTTCCACCGAGTCGAAGTCAGGCAGGTCCAACAAGATGAGTGGGCCGGCGCCGGGAGCGAACTCACCTTCGCGGCTCCGGCGGTCTTCCACCCCAAGCCAGTCCAGCAGCGCTTCGGACCCTTCCGGCTCCCAAATCGCCGCGAGAGGTGAGGATGTGGTCGGGCGGCGCGCAGCTGCCTTGCCTAAGTCCTCGCCTACGACCGCATTGAACAGAGACGTCTTGCCGGAGCCGGTCGCGCCAAAGAATCCTACGACGGTGTGGTCAGCAGACAGGGCGCGGCGTTCCGCTCCCGCGCGCGCGACCGCTTGGAAGCGCTGGACCTCATCGGCAGGCAAGTAGGGCGCGCCGATGGAGGCAGCTTCCTCCAACGCGGCGAGCCGGTCGCCGAGCGGAGTTGTGCGTTTGAATAGCGCCACTATCCCTCGCCCTCCGTTCGGTGAGCTTCAGCGTCAGACGATTGCGTGCCAAACGAGCCGCGCAGCTGGTCGAATAAGCCGCGCAGGGTGCCGTGCTCGTAGCTTTCCCGCACATCCTCGGGGACATGGGCGGCGGGAACCTGCTCTGCGGGGGCCGGCGTGAGGATGCCGGGGAAACGCTCGTCGATCGACACACGCGCCTCAGCAGCGGCGGTACGGATGGATTCGGCAGAGGTTCCCTCGAGCAGCGGGTCAGTGATGGCGTAGTAGCGCTCGCGTTCGCCTCGCAGCAGCACATCGAGACGCTGGTTGAGGTCTTCGCGCGCGTCGGCAGCCATGCGGCGCACTGTGTCCTCGCCGAACACCGTCTCCAGCAACTTCTGGCCTAGCACTGCGGAACCTCCCGCGATGCCGATCTCAGCACCGGTCAGTCCGGCCGTGGTGGAGAACACCACCAACATGAGCGCGACGGTGAGCACGTTGAGCCCCAGCGACATCACGCGGGCACGCTGGCGTTTCTCGCCCGCGGTGTCCTGAATGCGCGTCAGCATCGCCCCCTGCCATTCGCGGATGAGCTGCGCGGCCTTGTCGTCGATGTCCTGGCTGGCGCGGGCCAACGAGGGATCAGCTGCGTGACGACGCTCCGGTGCCACCGCCCCCACATGCGCCCACGCCCGAGACGCCGCCGAGTCCGCCGCATCCACGATCACGGCGTGCAAACCCGACTCCAGCTCCGTCTCCACTTCCCGCAGGGGAGCGGGCTCACCGCTGAAGAAGCTGCCCACCTTGTCCACCGCCTGGCTGAACCAGCGCTCCACACCGCGGAACACGTCCGAGGTGCCTACCACGTCCTGCCAGCGGTCCATGACCTCGGTGCGCAGCATCTTTCCGTCGGACGTGGCATCAATGATGTGGTGGTGCGCGGAGCGGTACAGCTCCAAGATCGACTCGTCGATGTGGTTCGCGAATTCTTCGCTGCGCTGGCGCGTAGCCACCAACTCATCCACGCGAGCAAGGGCGCCGTTGGCCGCACCTGCCACGGTCTTGCCGGCCACCTCGCGCCGGGCAGCCGAATCATCCGCCAATGAGGTCAGGTAGTCCCGGAGCGGCGCCACCATCTCGGTCGGGAGGAACTCCTCCTGCAAGTCCTTCACGTACGGCACTTCGAAGACGGTGGCGCGTTCCAGGCCGGCCTCGTTCAGCATGCGCCGCAGATCAGCCGGGACCGTGGCTGCGGCTGCCTCGTCGAGGCGGTTGAGCACGACCACGACTTCGATGCCGCGACCGGCGGCGTCATGCAGAAAGTTCCACACCAGCTGATCGGCGTAGCGCGCGGGGGTGGTGACGAAGATCCACAAGTCCGCTGCGGCGAGCAGCTGGCTGGCAAGGGCGCGGTTGCGGTCATCGATGGAGTCGAAATCCGGGGCGTCGAGAAGCGAAAGACCCTCAGGAATGCTGGGTGTTTCCACCACTCGCAGCGTCGTGGACTGCTCGTTGCCCGCGCCGTGGGAACGGGCAAGGCCGGGCAGGACCTGCGGCGAGTTGAACCAGTCCGCGTCGCCCGGATTAGCCACCAACACCGGCTGTCGGGTGGTGGGGCGGATGACCCCAGGGTTCGACACATGCTCCTGCAACACGGCGTTGACCAACGTGGACTTGCCGGATCCGGTGGACCCGCCGATCACGGCCAACAGCGGCGCGTCGAGGTTGGCCAGGCGGGGGAGGATGTAGTCGTCGAGCTGGTTGACCACCGCGCGGGCTTCATCGGCGGCGTCGGCGGGCAGCGTGGTCGCGGCCAGCGAGTCGCGCAGCTGCTTGACCGCGCTTAACGGGTCGCTCGGCGGGGTGGTGGTTTGGGGGCTAGTCACCAGCCCATTGTTGCAGAAAGTTAATCCTTGTACTCAGTCTTGGTCAGATTCAGCCAGCCGTATACGCCGCCCATAATCAGGCCGCCGCCCACCATGTTGCCCAGCCACACCACGGACCAGTTGCGCAGAATATTGGCAATGGTGAACCCGTCGATCGTCTCGGGCCCGTAAACGAAGCCGCCGAGTTGGACCATCACGAAGTTCGCGATCGAGTGCTCGTAGCTCATCGCGGCGAACGCCGGAATGACCACGATGATGCCGAGCAATTTGGCGGAGAAATCTTGGCCAGCCTGCGTGGACATCATGAACGCGATGTTGACCACCATGTTCGCCAGAATCGCCTCGACGAACAAACCCCCTGTGGGCTTCGCGAGTTTGTTTTCCAGCACGGTGTGCAGCAGGCGGGTTTCGGGGTCGATGTTGCCCATGAACACCGTATGGGAGATCAGCCAACACACCACCACGGCACCGACCAAGTTGAAGAGTGTGACGAACAGGATCAGCGCCAACCCGCGTAGGACGGACACGTGCTTGGTCACCGCCCCGTAGGTCATGAACATCATGTCGCCGGTGGCGAGCTCGCCTTGCAAGACGATGATGATGTACAGCGTCGTTGCGAAGATGGCCGCGAAGACATAGCCGCCCCAGCCCGGGGCGTAGCTTTCCATGATCGTTCCGGTCGCCGCGGCGAAGGACGTCATGATTCCGAGGTAGACGCCAGCCATGATCGCGCGTACTGCGAACCGGGACGGTTCAGTGGAGAACAGGTCCAGTTTTCTGCCGATGATGCCTGGTGCTGTTTTGTGGAAGTTCATGCCCTCAACATTAGCGGTATTTAATACGTTTGAGCTGCGGTTTGATCAACGTCTTAGTGTGATCTCGGCCCCCTTCTTGCGGGGCGTAGGCAGCGACAGCCTAACCATGCTGGGATGATTTGGTCCAACACCTGTTGACGTGCTTTAATACATCAGTTGCCTGGAGCTGGTCGGCCACGACGCGCGTTTCCGAGCGGAATGGCCGAGACCCTTCGGCCTCGTTGTAGTGGACGAGGTCCGTCGATAAGCGAAGGCGCAAAAAGCAATTGACCACGTGCGTTCAGGACGGAAATCTGGCGCACATTGATCCAGGTCAGGAGACCAAAAGTGATTCAGCAGGAATCGCGTCTGAAGGTCGCCGACAACACTGGTGCACGTGAGATTCTGTGCGTCCGTGTCCTCGGCGGTTCTGTTCGACGCTTCGCCGGTATCGGCGACACGATTGTCGCCACCGTGAAGGAAGCCGCCCCCGGCGGCAACGTGAAAGAGGGCGAGATTGTCCGCGCCGTCGTCGTGCGCGCCAAGAAGGAGACCCGTCGTCCGGACGGCTCCTACATCTCGTTCGACGAGAACGCAGCTGTTCTGATCAAGAACGACACTGAGCCGCGCGGTACCCGCATCTTCGGCCCGGTTGCTCGTGAGCTGCGCGACAAGAAGTTCATGAAGATCGTTTCTCTCGCACCGGAGGTGATCTAGTTGAAGATCAAGAAGGGCGATATGGTCCAGGTCATCGCCGGTAAGGACAAGGGCGCTCAGGGTCGCGTCATCGAGGCGTACCCGAAGCGTGAGCGTGTCCTGGTCGAGGGCGTGAACCGTGTGAAGAAGCACGTTGCTAACTCGTACAACGAGCGCGGCGCTGAGTCCGGCGGCATTGTCACCCAGGAGGCTCCGATCCACGTGTCCAACGTGATGATCCTTGACTCCGAGGGCACCCCGACCCGCGTTGGCTACCGCTTCGACGAGGACGGCAAGAAGGTCCGCGTGGCCAAGTCGAACGGGGAGGACATCTAATGACTGAGATTCAGAACTACACTCCGCGCCTGAAGACGCGTTACCAGGACGAGATCCGCGGCAAGCTCGCCGAGGAGTTCGGTTACGACAACGTCATGCAGATCCCGGGCATCACCAAGATCGTCGTGAACATGGGTGTGGGCGACGCTGCCCGCGACTCGAAGATGATCAACGGTGCGCTCGAGGATCTCACCGCGATCACCGGCCAGAAGCCGCAGCTGCGGCGCGCGAAGAAGTCCATCGCTAACTTCAAGCTGCGTGAAGGCATGCCGATCGGCGCGAAGGTCACCCTGCGCGGCGACCGCATGTGGGAGTTCCTCGACCGTCTGCTGACGGTTGCTCTCCCGCGTATTCGTGACTTCCGCGGCCTGTCGGACACCCAGTTCGACGGCAACGGCAACTACACCTTCGGCCTCGCTGAGCAGACCATGTTCTACGAGATCGACGTGGATAAGGTTGACCGTCCGCGCGGTATGGACATCACCGTGGTGACCTCCGCGGTCAACGACGAGGAAGGCCGTGCGCTGCTGCGCCACTTCGGCTTCCCGTTCAAGGACAAGGACGGCAAGATGCAGCGCCCGTAAGCGCATAACGCATTCGCTTGTCGACGTCTCACCCCCGCACCGCCCGCTCTCCGGGCTGTGACGGGGGTGTTTGTCGTTTATGGGGAAGTTATGGCCGGGCCTTGCCGTGGAACCAGAACGGGACCCAGACCACGTCGGACGGGGCAAGGCTCCAGTCCTTCACGGCGAGTGCGCGTACGGATTTGGTGAGGTTCCCTTCGCCGGAGACCCACACGGAGCGCGGCGGTTGCCCTGCGTCGAAGTGTTCGCGCAGGACGGCCAGAGTGGCTTCGGTCTCGGCGGTTTTCGGTGCTTCTATGACGGTGAGGGAGGCGAGCTTTTCGTGCCACTGCTCAGCCAGGCCGTCCTCGATTTCCTCTGGGGACGTGACGACGGCGACGGCGTGGGTCTGTGTGAGGGCCTGGGGTGCGTTGGCCTCCTGGTAGGCCAGGATATGGCGCAAGGCGGGCAGCGCTGAGGCATCGGCGACGAGTAGCTGCGAGGATGCCGGAGGCTTCCACAGGGCGGGGCACGTGAACATGCCGGCGGTGTCGCCTGGGCGTGCCTGGCGGATCCACCGGGAACCGGGGCCGGAATCGCCGTGGGTGACCACGTCGACGTCGATAAGCTTGCGTGCCCTGTCGAGGCTGCGAATGGTGTACCAGCGGAGGGCGGGGCGTGTCTCCTCGGGGATTGCTGCCACCGCCGCGCGGATGTTGACGCCGCTGAAGCTGAAGGGGCGGAAGGGGTGGCCCGGCTTCGGCATGACTAAGCCGAAATACTCGTCGGGGCCGCTCAAGGGGTAGTCCGCGAAAGCCTCCCCGGTGAAGGTGAGGCGGTGCAGACGTGGCTTGAGCTGCTCGTTGGCGACGAGGGTGACGGGGTGGAGGAGGTGTGTTGGCATGTGTCGTAGAGTTTTCTAAGTAAGGTGAGGCTTGCTTTATTCTGCCTGTGGGGTCTACGGTACGACAGTCGACACAATTTGAACACATTTTTGTGCCCTAAATGGGCCTAGATGCTCCAAGGACCCCACTATGAACTTTCTGAAAAAGCGTGCCGCCAGCACCGTCGCCCTCGTGGCAACCGCCGCCGTCGCACTGACGGGCTGCTCGCGTGGCGAGGGTGAGCCCGAGCCAGCGGCGAACTCCGCCGAGATGCGCGTGGCTAGCCTCGGCCTCGGCGACGCTGACACGCTGCTCGCCCTCGGCATCACTCCTGTCGCCGTTGCCCCGTGGGGAGCGGAGGGAGACATTGGCCCTTCCGGAGTCGGTCCGTGGTCTGAGCACTTGCTTGGCGATGCCGACCCCGTGGCCATCTATAACACCGCTAGTGGCTTTACCGCCGATATTCTCGAGCAGGTCTCTGCCGCGGACCCCACCCACATTGTCGCCGTGAACCAGGCGGTCGATGTCGAAGCCCAGGAATCACTGGAAAACATCGCGCCGACGACGCTTGCTCCTGAAGAGTTCGACGACTGGCAGGTCCCCTGGGAAGATCAGGTCACTGCGATTGCCGAAGGCGTCGGAAAGGAGTCTGAGGGCCAGGAGCTGATCAAGCAGACGCAGCAGGTCTTCGATGATTTCCGCCGGGACCACCCTGAGGTGCAGGGCTCGCGTGCCGCCATCGTCATGCCGTACGACGGCAAGATCGGCCTCTACACGGCCGAGGACGGGCGAGGGCAGTTCATCGAGGACTTAGGCTTTGATATCCCGGATGAGCTGCAGGGCGACGGCTCGACTTTCTTCGTCGATTATGCGCCGGAGAATTACACCGAGCTCAATAACGTGGACTACCTGTTTGTCCTCGACTACAACGGCCTGGTCGACCAGATCAAAGATGACCCGACGTTCAAGAATCTCGATGTGGTGCGCGATGGGCGCGTGCACTACCTCGACACCGATACCGGCAGCGCTATGAGCATGCCCAACCCGGTGACCATCCCTTGGGTCGCGGAGAGGTTCGAGGAACAGCTCTGAGAGCCCGATGAGCACAGCTAATATCCTGGTCCGCACCGCGGCAACGCGACGAGCGCTCATCACACTTGTTGCCGTTTCTGCCATGGCGGTGGTGGCCTCACTCGCTCTTGGATCACGCGCGATCCCGCTTGGTGAGCTCGCCGGCGCGGCAGCAGGGCAAGGCAGCATCGACGTGCGCACCATCTTCTGGCAGCTACGCGTTCCGCGCACCCTGCTCGCCTATGCCGTCGGGGCGTGCTTGGCCGTTGCCGGCGTTTTGGCTCAGGCGTGGACACGCAATCCGCTAGCGGACCCCGGGTTCATCGGAGTCACCGCGGGCGCAGCGTTCGCGGTGGCCCTCGGTAGCGCCATGGGCACGGTGGCGGGCCTTGCCGGAGCCACCGTGCACGCTTTCGTTGGTGCGGCTGCCGCTTCTGCTCTGGTGCTCGTCGTGTCACGCCGCTCTGCCAGCCCGCTCACTCTGATTTTGGTGGGTATGGGAGTCGGCGCCTCCTTGAGCGCGGGTTCAGTCCTCATCGGACTGTTCGACACTGAGGTGCTCGACAGCATGCGGCACTGGGTGGTCGGCTCGACCATCGGCCGCGGCTATGCCGACGCTGCTGTTGCGTGGACCGGGCTCGCTGTCGGGATGCTGGTCGCTGTGTTAGCCGCACGTCCCCTGGACCTTTTGGCCATGGGGGAGGAGACATCCCTCGCGCTGGGCGGCTCGCCCCGGCTGGCGCGGGTTTTCGCGGCACTCGGCGTGGTGATTCTCGCCGGTTGCGCCACCGCGACCGCCGGACCCGTCGCCTTCGTCGGCTTTGCGGCGCCGCACATCATGCGTCGCGTCGTCGGTCCTCAGGTTAGCCGTCTCCTGCTGTCATCGGCCCTGTTCGGCGGAGCGTTGGTGCTGCTCGCAGATGTCGTTGGGCGACTCATCATGCGTCCCGGCGAAGTCGAGATGTCGATTGTCATGGCCGTGATTGGCGGGCCTGTGCTCATCGCGGCGGTGCGCCAGGGCTCGACGATGCAGAAGGCGGTGGCGTAGATGGACCGGATCGTAGAGATCCTGGGTGCGCAGCGGCGGGAGCGCAGGAGAAGGACGGCCGTCGCCGGAGCTATGTTCGCCACCGTGGCTGGAGCCGCCTACCTGGTCCTTCTCGGGCAGGGGGCGTTGGAGCTGAGCCCAGCGCGTGTGGTGGACGTGCTTACCGGAGGTGGCACCAACCGCGAGATCATGGCGGTGTGGGACCTGCGGATGCCCGTCGCCCTGGCGACACTCATCGTCGGGGCAGCGCTCGGAATGGCGGGGGCGTGGACGCAGTCGATGTCACGCAACATGCTGGCCTCCCCGGATATTTTGGGGGTGACCTCCGGTGCGGCGGCTTTCGTGGTGCTGGGTAGCATCACCTACCGCCCCTCCTTTGCGGACGAGATCCCCGTCTTCTGGTGGCGTGCGCTGCTCGCACTGGTGGGCGCGGCTGCCGTCGTCGCGGTGCTGGCGCTGATCGGGGGAATTGGCACAAGTGACAGGATCGTCATCGTTGGTGTCGCGCTGTCTCTCATGCTGCATGCGGCGGTGAGCTACCTGCTGCTTCGCGCCGAGATCCTGCGCGCCGCCGAGGCACAGACCTGGCTGGCTGGGTCCACTGAGTTTGTCCGCATGGATGCCATCCTCCCGCTGCTGCTGGGACTTGCGCCCTTCGTCGCGCTCGGGGTGTGGTGCGGACGCGACCTGCCGGTTTTAGCGCATGACGACGACTCGGCCGCGATGCTCGGAGTGAGCATTACTGAGCAGCGCCGGGCGTTGCTCATCGCGGCCACGGGTGTATCGGCGGTGGTGGTCGCAGCTGCCGGGCCGATCGGCTTCGTCGCGCTTATCGCTCCGCACTTCGGTCGGCTCGTCGCCGGCACCCCGACCCCCTCGCCGGTGGTGGCGGGGGCTGCGGGGGCGGCGATCTTGGGGGTGTGCTCTGTGATCGGTGGTTTCATCCCGTCGACCGCGCCGGTGGGAGCTGTTTCCGCCGCTCTCGGAGGGGTCGTTCTGGTGGTGCTGGTGTGGAGCCGAGACCGCTAGCGCGAGACGCAACAATCCAGAAGGAAAGCAAGGAAATGAACAGCAAGACACGGACCGCGGACGCACTTGTGGCTCAGGGCATCAGGGTGGGTTACGGGGACGGAGCGGAGGTGCTCCACGGCATCGACTTAACGGCGCGCGCAGGGGAGGTGACCACGCTCATTGGGCCGAATGGCTGCGGCAAGTCCACATTGCTCAAGGCGATGTCCAAACTCCTTGTGCCCAGTGCGGGAATGGTGCACGTCGACGGTGTCGATATCCACTCCCTGTCGGCGCGCGAGGCCGCTCGCCGAGTGGCTCTCCTGCCGCAGCACCCGAGCGCGCCGGGCGGGTTGTATGTCGGGGAGCTCGTCGCCCGCGGGCGACATCCGCACCAAGCTCGCATGGCTGGTCCGTCCGCCGCTGACCATGAGGCTATCGCCCGCGCCTGCGAGGCCACGGGGATCAGCGACCTCCTTGAACGCGATATCGACGCTTTGAGCGGCGGACAGCGTCAGCGAGTGTGGCTGGCCATGACCTTGGCGCAGGACACATCCGTGCTGCTGCTCGACGAGCCAACTACCTTCCTCGATCCCGCCCACGCCATTGACATGCTCTCCCTCGCACGGGAGCAGGCGCGCGGTGGCAAGGCCGTGGTAATGGTCCTGCACGACCTCATGCTGGCCGGCATGTTTTCCGACAGGATGATGGTCATGCGCGACGGCGCCATCGTGGCGCATGGCACGCCGGAGCAGGCTTTGACAGCGGAAGTTCTGGCACAGGCTTACGGGCTTCGGGCCGAGGTGTGGGACGACCCAGCCGGTGTTGCCCCCGTCATCGTCCCGCGCGGGACCGTGCGTTAGGTGCTTCCCATACCGGCGAGTGTGGAGGAGAACCCCTAGACCTCGTTGTCGTTGAACGGGTCGTGGACGCGACCTGCCAGCTCGGCTACGGAGTCGAGGATCGTGGTGGGGCGGTAGAGAAAGCGGGTAATTTCGGTGTCGTCGGAAATGCCGGTGCGCACGAGGATGGTGCGCATGCCGGCTTCGAGGCCGGCTTTGACATCGGTACAAAGACGACATCCGCGGCAAGCTCGCTGACGAGTTCGGTTACGACAACGTCATGCAGATCCCGGGCATCACCAAGATCGTCGTGAACATGGGTGTGGGCGACGCTGCCCGCGACTCGAAGATGATCAACGGTGCGCTCGAGGATCTCACCGCGATCACCGGCCAGAAGCCGCAGTTGCGTCGCGCGAAGAAGTCCATCGCTAACTTCAAGCTGCGTGAAGGCATGCCGATCGGCGCGAAGGTCACCCTGCGCGGCGACCGCATGTGGGAGTTCCTCGACCGTCTGCTGACGGTTGCTCTTCCGCGTATTCGTGACTTCCGCGGCCTGTCGGACACCCAGTTCGACGGCAACGGCAACTACACCTTCGGCCTCGCCGAGCAGACCATGTTCTACGAGATCGACGTGGACAAGGTTGACCGTCCGCGCGGTATGGACATCACCGTGGTGACCTCCGCGGTCAACGACGAGGAAGGCCGTGCGCTGCTGCGCCACTTCGGCTTCCCGTTCAAGGACAAGGACGGCAAGATGCAGCGCCCGTAAACTGCTTATCGACGCCCCCCGCTACCCGGTTTCACACCGTGGTCGCGGGGGCGTTTTGCGTTCGGGCAGTTGCTCCCCGTGCTGCGGCAGGCATCTCGAATTAGGGTGGGGGCTGGTTCTGCCAGTTCTGCCAGTTCTGCCAACTCTGCCGTCTGCCCGAGGAGCGCTCGCATGTCCCGTCGTCCAGCCCGTGCGGTTATCGCAGCCGCCACCGCCCTGTCTTTAACTACCGCAACTGTCCAGCCCGCTGAAGCGGCACCCGCACCGCTGGAGATCGGCGCCCTGCCACAGCAGGACGTCGTGATCAACGGTGTGAAAGTACCCATACCGGCAGCGCTGCTCGCTGTCGCCGGAATCGCTGCGGCCCTCGGTGGGCTGAGTGCGTTCATCGTGCAGGCAATCATCAATGCGGCAGCGGGGCAGAAGGGCGGGTCTGCACCCGGTGGTTCTTCCCGCAAACCGGGGGATGAGAAGCCTCACGCTGAGTACCTGAATCGCTTCGACTTCAGCGAAGGGAACAATGAGAAGGCAATCGGCGGGCTCAGCGGCATCGAGCTCGTCGACCAGGACCGCTACATTGCTATCTCGGACGACAAGAAGGAGCACGGTCCGATTCGCGCGTACTACTTCAAGACGACTGATGGTGGAAAGACCTTCACGCAAGACGGAGAGGTCAGGTTCACGCAGGCGGACGGGAGCGAGTATTCCGATTACCTCGACCCCGAGGAAATCCGCTTGCTGCCGAACGGAAACTACCTGTGGACCACCGAAGGCTCAGCCGACAAGGGCACGTTCATCGCCCCACAGATCATTGAGTCCACGCCGGATGGGAAGGAAGTCCGGCGCATCGACGCTCCAGCGCACCACGCTCCCGATGAAAAGGGAACAAAGGGTGTGCACAACAACAAGGGTCCAGAGGCGATGGCGGTTCTCGCTGATGGGAAGACGATGATCACCATTAACGAGGATGCTCTCGCTCAAGATGGACCGGAGAACTCTGAGACCCACAGCTCCCTTGCCCGCATCACGGTGTACGATCTGAACTCCGGTAAAGCCGTCAAAGAGCACGCAGTTCGTGTGAGCCCGGGCCGCGGGGTGACGTCTTTGCTTGCCGACGACAACGGCAACCTGCTCATGCTCGAGCGCGGATTCAACGAAGCCACCAAGACGAACATGGCGCAGATCTACACGCTGGACCTTGAGGGCGCGGATGATGTGCTGGGCACCGAAGCACTCACCGGCTTGGAGAAGACCGCGTCCAAGACCCTCGTTTTCGACTTTGACAAGCAAAAGCCCCACCCCGACAACGTCGAGGGCCTCGCCTGGGGGCCGAAGAACGCGGCTGCGAACGGTGGCCGCTCGATGGTGGTCGTCACTGACGACAACTTCAACGATTCCCAGTCGACGCTGATGCACCTGCTTGCCGTGCGCTAACACGTGCTTCCACGGTGCCTGTGCGAGCAAAGTGGGGCAAGCTGTGCTCTCCCGCGTCATGCCCGGCGTGCACGGAACTCACATCGAATGTGGAGAAAGATCTCAACCCGATCACTACCGGGCAGGGCACGTTTGAGTAAGAATGGCTGAGTCTGTATGCCGGTTCGATGAGAACACCGGTGGACTCTTGATAGGGGATGTGCCCCGCACGACAGATGTGTACTTGCCAGGGAGACTTTGATGACCGCGACACTCACCGCCAGCGACGTTCGACGAGATGTTCAATCGGGGCCGACAACTACTGAAATACTGCGCGGATGCAATCTTGAACTGCACGGTGGCGGCCTCACCGCGATAGTTGGGCACTCTGGATCCGGAAAATCGTCGTTGCTCATGTGTTTGAGTGGTCTCGACGAACCATCGTCAGGCTTTGTCAGTATTAACGGGCAGGACATTTACCGCCAGTCCGCGAGCGACCGGGCCCGGATGCTGCGTACGAGCATCGGGTTCGTCTTCCAGCAGTACAATCTCGTTCCCTTTCTCTCCGTTGAAGAGAACATCACGCTTCCTTTTCGCCTGAACCGGGAGAACGTTCCCCGCCGCGTAGTCAACGGCTTGATAGAGGCATTCCATCTAGGCGCGCGGCGCGACGCGCCGGCCCGGACATTGTCCGGCGGCGAGCAACAAAGGACCGCGCTGTGCCGGGCGCTAGCGCGACGGCCAGACATCGTGTTCGCGGATGAGCCGACAGGCGCGTTGGATTCGCAGAGCACTGGAATCGTGCTGAACACCCTCCGACGCATGGCGGACGAGGGACAGATGATCGTCATGGTCACCCACGATCTGGAGGCTGCGGCAATGGCAGACAACGTCATTGTCATGCACGACGGTCAGGTGGCTGGGGCAGTTGGGAGAACGACCAGCCAGGAGCTACTGGCTATCATCTCGAGCCTCGGAGAGTAATCAGATGCAGCGCTATGTTCTGAAGATGTTCGCCGACGGATGGCGTGAATGGACGCCAGCCATGGCCGTGGTCGGCGTGATCTCCACGATGATTGGGCTGTGCGTGCACCAGTACGCCTGGACCATGACTCCGCAGTTCCGTGACGCGGTGGCTGCCGCAGGCGCCCCACTAGCCGAGTATCAAATCCTTTCCATCACCATTTACGTCGTGATCGCGTTGGTGTCGTGGGTCGCTCTGACAGTTGTGGGGAAAGCAAGCGTTCACGCTTCCCGGCATACCCACGCGCTGTGGCTTTTGCTTGGGGCATCACCGCGCGCAGTGTTTCTGTCCACGCTGTACATTTTGCTGATCGTGAGTTTCTGCGGAGCCATGATGGGGGCGATCGCCTCAACATTTTTAGGTTTCTGGGTGCTCCCTGCATTCGATGGCGCGGTGTCCCCAGCCGTAGACATGCCGCGGTTCACTGTCGCGCTGTGGGCTCCGCTCGTGGTCGTTATCATCGGTGTCGCTACGGCCATCGTGGGTGGTGTGGTGCCTGCGTACCGGGCATCCCGCATCCAACCCGGTGTCGCATTGCGTACGGTCCAGCAACCGGACCACAAATCCACATCGTCGGTGCTGCGGATCGTCAGCGGTTCGTTCTTTCTCCTGATTGCTGTAGCGCTCGTCGCGGCCTCGAAACTGGACCAGCAGCTCGCTTCTGCGGGGCTAGCCCCAATCATCAACCTCGCCTTCAACGCAGGTGCCAGCGCCTTGATCGGCGTTTACCTGATGTGCCCAGAGATAGTGGGATTCCTCTTTCGAGTTCTGCACAAAGTTTTTGATGTTACTGACCTGGTCGTTTCGGCACTGGGTACCCGTGCAGCAGCAGCACGGTCGCGCATGAACGTGACCACAATCGCGCCGTTGGCTGCAGGTCTTGGCGGCGTCGGGCTGCTGTTGTGCGCATTGGGTTCGGTTGGAGCAGTCGTCCAGATTCTCGAACCGGGGGTGGAAACCAACATGACCGATACTTGGATCATTATCGCCGTTGTGATTGTGTCGATGTTCGCTACCAGCGCCGCCGTTGTCGCACTGTCCGCGCGCGGACGCGGTCATGAAGTTGCTCTCCTACAATCTGCCGGAATGTCTCCGCGGCAGGTGATCGCGCTGATCGGGGCGGAGAGTTTCGCGATGTCGCTTGCAGCGACATTGGTCGCAGCTGTCCCAGTGGTTGTGGGTGGCGTGGTCTGTGCCTTCGCAACCGCGACTGCTCTCAATGGACCACCGGTTGTCGAGTGGCCGTTTAAGATGATGTCGCTTGGCATGCTCGGGGCGTGGTTATTGCTTTTCCTCATCTTGGCCATCCCCACGATCGGACCGCTCCGCAACGGGCCGAGCGCGCAACTCCGGGGTGGGGGAGTCTGACCTTGGCGGGGGTCAGCAGGTCACCGATCCCGCCCGACGGCAAGGAAGTTCGCCACACAGACGCGTGAGCACGATGCTTCTGGCTACATGTCGATAAGTGTCCAGTCAACCTGCGGTAGGCGTTCGCGCGTGGCCATCCACGTCTCGAAGGCTGCAAGGGTCTCGTCGTAGCTGGCGATCATTGCCCGGTAGTGGGCGTCGGGGCCACCGTCGCGGACTTCCACTAGGTACGCCCCCCTCGGCGGGCTGGTACATGGTCTGGATGTACTGATCGCCGTCATGCGTTTCTCCGACGATGAGGAAGTCCACGTCCTCGCGCCCATGGTCGTGGAAGTAGATCATTTCATTGGTCACGCTGGTCAACCACTGAGACAATGCGCGAGGAGAAGCCCAGGCAATGTCCCAGTTGTATGTGCGGATGAACATGTCTGGAGTGTCGTCGCCGTAGGCCAACACAAGGTCGCCTAACTCGAAGACGACGACCAACCCCATGTCCGCGGCGATCTGTGACAGGCGGTGGGCCACCAAGCTGACCACCACGTCGTGCACGTCCACAACGAGGCAGCGGTCGCCTCGAAGTCCGGTGCCATCTGGGTAGAGGCGTCCGTGGTCAATCAGGTCACGGTTCTGCTCCAGGACTTGATCGCGCAGCTTTTCCAATTGTTTGTTTGCGACAAGTGGCCCGTCGGACGCGGCCACAACAGCCCCGATCATCTCTTGGTTAGGCATGGCCAGGGGCGCGTTGGGCTTGTGGATGATCAGGTCTGTGTTTCCTATGTCTCGTCTCGTTTCGGCTTGGCTGTCGCCCGCTTATAGCTTCAGAACGGAAGGCTTGTGGTCCGGCGCAGGAGTGACGAGGACCTCAAGTGAACGCGGTGTTTTAAGGTTCTCTTCGTAGGTGTAGAACCCGTCCGGGGCGCGAAACTGCAGCGGTGTCCAGCCTGTCCAGGGCAGACGGTAGCTGTAATCCACGTGGTCTTGGGGCCCATCGATGGACGTTTCCACCGCATCGACAATCGTGATGCCCTCTTCGTCGACGTGGATGGTGTGAGTGGCAAAGGCATCATCCCATTCGCTATAGCTGTCAGCGATGGTGAAGGTGGCTTTGATCGTTTCACTGTCTTCGGGGGACGGCCCACCAATGCAGATTGATCCGGGGCAGAATCCCACCGTTGGATAGCGGGAAAAATCCAGCTCCGCGTCCTCTTCGATGTGGAGGTTGCCAAAACATAGCTGAACAGCTCAACGACCACATCGAAGGTGCGTGCGGGTTCGCTCATGCGGGGAAAACGCTTACGAGGTCAGCCCGGAGCTGTTCATGACGTCGCGCAGAGTGTTAGCGGAGTGCTGGAACTGCTGCGTTTCGGTCTCGTCGAGATGCAGTTCGACAACATCGCGGATGCCGGTGCGGTTGATCACGGCGGGGGTGCCAATGTAGATGTCGTTCTCACCGTACTCACCTTCGAGCAGGGCGCTGACCGGCAGAACTACGTCCTCGTTGTGGAAGACCGCCTTGGTGATGCGGGCGAGGCCGCCACCGATACCGAAGCTGGTGGAACCCTTGGCGCGGATGATGTTGTAGGCGGCGTCGCGAGTCTCCTCGAAGATGGTGTCCATCTCGTTGGAGGCGTTGTCGTCTTCCTCAGCCAGGCGGCGCAGGCGCTCGCGCAGGGAGACACCTGCCGCGGAGCCAGCGGAGATGACGGGCAGTTCGGTGTCGCCGTGCTCGCCGATGACGTAGGCGTGGACGGAGTTGGAGGAAATCCCGAAGTACTCGCCGAGAGAGTGACGGTAACGGGCGGTGTCCAGGATGGTGCCGGAGCCGATCACCTGGCGCGACGGCAGGCCGGAGAACTTCCAGGTGGCGTAGGCCAGAACATCGACAGGGTTGGTAGCCACGAGGAAGATGCCGTTGAAGCCATGCTCCATGACCTCGCCGACGATGGATTCGAAAATCTTCAGGTTGCGTGCCACAAGGTCGAGGCGGGTTTCACCGTCGCGCTGAGCGACACCGGCGCAGTTGACCACGAGCGCAGCGTCGCGGCAGTCCTCGTAGGTGCCCACGGTCACGCGGGTGTTGTGTCCGGACCACGGAACGGCGTGGTTGAGGTCCTGGACGTGGCCCCACGTCTTTTCCTCGTTGAGGTCGATAATGGCCAGGTGGTCGCACAGGCCCTGGTTGACCAGCGCGTATGCGTAGGCGATGCCGACGTCACCGGCGCCGATGAGGACGACTTTGTTTCCGGCAGTCGGGCTGTTGGTGATCTCGCGGTTTTCGTGCGGGTGGGTCATGGGTGCTCCTTCGGGGTGGTTAGTCACGGGACAGGTCAAACTCAGTGGTTCCTTCGATCCGTTTCGGATCTGTGCGGGTAGCGATGCTGACTCGGTTGAAAGAGTTGATGGCCACAATGCTGACCAGCAGGTTTAGTGTCTCTTCTTCGCCGAGCTTTTCGACGGCAGCATCCCACAGGTCATCCGGAACCGATTCGTCGCCGTCGATGTGGGTTATCGCGTCGGTAAGCGAAAGGACCAGTTGCTCGTCCTCACTGAACGCATCGCTGTTGTTGGTCCACCGCTCTGCTTTGAGGATGCCCTCCTCGGACCAGCCGTCTTTGCGTGCGTCGCGGCGGTGGGTGGCGATGCACGCGCGGCAATCATTCAAGACCGAGGCACGCAATGAGACGAGGTGGCGGTAGTCTTCCGGCACATTTTGCGAGGTGTATTTCACCATGGGCAGCAGCGAGCGCATCGCGTCGCCCCTGAGTTGCTTCCTAGGTGTCTCGGATGGCTCGGTCATATTTCCGAGCCTAGTCTTCCCAGCTCCGGCGTGCTGTGTGGGAAAGCTAACTCATCACGGCCGCGGCCGGTTAGCGGGAGGAGCGAATGGTGAGCGCCAGGACTGCTCCGATAATGCAGGCCACAGTGGCTGGCCGAAGTGGTGGAGAGTGACCAACGGCTTGATGCCCCGAGAAAGAAGGCCGCGGTACTCCTCGGCGTAGCGGGCCAGCCCATCCTCATCGAATAAGCGATTTGTGCTTTTCAGGCGCTGACCTGTATGGTTGACCGACGGACCTGAGCGCGACGCACGAATGCGCCTCAGAGCCGTTTTTTGAACGTGACAATCCGACATTGTTGCAGGCCCCCCGCCATAATGCGGACCGTATGAAGGGTGGCGGCGAGCACCTTCCGTTACTAAGCGGCAAGGAGCGCCCCCAAGTAGCTGTAGTAGCCCCCGACAAAACACGCGGATAACGCAGGTGGGTCACGGGAACCGCAACGAGAAAGGTAAACGGTCAACCATGACCATGACAGATCCTATTGCGGACATGCTGTCTCGCGTGCGCAACGCTAACAACGCGCACCACGAGACCGTGTCCATGCCCTCCTCGAAGTTGAAGGTCAACATCGCGGAGATCCTCAAGCAGGAGGGCTACATCGCTGACTACACGGTTGAGGAAGAAAAGGTCGGCAAGACCCTGTCCCTCGACCTGAAGTACGGCCCGTCCCGCGAGTCTTCCATCGCTGGCCTGCGCCGTGTGTCCAAGCCTGGTCTGCGCGTCTACGCGAAGTCCGGCGACCTGCCGCAGGTTCTCGGCGGCCTGGGCGTGGCCATCATCTCCACGTCCCAGGGTCTGCTGACGGACCGCCAGGCCCAGGAGAAGGGTGTAGGTGGGGAAGTCCTCGCCTACGTCTGGTAAGGGAGGTTTGTTAAAACATGTCTCGTGTAGGTAACGCACCCATCGCTATCCCCAGCGGCGTCGAAACCAAGATCGACGGCCAGCACGTCGAGGTCAAGGGCCCGAAGGGCACCCTGTCCGTGGACGTTCCGGAGCCGATCACCGCTGCTGTTGAAGACAACCAGATCGTGGTCTCCCGTCCGGACGACCACCGCACCAACCGCTCCCTCCACGGTCTGTCCCGCTCGCTGATCAACAACTGCGTTGTCGGCGTGACCGAGGGCTACAAGATCAACATGGAGATCTTCGGCGTCGGTTACCGCGTGCAGCAGAAGGGCAAGGACCTTGAGTTCTCCCTCGGCTACTCGCACCCGATTCTGATTCAGGCACCGGAAGGCGTCACCTTCGCTGTCGACGGCAACACCAAGTTCTCCATCGAAGGCATCAACAAGCAGCAGGTTGGCCAGATTGCCGCGAACATCCGCCGCCTCCGTAAGGATGACCCGTACAAGGGTAAGGGCATCCGCTACGAGGGTGAGCAGATTCGCCGCAAGGTCGGAAAGACGGGTAAGTAAACAATGAGCACTGAAGCAAACACTCAGAAGCGCACCCCGGTCGGCCGGGACATTGCTACCCGCCGCCGCGAAGCACGCGTCCGCCGCCACAACCGCATCCGCAAGACCCTGCGTGGCACCCCGGAGACCCCGCGTCTCGTCGTGCACCGCAGCTCCCGCCACATGCACGTCCAGGTCATCGACGACCTGGCAGGCCACACCCTGGTCTCCGCTTCCTCCATGGAAGAGGACGTGCGCGGCGTTGAGGGCGACAAGAAGGCCAAGGCAGCGAAGGTCGGCGAGCTGATCGCCGAGCGTGCCAAGGCAGCTGGCATCGACGAGGTCGTTTTCGACCGCGCCGGTTACAAGTACCACGGCCGCGTCGCAGCGCTTGCAGACGCAGCCCGCGAAGGTGGTTTGAAGTTCTAATGATCACCGCAGCAAAGTTCGCAAACATCAACGGAAGGATCGCGTAATGGCCGAGCGTGAACAGCGTGAAGGCGGAGCATCCGCCGAGGACCAGAACCAGAACGCTGCAGCAGACAACGCTGCAACGGACAACAACGACAACCGCGGTCGCGGCGACCGTAACGGCCGCGGTGACCGTAATGACCGAGGCGACCGCGGTGGCCGCGGCCGCCGTGACGACCGCCGCAACGATCGCGGTGGCCGCGACGACGAGCGCGACAAGTACATCGAGCGCGTCGTGACCATCAACCGTGTGGCCAAGACCGTCAAGGGTGGCCGCAACATGTCCTTCACCGCACTCGTGGTCGTCGGCGACGGCCAGGGCATGGTCGGTGTCGGCTACGGCAAGGCCAAGGAAGTTCCGGCCGCAATTCAGAAGGGTGCTGAAGAGGCTCGCAAGAACTTCTTCCGCGTCCCGATGATCGGCGGCACCATCCCTCACCCGGTCCAGGGCGAGGCCGCAGCGGGCATCGTCATGCTCCGCCCGGCAGCTCCCGGTACCGGTGTCATCGCCGGCGGCGCTGCCCGCCCGGTGCTCGAGTGCGCTGGTGTCCAGGACATCTTGGCCAAGTCCCTCGGTTCCGACAACGCCCTCAACGTGGTCCAGGCCACCGTTGCAGGCCTGAAGGAACTCGTCCGCCCCGAGGAAGTTGCCGCACGCCGCGGCAAGTCCATCGAGGAGGTCGCCCCGGCCCGTATGCTGCGTGCACGCGCAGGACAGGAGGCGTAACCCACCATGGCACTGAAGATCACTTTGAACCACGGTCTCGTCGGTGAGAAGCCGACGACCCGCAAGAACATTGAGGCTCTGGGTCTGCGCAAGATTGGCCACTCCGTGGTCAAGAAGGACAATGACGCTACTCGCGGCATGATCCTCAAGGTGCGCCACCTGGTCACCGTCGAAGAAGTAGCAGGGGAGTAAACATGGCTGAAGTAATCAAGCTCCATGATCTGCGCCCGGCTGAGGGTGCAAACAAGGCGAAGACCCGTGTCGGCCGCGGTGAGGCGTCCAAGGGCAAGACCGCTGGCCGCGGTACCAAGGGCACCAAGGCCCGCAAGCAGGTGTCGGCAGCATTCGAAGGTGGCCAGATGCCGCTTCACATGCGCCTGCCGAAGCTGAAGGGCTTCAAGAACCCGAACAAGGTCATCTACCAGGTTGTCAACGTTTCCGACCTGGCAAAGGCCTTCCCGGAGGGCGGCACCATCACCACCGCTGACATTGCTGACGCTGGCCTGGTTCGCAAGAACCAGCCGGTGAAGGTGCTCGGTGACGGTGAGATCAGCGTCAAGCTGAACATCACCGCCGAGAAGTTCTCCAAGTCCGCGTCGGAGAAGATCACTGCCGCTGGTGGCACCACCACCGAGGCAGTGTCCCGCGCCACGGCTGTCCAGACCGACGCCGCGGCTGATGCCGCTGACGCTCAGGGCGTCAAGGAGTCTGACCCGTTGACGGGCACGGCCTCCATGACAAGGCCGGCAGCAGACGAGGCTGACGAGGAGAACTAAACCCTCAAAAGCTCCACGTCCATCCCCGCGATGACGGATTCATTTCCGCCGTCGTGGGGATTTTTCATGCCGCGGGATCATTGTGGCGCCGGGGTCTTATCGCATGGTTCGCAGGCAGGGGAGTGCCACGGTCGCGGTGAGAAGCCCACAGAAAAGGCCTTGTACTAGTTGCCGTTTCATGGTTTGCCCGGCGCACCTGCTAGGGTGGACGAGTCAAATATGCCCCGGTGTGTGTGCCGGGTGCGAACCGTACGTAACTGTCCGCAATCTTCTCTGCTGCTGCCACGGCCAGAGGAGCCAGGAGGCCACGTGTCAGCCATTGTTCAAGCGTTCAAGGACGCCGATCTACGCAAGAAGATCCTGATCACCATTGCGCTGATTGTTCTGTACCGCATAGGTGCGCAGATCCCCACCCCGGGAGTCGACTACGCGATCATCGCGGAGCGTCTCTCCGCTCTGACGGAGAGCGGAGAGTCGAACATCTTCTCCGTGATCAGCTTGTTCTCGGGGGGCGCGCTGCTGCAGCTATCCATCTTCGCCATCGGCATTATGCCGTACATTACGGCGTCGATCATCACCCAGCTGCTGACAGTGGTCATTCCGCGCTTCGAGGAGCTGAAGAAGGAAGGCCAGGCCGGCCAGACCAAGATGACGCAGTACACGCGTTACCTCACGGTGGCGCTCGCACTGTTGCAGTCTGCCGGCATCGTGGCACTGGCGGACCGTGAGCAGCTCTTGGGTAGCGGCGTTCCGGTGCTGGTGGAGGATCGCACCATTTGGACGCTGATCATGATGGTCATTGTGATGACCTCCGGTGCGATCCTGATCATGTGGCTCGGCGAGATCATCACTGAAAAGGGTGTGGGTAACGGTATGTCCCTGCTTATCTTCGCCGGTATCGCCACCCGCCTTCCCACGGACGGTGCGTCCATCTACAGCCAGTCCGGACCGGTCGTGTTCGCAGTGGTCGTCGCGGCTGTGATTCTTCTCGTGGTCGGCATCGTGTTCATCGAGCAGGGCCAGCGCCGCATTCCGGTGCAGTACGCAAAGCGCATGGTGGGCCGCCGCCAGTACGGTGGTACCTCCACCTACCTGCCGCTGAAGGTCAACCAGGCCGGTGTGATCCCGGTGATCTTCGCCTCCTCGCTGATGTATGTCCCGGTTTTGATCACCCAGATTGTCAACTCCGACAAGCCGGTTCCGCCGGACAACTGGTGGATGTCCAACGTTATGGCGTGGTTGCAGAACCCGGGATCCTGGCAGTACATCCTGATCTACTTCACCCTGATCATCTTTTTCGCCTACTTCTACGTGTCTATCCAGTACGACCCGAACGAGCAGGCCGACAACATGAAGAAGTACGGCGGCTTCATCCCGGGCATTCGTCCGGGCCGCCCGACTGCGGAGTACCTGGCATTTGTGATGAATCGTCTGCTCTTCGTTGGTGCCATCTACCTCGGCCTGATCGCCATTCTTCCGAACATCGCTTTGGATCTGGGTGTCGGCGGTAGTGGCAACATGGGCATGTCCGCGTTCGGTGGTACGGCTATCCTGATTATGGTGTCCGTGGCACTGACCACGGTGAAGCAAATTGAATCCCAGCTACTGCAATCCAACTACGAAGGACTGTTGAAATAATGCGTCTCGTTCTCCTTGGCCCTCCCGGTGCCGGCAAAGGTACCCAAGCAGCAATTCTCTCCGAGAAGCTGAACATCCCCCACATCTCCACGGGCGATCTGTTCCGCGCGAACATCGGCGAAGGCACTCCGCTTGGCGTGGAGGCGAAGGAGTACATCGACGCGGGCAAGCTGGTGCCCACTGAGGTCACCGCGCGCATGGTCGAAGAACGTTTGGCCGAGCAGGACGCGGACAACGGCTGGCTTCTCGACGGCTTTCCTCGCACCGTCGAGCAAGCCGAGATCCTCGCTGAGCTACTTGACCGTCAGGGCCAACAGCTCGACGGTGTGATCAATTACCAGGTGGACGAGGATGTTGTCGTTGAGCGCATGCTCGCCCGCGGGCGCGCCGATGACAACGAGGAGACCATTCGCACCCGTCTGCAGGTCTACCGCGATGAGACCTCCCCGCTGATCGATCACTACGGTGACGCCTTGATCAACATTGATGCGGACGGTGAGGTCGAAGAGGTCAACGCCCGCACTATGGAGCGTCTGGGCCAGTAAATGCTGTTCGGCCGGAAGCGGGCGATCCCGGCGAAAACGCCGGGTGAGCTCGATGCGATGGAGGAGGCCGGCAAGATCGTCGGCATCGCGCTGCAAGAAGTGCGCAAGGCGGCAGTCGCAGGCTCTACCACGCTGGATCTAGACACTGTGGCGGAGCAGGTCATCCGCGACCACGGTGCCATTCCGACGTTCAAGGGATACAACGGTTTTCCTGGATCGATCTGCGCGTCCGTGAACGATGTCGTCGTCCACGGCATCCCGGGGAAGAACATCGTTCTGGCTGAAGGTGATCTCGTATCCATTGACTGCGGCGCGACATTCGACGGCTGGGTCGGTGACTCGGCGTGGAGCTTCGGGGTGGGGGAGCTGTCTGCGGACGTCGATAAGCTCAATCGCGCAACCGAGCAGGTACTTGAAGAAGGCCTGCAGGCGATGGTGCCGGGTAACAGGCTTACCGACGTCTCCCACGCGCTCGAGCAAGCCACCCGTCGTGCTGAACAGGAATTCGGTGTTGAATTGGGAATTCTCGCCGGTTACGGTGGCCACGGTATTGGCCGCGCGATGCACGAAGACCCGTACCTGGAAAATGAGGGTCGGCCTGGCCGCGGCCCGCTGATTCAGTCAGGGTCGGTCCTGGCGATTGAACCGATGCTCATTCTGGGGGGTGGGACCGATTCGGTCGTCCTGGAGGATGGCTGGACGGTCGTTACCGCTGATGGCTCACCGGCTGCTCACTGGGAGCACACTGTCGCTGCGACTGAAAACGGACCGCGAATTTTGACGCCGCGGACAGGGTAAAACCAGCAAAGTTATTCAACGTGAATACAATTTCGCGTTTATGTATGCGTTTAGTATGTCTAGGCGTTAAGCTTTTAGCATGTTCACTTCTTCCCGTAAACATCGCACTTTCGTCATTGCTGTCAGTACTGCCGCAGCCGTGTCTGCGGCACCCGCCGTTGCCGAGGCGGATGCCGCGTCAGCTCAGAGCTCTGGAGCCCAGATAAGCGCATCGATCGGCCGCGAAGGCTCTTCCAGCAACCTCGATGCCGTTGAAATCTTGGGGGCTGCTCGAGAGTTTGCGCGTGATCAGGCTTCCGCCATTGCCTCCGGCAACCCTGCAGTAGAGGGGCTGCTGCACGGGGCGATCGACAACATTGTTGAATTCATCCACCCGGGCTTGATCGGGGAGCCGGCCGAGGAGAACCCCACGCCAGTTCCACCCGAGCCGGAACGCCCGCTCACGCCTGAAGAGCGTGGTGGCAAGCCGATCTTCCAGATTTCGTGGTAGGCGACAAGCTTAATCACAGCCTTTCTGCGGCTCGCGGACAAGTATCTCTCCGTTGCACTTCACGTAGCTAATAGTTTCGGGTTATACTTTCCGCATGCAGAAACCATCCTTCCGTTCCGTGCGGGCCCTTGTGGCCGGCGTCGGCGTAGCAGCTGCTCTTGTCGCGGCTCCCGTTCCGGCGCAGGCTCAGCCCGCCCTCCCGCAGGTCAACGTATCCAGCTCTCCGTTCCTGCAGAATGCGGAAACGGCTCTCCAGGCAGCAGCCATGCAGATCAACCGTGATGCCCGCAACGCGGTGTGGGACACTCGCAATGCGTTGCGTAGCGCGGCCACCACAGTCTCCGGTGGCAACAGGGCACAGGAAAAGAAGCTTCACGACGGCATTGACCGCCTCGTCGATGCCATCGCCCCGGGGCTGATCGCCGAGAAGACCCCGAAGCCAAAACCTGCCCCGGCTCCCGCACCGAAGCCGGCTCCGGCGCCGCGCCCGGCCCCGGCTCCGCAGCCGGGTGGGTGTGCGCCGTCGGCACGCGCGTGCGTTGACTTGAAGAACCAGCGCACGTGGCTGCAGCGCGGCGGCAAGGTCAGCTACGGTCCGGTCCGCATGGGCTCCGGCAAGCCGGGCCATGAGACTCCGAAGGGATTCTTCTACGTCAACCGCAAGGTCAAGGACGAAATCTCTTGGGAGTTCAACAACGCCCCGATGCCGTTTGCTACCTACTTCACTTTCAACGGCATCGCGTTCCACCAGGGCGACCCGTCCATCAAGTCCCATGGTTGTGTCCGTATGTACCGCCAGGACGCGGAGCAATACTTCAACTCCCTGCAGATCGGTGACCAGGTCCACGTTTTCTAAACGAGTACCCGCACCCACGAGCTTGCTCCCCAACCATACGGTTGGGGATTTTGCTTTTATGCAGGTAGAAGGCTAAAGTTGTGCGATGGTGTGGGGCATGATTGCCACCGCACTATGTAGTAATGGTCGAAACGTCAGGTGACCAGCATATTTTCACTGTCACCAGGAAAGCGGAGTGTATGGCTAAAGAAGGCGCAATCGAGGTCGAGGGCCGCATTATCGAGCCCTTGAAGAACGCAATGTTCCGTGTCGAACTGGACAACGGGCACGAAGTTCTCGCCCACATCAGCGGCAAGATGCGCCAGCACTACATCCGCATCCTCCCCGAGGACCGTGTCGTTGTGGAGCTGTCTCCCTACGACCTGGAACGCGGGCGCATCACCTACCGCTACAAGTAAAACGAGAAGCCTCCTTATTCACGGCATGCCCCAAGGTGGGCATGTTTTCTCACCTCCGGCTGCGGTGGCTGGAGCCGCGTGAACCACGACCCAAGTGTCCGGCCGGACCGGACCCAAGCGTCGACTGACGTGGACGAATAGGGAGAAAACCACCGAAACAACCTGAAAGGCACGTCCAACATGGCACGTCTCGCTGGTGTGGACCTTCCGCGCAACAAGCGCATGGAGGTCGCACTGACCTACATTTACGGAATCGGGCCTGCCCGTTCCAAGGAACTGCTCGAAAAGACCGGCATTTCTCCCGACCTGCGCACCGACAACCTGACCGACGATCAGGTCGCAGCTCTTCGTGATGTCATTGAGAACTCGTGGAAGGTTGAGGGTGACCTCCGCCGCGAAGTTCAGGCTGACATCCGCCGCAAGATTGAGATTGGCTCCTACCAGGGCCTGCGCCACCGCCGTGGACTTCCCGTCCGTGGCCAGCGCACCAAGACCAACGCGCGTACCCGCAAGGGACCGAAGAAGACCATCGCAGGAAAGAAGAAGTAATACATGCCTCCGAAGACTCGTTCCACTACGCGTCGCTCTGGTCGCCGCGTAGCCAAGAAGAATGTGGCCGCAGGCCACGCGTACATCAAGTCCACCTTCAACAACACCATCGTGTCCATCACGGACCCGAACGGTGCTGTCATCTCCTGGGCCTCCTCCGGCCACGTCGGTTTCAAGGGCTCCCGTAAGTCCACGCCGTTCGCCGCACAGATGGCCGCAGAGTCCGCGGCCCGCAAGGCAATGGACCACGGCATGAAGAAGGTCGACGTTTTCGTCAAGGGCCCGGGCTCCGGCCGCGAGACCGCAATCCGTTCCATCCAGGCCGCCGGCCTGGAGGTGTCCTCGATCTCCGACGTGACGCCGCAGCCGTTCAACGGCTGCCGTCCGCCGAAGCGTCGTCGCGTTTAACAGGCTGAAAGGAAAAGAGGTAACTACACATGGCTCGTTACACCGGCCCTGCTACCCGTAAGTCCCGTCGCCTCCGCGTCGACCTCGTCGGCGGCGACATGTCCTTCGAGCGTCGCCCCTACCCTCCGGGGCAGGCTGGCCGCGCCCGCATCAAGGAGTCCGAGTACCTGCTCCAGCTGCAGGAGAAGCAGAAGGCACGCTTCACCTACGGTGTCATGGAGAAGCAATTCCGCCGCTACTACGAGGAGGCTAACCGCCTCCCGGGCAAGACCGGCGACAACCTGCTGGTGCTCCTGGAATCCCGTCTGGACAACGTTGTGTACCGTGCTGGTCTGGCGCGCACCCGCCGCCAGGCACGTCAGCTGGTTTCCCACGGCCACTTCACCGTCAACGGTGTGAAGACCAATGTGCCGTCCTACCAGGTGACCCAGTACGACATCATCGACGTCCGCGAAAAGTCCCGTAACATGCTCTGGTTCGAAGACGCCCAGGACAACCTGGTCGACTCCGTTGTCCCGGCCTGGCTGCAGGTCGTTCCGGAGACCCTGCGCATCCTCGTGCACCAGCTGCCCGAGCGCGCTCAGATTGACGTTCCGCTGCAAGAGCAGCTCATCGTCGAGCTTTACTCGAAGTAACCCCCTACCGGCGTCATATAGCGGTCGCCGAAAAAGGAGAAGTTCATGCTCATCTCACAGCGTCCTCAACTCACCGAGGAATACATCGACACCAACCGTTCGAAGTTCGTCATCGAACCGCTCGAGCCCGGTTTCGGCTACACCCTCGGTAACTCTCTGCGCCGTACGCTGCTGTCGTCCATCCCGGGCGCTGCAGTGACGTCCATCAAGATCGAGGGTGTGCTCCACGAGTTCACCACGATCAACGGCGTCAAAGAGAACGTCTCTGAGATCATCCTCAACATCAAGAACCTGGTGCTGTCCTCCGATTCCGATGAACCGGTGGTCATGTACCTGTCCGCACAGGGCCCGACCGACGTCACTGCCGCAGATATTGATCTGCCTGCCGACGTCACCGTGCACAACCCGGACCTGCACATCGCTTCTCTGAACGAGAGCGCACGCCTGGACATGGAGCTCGTTGTCGAGCGTGGCCGCGGTTACGTCCCGGCTATGACCAACTCCGGCGGCGAGATCGGCCGTATCCCGGTCGACCAGATCTACTCGCCTGTGCTGAAGGTGTCCTACAAGGTTGAGGCAACCCGTGTTGAGCAGCGCACTGACTTTGACAAGCTGATCATCGACGTGGAGACCAAGAACTCCATGAGCGCCCGCGACGCCCTGGCGTCCGCTGGCTCCACCCTGGTCGAGTTGTTCGGTCTCGCACGCGAGCTGAACACTGCCGCCGAGGGCATCGAGATCGGCCCGTCTCCGCAGGAGACCGAGTACATCGCTGCATACAACATGCCGATCGAAGACCTGAACTTCTCTGTCCGCTCCTACAACTGCCTGAAGCGCCAGGAGATCCACACTGTCGGTGAGCTCGCTGAATGCACCGAGTCCGACCTGCTGGATATCCGTAACTTCGGCCAGAAGTCCATCAACGAGGTCAAGATCAAGCTGGCTTCCCTGGGCCTGACGCTCAAGGATGCTCCGGAAGACTTCGATCCGACCCAGATTGAGGGCTACGACGCGGAAACCGGCGATTACGTTGACGGCGGCTTGGACGACGCTGAGTAAAGAACTGAGCGCCGCACGCGCACACACTTTTTAATCCACGAGGAGTACAACAATGCCTACCCCGAAGAAGGGCCCGCGTCTCGGCGGCTCGGCTGGGCACCAGAAGCACATTCTGGCCAACCTGGCTAGCCAGCTGTTCGAGCACGGCGCCATCACCACCACCGACGCTAAGGCGAAGGTTCTGCGCCCGTACGCGGAGAAGCTGATCACCAAGGCAAAGTCCGGCACGGTCAACGACCGTCGCGCCGTGGCTGCCGAGATCCCGAACAAGGACGTCGTTACGTACCTGTTCAACGAGCTTGCTCCGAGGTTCGAGAACCGCCCCGGTGGTTACACTCGCACCATCAAGCTGGAGAACCGCAAGGGCGACAACGCCCCAATGTCCCAGATCTCCCTCGTTCTCGAGGAGACTGTCTCTGCTGAGGCGACCCGCGCTACCCGCGCAGCAGCGTCCCGCGAGAAGGCTGCCCAGGAAGCAGCCGCTGGCCAGGATGCAGCCGCACCGGCTGAGGCTGAGGTGACCGAGGTCAACGAGGCTACCGAGGCTGCCGCTACCGCCGCAGCTGAGTCTGAGAACACGACCACTGTCGTCGCTCCGGAGAGCGAAGAGACTGTTGTGAACATTAACGAGGTTGAGACTCAGGCTGACGCGACCGAGGTCGTCGAGGAAGAAGCTGAGGCTGAGGGCGACAAGTAAGCCCGTCATGTAGGGCTATAGGCCCGTTCGTGAAAACCGCCTGTTGAGGAGACGCCTTCTCGACGGGCGGTTTTCTTTTTTAAGGTTTATTTGAGTAGCGCTCTTCTAGTCCCAAGCCGTAGTTCTGGAACCCCCGCGCCCCCCACCCGCTGCGCCGCATTGAGGTAAGTTCGAAATCGCCGTTCCAGAAGAGCTTCTAGCAGATAGATTGCATCCCCCAAGATGTAGTATGAAACCCGAGCGCAGGACGAGCTCCTCGCATATACATCGCACCGCCCGAAGGTTCGCTTTCGGGCGGTGTTGTCATATCGGGGTTAGGCCGCTGATTGGTACGGTAAGCCCCGATGAAACATCAAGCATCCAACCCTGGTTTAGATGAAGAGCAAGCGGGCATTGTCCGCCTCCGCCTCGACATCGCGTATGACGGCACTCGGTTCCACGGCTGGGCCCGCCAGGCGGCTGCCCCGGGGGAGGAGACCCCAGTACGGACGGTGCAGGGGGAACTGGAGGATGCGCTCAGCCTCATCTTGCGTCATCCTGTGGAGCTCACCGTTGCGGGGCGCACGGACGCCGGGGTGCATGCTACAGGCCAAGTCGCGCACGCGGATGTGCCCAAACACGCGCTCGACCGGCGGTCGATCGACGGGGAGCCGGAGAAGCTCACCCGCCGCCTCGCCCGGCTGCTAGAACCGGATCTTCGGGTCACCGCCGTCACCGAGGCACCACGAGATTTCGATGCCCGGTTCTCTGCGCTGACGCGCACCTACCGCTACCGGGTGACCACCAATACTGCTGGTCCGAACCCGCTCAGGCGCACGGACACCGCGGCGTGGACCAAGAAGATTGACCTTCACGCCGTGCAGGAGACGGCGACAGCCTTGGTCGGGCTGAATGACTATGCGGCGTTCTGTAAGCCCCGGCCTCACGCCACCACGATCCGCGACATTCACTCTTTCAGGTGGGCGGATGTCTCCACGGCGGAGGAACCGGAGCTCTACGAAGCTACGATCACGGCTGATGCGTTTTGCTGGCACATGGTTCGGGCCCTCGTCGCTACGTGTTTGGACGTCGGCTCAGGTGCTCGTGAAGTCTCATGGGCAAAGACGTTGCTCGCCGCACATGAGAGGGATCCGTTGGTCAAACTCGCGCCGGCGAACGGGCTTACCCTCATTCGCGTGGACTACCCAGAGGCCGCTCAGCTGGGGGAGAGGGTGTTGGTGACCAGGGATCGTCGTAAAGCGAAGGATGTGGAATAGACTGCTCTGATGGAACAGGGAAGAAAGTAGGGCCGCATGGATGTAGTCGGAGCTGTTTGGCTCGTCATTGCGGTGTTCACTCTGCCGGGACTCATCGTGGCCTGGGTTGCGGGAGCGAAGCTGCCAGCGGCGGCTGCGGCGAGTTTGCCGGCAACCTTCGGGCTGATCGGGTTCGGTAGCTGGCTGCTGGGCGCGCTGGGGATCCGTTTCGGGTGGCCGTCGTTCATCTTCTTCCTTGTGCTCGTGCTGGTGCTCGCCGGCGTGTGGCGTTTCATGTTCGCGCGGAAAGCCAAGCGTGACGGCGCCGAAACGTGGCTGCGTGCTTTGTGGCCCGGAGATTGGCGGCGGAGAAGCATCCTGGATCCGTCGTGGGTGCTCCCAGCTGCCGGTGTGACGGCGGGCGCGTGGATGCTCATCGCGAAGATGCTGGAGCTGCAGGACAACGTTCCGCACAAGATGGAAAACATCGTGCAGGGCTGGGACACGCAGTGGCACGCCAATGCGGTGCGCTTCATCATGGAAGAGGGCGTTGCCTCGCCCACGCGCATGGGTGAGCTGCAAAGCCCGGAGACACACGTGGACTTGTTCTACCCGTCAGGCTTCCACGCAGCGACGGCACTGTTCGCCCATGCTGGCGGGTGGGAGCCAGTGCCGGCGATGAATCTCGCTTCCATTGTCGCGACGAGTCTCGCGGTCGCTGGCGGTGCGGCGGGTCTGGCGTGGGCGATCGCTCGCGGTCAAGGCATGGTCGCGCAAATCGCCGCTGGGCTGGCTCCAATCGCCATTTACGCGTCGCCGTCTGTGGTGTGGATCAGCGATTACGTGGGCATGCGCCCCTACATCGTGTCCATCGGCTTGTCCGGGATTGTGGTCGCGCTGTTCATGCAGGTTCCGCGCTACAGGGCCCTGAGCTTTGCGACGCTTTTTGCCTTCCTCGGCGTCCTCCAAGTCCATCCCGCTGCCGTGACCGTCGTGGTCCTCGCAGTTCTCCTGTACTGGGCGACGTACCTTGTGTGGCGCCCCGACCGCACCCGTGTCAGCGACGTGCTGTGGCTGGCCATTCCTGCGCTGGGTGGCACGCTGTCGTTCCTGCCGCAGTTGCTCGCCGGCCGGACTCAGGCGGAGGAGGTTCAAGCCTGGGACAACCGGGAGGCCGTGACCTCCACAGAGGCATGGCACAGGGCGTTTTACATGCAGGCCCGCCACACCGACGAGTTCTTCCCCACATTTGACCCGACGATGCTGTTCTGGCTCGCCGGCTTCGGCGCCATTGTCATGCTGCTGTGGCGCGGGCAGGTATGGGCGCCGATCTTCTACGGGCTCATGGTGTCCACGACAGCCAACGCGATGCGACCGGTGGACAATCTCTTCGAGCCATTGCTGGCGTTCCTCGGCTCGGCCCACTACAACTCGGCTCACCGCGTCGCCACAATCGTCGCCCTGACACTCTTTGCTGGGGCTGCCGTGGGAGCGGCTGTGATCATCCGGGTGCTGTGCCTGGCGCCGGTCGCGGTGCGTAGGCCGAAGCGCCCGTGGCAGTGGGGGACCGCTATTGCTTCGGCTGTCCTCGCAGGCTTCACCGGCTGGGGCACGGGAGTGTGGGCTGCCACAGCCGCCGCTGAGGGTGCCAAGGAATCCTACGAGGCCTCCCGTGTGGATGACCGGATGATCGATGAAGACCAGCTGGAGGCGTTCGAATGGCTCGCCTCCCGCCCGGAGGCGCAAGAGGGCTTGGTCATGGGTGAATCCACGGAAGGGTACTCCTGGATCTACTCCATCGAGGGCGTGCCCACCGTGAGCCGCCACTACCTGTGGCCCTCGGGTGGTTTGGGCACCAACTCGAGCATCCTGAGTGACCATGCCGCCCTGCTCGGCGCGGGTCAGCGCGGCAAGCCGGATGAGGGCAATGTTGTCGATGCGGCCGCCGCCCACCTAGACGTGCGGTTCATCATCTCCACCGGAAACACCTTCTGGGGCGAACCGAGCAACTGGCAGGTGGACACTGCCCTGTGGACCTCGCCGGGTGTCACGCCCGTCTACCAGCTCAACCGTGTGACCATCTTCGCTGTGAACGAGAAGTTCAGCGCCGAAGAGCTGCGCGAGCTCCAACAAGACGCGGTGGACAACGGCGGATCCACGGAGCTTCCATCCCTCCAGCCTGTCGCCCCAGGGGCCGATACGTCAGAGTCCGGCTCTGCAGAATCCGGCACCCCGGCCCCCGAGGGGCGCGGTCCTGCCGCCCGTATGCTTGAAGCCCCGGGGTGGGCGCTCTAAACTCCGAGGGAGTATTTGGGGGGAATTGATCGGGGGGTCACGTGTCCCGCACACACGACGAGAAAACGAACACAGCGCAGCGGCTGCTGCCAACAACGCGCTCACAGGTCTCGGGGCACCGCTTCATGCGCCGACGGGTGGAGCACGGGCTCATCTACGGTGACATCCGGATGATCCACGATCCACTGGCGTCGCGCCGACGTTCCGCAATCTTCGGCCTCATTGCGGTCGTGCTCATCGCCGGCGGATGCGGGCTGTTCGCCTGGCTCAAACCGAATCCTGATCCGGGGTCGGCGGCGATCATGCGCGCGGCCGACGGCTCGCTCTACGTCCGGGTAGGCGAGGTGGTGCATCCGGTGACGAACTTGACGTCGGCACGCTTGATCGCGGGTAGCCCGGACGAGCCGCAGCGTGTCGGGGACGAACGTTTAACGGATTATCCTCGCGGGGTGCCGCTGGGCCTGACCACCGCGCCCGCGATGTTCGCGCCCGAGGGGAGCAACGACATCGCGTGGAGTGCATGTTCGCTTATCGACGCCTCCCGTACCCCCGCCCTCACCATCCACGCCGGCCCCGCTCCTGAATTGCTTGCACAGCGTGAGGCGATTCTTGTCGCCCACGACGGCGACGACTGGCTGGTGACGCAGGCTGGCCGCGCGAAACTCCCGCCTGCCACAGACCCGGCGGGACGGCTGATCCGGCGCGAGCTCGGCATCGATGCGGCCACGCCGCGCCGGGAAATGCACAGCGGTGTTCTCGGCGCATTGCGTGAATTGCCGCTGATCGGCTTGCCACACCCGTTGCCGCGCGTGCTGGAAACGGGTGCGGAGGCGTGGATACTCACCGGCCACGGCGGCGTGCAACAGATCACCCCGCTGCAACGGGATGTGCTCGTGGCGGCAGGCGCGCACACCGAACGAACTGATACGGCTGCGATCGCGGCCTATCCCGACGCCGATCCACCGCTGACGTTGTCGATCCCGGACGAGAAACCGGAATGGGGTGACCCAGCTGCCACCTCCGGTGCTGTAGAGACCGCCGTCTGCGCGGCAGAGAACGGTCAAGCCGGTCGGCGCCCAGCCGATGCACTCACAAGGGGAGCGGTCGAACTGTCAGGGGCAGGCCCGGCTACCCACTTCATCGGGTTGTCGGACGGGGCTGTCGGGGTCGATACCGGATTTGGTTACCACGTTGTGTCGGGTGCAGGGCAGCGTCACGGTGTTGACCAGCAGGCAGTTCTGGAGATGATCGGGGTGGCGCATATGGAAAAGGCCCCGTGGGCAATCATTGGTCTGTTGCCCGCGGGGCCGGATCTCACGCGCGAAGCTGCACTGACCGCGACATACTGAACGGGCGCCGGCTGGCCTAGCGGTCTGACTGAAATTTGCTACCCGTTTGGTTCTTGCGGATTCCGCGCACAACCAAAACAATCCCCGCGATCCAGCTGGCGAGTGCTGTCATGTAGGAAATCGTGCCCCACGCAGTGGCAACGGCGAGGAACCCAAGCAGAAAGACAATCACGCCAATGATGATGTCCTGCTGCCCGGTGGTGCCGGAAGAACGCGAGTTGCCCGAATCGTGGGGCATCTGGGAAGTCATGACTGCCAGTGTGCCAGGAAAGCGAACGGCCCTGCCAGGGCAGGGCCGTGAAGAGTCGGGGATGCTGAAGTACTAGAAGCCAGCCTCGAGGTGCAGGGTCGGGCCATCGGAGTCACCCATGTCATCGGCGAAGGTGTCCTCGTTCATGGTGTCCTCGGTCGGCGATGTGTCGTAAGTCTCCTCGTCCGTCCCGATCTCCGTGGTGGTGCCCTGGAAATCGAAGGGGTCCTCAGACTCCTCGTCTGCCCCCTCAGCCTTTTCGGTATAGTCCTCGACGTTGCCCAAGCCCTCGACGTAGTCATCGTCGGCGCTGATCTTCGTTTCCAGAACACCGTCGGCGTTCTCAGAGTCGATGAACATCTCGTCGAATTCGCCGTCACCGTCAACGTCGACAAGCACTGTGTTGGCGTAGCCGTCGCCGTCAGAGTCGAGCACGACGGTGTCGATGGTGCCGTCGCCGTCCAGATCCACCAGTGCGGTGTCTATGGTGCCGTCGTTGTCGGTGTCCAGAACAGCAGCGTCAAAAGTCTCTACGTTCTCGTCGATGGTGTTCGGGTCCTGCGGGTTGTTGGGGTTGGTCATGATTGCGTCCTTCCTGGTGTGTTGAGTGGTGTTTTCATGCGTTTAATGCGCACGCTACGTCAAATGTTCCTGCGCGAGACCACCAAAGAACCTACGGCGGTGCTGAGCAGTGCAAACAAGCCCAAAATTGTAAGGACAACACCGGTCTTGCGGGGTGCGGTGGCCACGGTTTTCTCTACGGGAGTAACTGTCATTGGGCCCGTATCGTCATCGCGACCAGGGCGGTGAGATTCGGGCGGGAGATGCGTCAGCGCGGTGAGCGTATCGACGGCCCCTCCGCTCGGCTCCGCAGCTCCATCCACCATCGCGCGAATCTGCGCCGGGGTGGCATCGGGGTAGCGCTGCCGCAACAACGCCACCGTTGCGCTGACTACCGGAGCAGCAAAACTGGTGCCCTCGTACGGTTGAGCGTCCCCGCGATCGCCCGCAACTCCACCGGTGAAACCGTTTCCGTCGGACGACAAAGCAGCCTGTGGGCGGCCCGGTGCGGAAACAGCTAAGTACTCGTCAGGTACGGGCAGGGAGTACTGGGCCATGGTGTGGCTGTCGGCTCGCGACCCGACGGTGATGACGGTGGGGAAGTGCGCCGGGTACACCGTGGAGCCCGGCGGGCACTCGTGGTTCGCATTGCCCGCGGCGGCGACAACGACAACACCGTCCGACTCGGCGCGCCCGAGTGCAAGACGCAGATCCTGGGTGTCCACCCGTGCGGCGAGCTGCGGTTCCACGCAAGAGACGACTGACATATTGATCACGTCGGCGCCCAAGTCGATCGCGTTGTGGATGGCGCGCGCAAGGGTGTCCAAATTCCCCGCACCGGGGATGTCCTCTGTTTCCGGCGAGCCATCCGGTACTGGGGCCGTAGTTGTGCGGAAGTGCGCGGAGGATTGGCGGATCGCGATGATCTCCGCATCAGGGGCGATGCCCGTTGTCGTGCCCGCGATGATGCCGGCGACGACGGTGCCGTGCGCGTCGCAGTCGTCGAATGGACGTGGATCATCTGGGGTGACGTAGTCGTTGCCGGGGATGAGCTGGTTGAGCTCTGGGTGCTGGGCAACCCCGGTGTCGATCACAGCCACTTTCACTCCCGCGCCGGTGGCGATCTTACGCACCTGGTCGAGATCGGCCGCAGCGGCGGGTGGATCCGCAGGAACCGGGACTGCGCAGGCGACATCTTGGGCGTGGGCAGGTGGGGTGGCAACAAGAACGGGCTGGGTAGAGAAGAGGATGAGGGTTAGGGCCGGGATGCACGTGGACGTCGACAAGCGAAAGCGCACTACAGGCCCCTGATCAGCGTGAAGAAACCGGTGAGGTAGACAGCCAGCGGCAACACGGCAATGATCGCGGCAGCCTCGGCGCGCTCGAGCCACACGAGTGTGGTGGGCTCCAGATCGGGGACGAAACGGGCCCAGATCGTCGCGCTTGCCGCAGCCACCGCGAGGACTCCGGCGAGCACGAGTAGCGCTGGATGCGGGCTATCCATCTGTGCGACGGCTATAACAGCACAGGTAACGGCCGTCATGGCAGAAAGTGCGAGGCTCAACCGCGGCGCGGTCGAGTGGTGGCGTGACGCGTGCACGATGAGCGCTCCAGCGACACAGAGACAGAACGCAATGATCCAGGCTCCGCCCGCGAAGGCGATGGTGATCAGCGCCGGGATCATGCACACGGCGGTGCCGATGCCCAGACCGTCTGTAATACCGCGGGCTTTTTGCGTGCGCAGGTCAACGTCATCCTGGTAGTCGTCCGCGATGGAGAATTCCTGCCCAGCAGTGGGCACGCGGGGAATGCGTAGACCGGCACCGCGGGTCGCCACAGCAGGTGTGAGCATGATGGCGGTCAACCCCAGCAGCACGACCGTCGCTGCGGGAGCGTGCGGGGACGGTAACCACGACCCCAACGCGCCACCTGCACTGAGTGCACTCACCGTGAGTACCGCAGTACCGCATCGCGTGCCGACGAAGCCCAGCACCGCCCCGCCGCCTACCAGGACTGCCACCGTCGCCGACGAAGCGATCACACCAAGTGCTGCGCTGCTGTTGAGCGGCCACGCGAGTGCTTCCTCGCCCCCGGCCCAGGTGCCGCATGCGATACCCGCAAGCACAGCGCCGGCGGGGAACACCGCGCGGGAACGGGAGATGACACCGATCGCGAGCGCGACAAGAGCAGCTGCCCCGACACCGATAACCGGGTTGGTCAGGGCAGCAACAAGAAAACCGACGGCGACGATACCCGCGAGCGATGACGCCGTATCGATCCCGGCGCGCGGGCCCCCATCAGCCGACACCGCCGCGAGTGATTCCGCAGCGTCGCGCACGACCGGGGGATCGACCTCCTCCTCCGGGCGCAGAGCAAGCACCTGCCCGTCCCGCACTCGCATGTGGTGCAGGGGAGTGTGCGGATCCAAGGGAGCGCCTCCAGCAGTGGTGAACTCCCACGGTCGTCCGATTTCCGGAAGCTCGACGAGCCGGGCAAGCTCCGGCAGGACCTCAGCGAATGTCGACGCTGTTGGCAATGTCACGTCAATGGAGCGGTGGTACGTCACGGCACTGACACGCACGGTGACGCGGACGACATGGTGAGTCGATGCGGCGACCACAGTTTTCTTCCCCCCCCCGGGTTGCACGTGTGCAGGCCCCCGCCTGCACACGTGATGAGCTGTGCTGGCGTTCACGCTACACGCAATCGCTGACGGCGCGCTACACTAACGCTCAACACCTGCGGTTGGGGGAACCAGCGGGGATGGTTCGAGGGGGGACATTCATGCTCGGATTGGACAACAACCCTGTCCAAACGCCGGTCAGTGCTGGACACAGTGCTGGAGATGCGCCGCCACTGCCCGGTGGAAACCTCGTCGCGGAGCCCGTCCCGCAGGCGGTACGGCGTCCGCCGGAGCCAATGATGAAAATCATCATGCCGGTGGTCATGGTCGCAGCTATCGGAGCAATGGTGGCCATCATGGCCTTGTCGGGCCGGGGTGTTAGCCCCATGATGATGGTGTTTCCGCTCATGATGGTGATGGGCATGCTCACAATGCTCAACCCTCCTGAGCGGGCTGGAGACATCGACGAATCCCGCCGTGTGTACTTGCGCCACCTCGACGCGCTGGCAGAGCACGCTCGTGGAAATGGTGACAAGCAGCGAGCGCATGTTGAGTTCTTCCACCCGCATCCGCACGCATTGGTCAGCGCGGTCCCCACAGAGCGGGTCTGGGAGAGGGTGCACGATGATTCTCGTGCGCTGGAAGTGCGTGTGGGAACAGGAATGTCCGCTTTGTGCACGCCTATCGACGTGCCTGACCCCGGCTCGCCCGAAGATCTCGACCCCGTATGCGCTGTGAGTCTGCGCCGCACCGTAGCCGCTGTGAGCGCGGTGCCGCGGGTTCCGATCATCATCCAGTTGGAAGCGTTTCCACTGGTCACCCTCGCTGGGCCGAAAGCACGCACAGTGGCGCGGTCCATGCTGGCGCAGCTGGCGTTCTTCCACGGACCGGAGCTGCTCGGCCTTGAGGTTGCCGCAGAGGGGCTCGAGTTCTCCAAGTGGTTGCCCCACACCCGCGATCCCGAGTCCGCAGCGTTCTCGGTCGCGTTTGTGGATGCTGGCTCCCCGGATGCACTTGTACGCACCGATCACGACTGCGTTGTCGTGGTCACGGAGGATGAGGATGCCTTCGTTCACGAGGATGCGCTGCACTTGGTGTGCGGCGAACGCATTAGCGCGGTCACGGCCGCTGGCACGGAGCCGCTTGGGGAGCCTGACGAGTTCAGCGACGGTGCCGCAGAATACATCTGCCGGAATCTCGCCTTCTACCGCCGTCCTGAGGGCCAAACAGGAACTGCCAATAGCGGGGACCTGTTAGAGCTGTTGGGGTTCGAAGACGTAGACCAGCTGTCTGGGCCGGCAATGTGGCCTGGGCGGGAGGGGACCCGGCAACGGTTGACGGTACCGATCGGCACGGAAGGTCCGGGATCGGGCGGGGCGCCCGTCTACCTAGACTTGAAGGAGTCAGCGCACGGCGGAATGGGCCCGCATGGGTTGTGCATTGGCGCGACAGGTAGCGGTAAGTCTGAACTACTCAGAACACTCGTTGCAGCGCTGGCAGCGACACATTCGCCCGAGGAGCTCAACTTTGTCCTCGTTGATTTCAAAGGCGGCGCCACGTTCCTCGGATGTGAAGGGTTACCCCACACATCCGCGGTGATCACCAACCTGGAAGACGAGGCGGTCCTGGTGGAGCGCATGTTCGATGCGATCTCCGGCGAGCTCAACCGCCGCCAAGAACTGCTGCGCGCATCGGGTAATTTCGCCAACGTCACCGACTACACCGCGGCACGCATGAGCACGCGTCCAGACATGGATCCGCTGCCGGCGTTGCTCATCGTGGTCGACGAGTTCTCCGAGCTCCTCGGCCAACACCCGGACTTCGCGGATCTCTTCGTCGCTGTCGGACGGTTAGGGCGCTCGTTGGGTGTGCATTTGCTGTTAGCCTCACAACGGCTTGAGGAGGGCAAACTGCGCGGCCTGGATTCGCACCTGTCCTACCGCATCGGTCTGCGCACGTTCTCAGCCACCGAGTCGCGCCAGGTACTGGGCATCCCCGATGCTTACGAGTTGCCGGCTGACCCTGGCTCGGGCTACCTCAAGGCCGCATCCAGTGAGGTCACGCGTTTCAAAGCGGCGTATGTCTCCGGTCCACTCATGCGAAAAGACGTTGCGGCGCACGGTTCCCATACCGCAGCGAGCATCCCGGCAGTACGCATTTTCGACGGCTGGGATCCGCCCGAGGTGACCCCGGTCGTCGCAGGTACGCCGGATACATCGACAACCGTGCTGGCGGCTGTTGTTGAGGCCGCCGGCGAGACTGCTCAGTTGCGCGGGCACAGCGCTCACCGCGTGTGGCTGCCACCACTGCCGCGCCGGGTAGGGATCCCTGCCGTCGTCACGCGAGCGGGAATGCTCACCGCGGGCATTGGGCTTATCGACGACCCCTACCACCAGCGCCAAGATCCCCTCATCCTCGACTTGAACGTCTCCGGCGGCCATGTGGCGATCGCCGGTGGGCCGCAAACGGGCAAGTCGATGGCCGTGCGCACGCTGATCACCTCTTTGGCTGCCACCCACTCGACTGAGCAGATCGGCTTCTACATCGTCGATGCCGGTAGCGGCGACTTCGCGGACCTTGAAAGTCTGCCCCACGTTGCCGGCGTGGCAGAACGCAGCGACGAGGAGCGGGTCCGCCGCGTCGTCGATGAAGTCTTGGGCATCATTGAAAACCCGCGTGGCGCACCGCGACCGCAGCACACGGTGTTGGCGGTCGATGGGTGGCATTCATTGTTGGCGACCGATTCGAAACTGGAGGATCTGCGGGAACCGCTGGCGACCATTGCGGCTGAGGGGCCGGCGGCTGGGGTGCACCTGGTGGCCACCACCCAGCGCTGGGGCGCGATCCGTCCCAACGTGCGCGACATCATCGGCACTCGAGTGGAGCTCAAACTCACTGAGTCGATGGATTCTGTAGTCGACCGCAAAAAGCAGGAGAAACTTCCCGCATTGCCCGGCCGCGGACTCACTCCCGACGGGATGAGCATGCTGGTGGCGGCAACCGCAAAGGAAGATATCGCACACATTGCAGCCACGACTGCGCACCAGCCGCGTGTACCTGCCTTGAGGGTTCTGCCGGAGAGGGTGACGGTGGGGCAGGCGCGCCAGACTCAGACGTCGATAAGCGACACGCCGCTGTTGGGCATTGGTGGACGTGCACTGGAACCTGTGCACCTGGATGGCCAGCATCTCGTCGCTATCGGCGCGGCGGGCTCTGGCAAATCGACGCTGGTGAACACTGTGATCACACAGATCGCCGAGCTCCCGCGGGAACAGGCGCGCATGGTGGTCATCGATCCACGGCGTGTCCACCTGCGCCACGCGGACCACCCCATGGTCGCAGCGTATGCGGGCTCTTCTGACGCGGCCGCTACAGCGGTGACCGACACCGTGGCCACGATGTCGTCGCGTCTGCCGGGGCCAGATGTCACGGCCGAGCAACTCGCCGCTCGCAGTTGGTGGACTGGTCCAGATATCTACCTTGTGATCGACGACCTAGAACTTGTTCCCGACGAGCACCTGCGTCCGCTCGTCGCGCTCCTTCCTCATGCCCACGACATTGGGCTGCACATCATTGCCGCCCGCAAGTTCGGCGGCAGCGCCCGCGCTTTGTTCTCTCCGTTCTTGTCCACGTTGAAAGATCAGCTTCCTGACGCTGTTCTGCTCTCCGGGAACCGGGAAGAAGGACAGCTTTTCGGTGTTCGACCGATGCCGCTTGCGCCGGGACGCGGGATCCTCGTGCGCGACAACGACAACGCCGGCCCAATCCAGATCGCAGTAGGTGACGCAGCATGACCACACGGTTGACCACACCGCAGCTCACGGTGACTATCCGCCCCGACAGCGTCGTTTTCGAAGGTGCTGCCAACGTGCATCGCCACGACAGTCCGAGCACCAGCGAGATCGCCGCCGCGATCTGCAAATGTTTGGGTAGTGATCCTGCCGGTGCCCACGTGCACATTGTCGGGGATGAAGAAACCATCGACGACCTCGTTGTTCTGATGAGCGGATACGACGTCGTGCTCACCAGCGAGACCACGAAACCGCGCGGAAAGCATGCCCTGCGCCCCAATGCGAAAGCGGGCGCTGCCGAAACGGCGGATTCGAGTACGGACTCCGAAACTGAAACAAATCCGTCCACAAACGAATGGGAGGAAATCACGCTGCGTCGCCCGACGCTTTACGACGGCTCACGCGACACCTTCCTACCCGCACGCCCCCTCCTCATTGTGGCGGTGGTCGTCATCGGCGCACTCTGCGCTGCCGCTGTGTGGGCCGTTGCGCGGTCTGGTTCCGATGCGTTAGAGCACGCGGCCGGATCTGGCGCCTCCATTGGCGCGACGACGAGTGAGGTGACATCGGCTCCTTCGCTTGATTCATCCGCGCCTTCTACGCAGCCAGCCCCGCAGCCCGAGTTCGTCACTCTCACCCAGGACGGTCTGAGCGTGGAGGTGCCGGTCGGCTTCACCCTCGAGCCCGATGAAGATATGTGGCGCGCGACCGGCCCTGATCCGGATTTCCGCTTGCAGCTTGCCGTTGATCCGCTCTACGGAGTGGCAGGAGAAGCCGTGATCGCCCAGATTGAGCAGGAGATTCTCGGCGACCCCGAGTTACGCCTCATCGAGCGTGATGAGCACAGCATCACCTACAGGCACTTGCTTCCAGACGGCTCCCAAGCCCACTGGCGCGCCTGGGTCGATGCAGACCACCAAATCTCCATTGGTTGCCACACCCGGAAAGCTCCCACGTCAGTCCAGCAGGCCACATGCACCATGGCTAACGACTCGGCCCGGTACAGCCCTCCTTAACCGTCTCACCAAAGGGGCAGGTACCGGCCCGCACGGAGAAAAACTCCAAGAATTTTCACCGCCGAGGGAACCGAACAGGGGCCTGCGGCAGTCCAATAAGGGTGGAAAGGTCACGAACGGCTCGCAAAGGTGCTTCACCGACTACGCGCCACGTGCCCGGACCGGCCTTTGTCCGTTAAGTCACACACCGATATCGGGGGAACACATGAGCAACATGCAAACAGAAGCCGACGTGATGCGCGCCGCCGCCAAGGAAGTCGAAACGACCAATGAAGAAATCAACGGTGAACTCAACCGTCTGCAGACTCTCGCGGAGGGGGCGCGCAGCCACTGGGGTGGCACCGCACAGGTCAGTTTCAACGAGCTGATGATGCGTTACGACGACGCCGAGCGCCGTCTCGGGGAGGCACTGACCGCCATCGCAATGAACATCCGCGATAACGCGGGCAACTACGAAGACGTCGAGGCCACTAACGCGGATAGCTTCTCGTCGATCGCGCCGTCCTCAGGCCTGGCCCTGTAAGCCCACGAAGAGAATTCAGAGAGTTAAAGGAGAGCACCATGACTGTCATCAAGTACCAATTCGCCTCGATCTCAAATACATCCCAGGACATTCTGCAGTCGGCACTCACGATCGACGGCCAGCTCGAGGACCTGAAGGCGCGGTTGCGCCCCATGGTGGACAGCTGGGACGGTGAAGCAGCTGAGGCGTACCAGATCCACCAGGCGAAATGGGATGCCGCGGCAGAGGAGCTGAACGGAATCCTCACCGTCATCGGCAACACCGTCGAAAACGGCAACTCCCGGATGAAGGCGGTCAACACTGCCGCTGCCAACAGCTGGGCCTAAGTACGCCACACACTGCCGTTCCCTTGCTGCAAGCGCCTCAAAGTCGCACTGACCGTTCCTATTCGGTTGGCGTGGGCGGACGCGACGTTGGGCACCGACGCGTGGCGCGGACAGAAGGGGATCAGGTTGTGCCGCGCCGCCGCAGGGAAACTTCTGCGGCGGCGTTTTGGTGTTTCGGCAGGTGGTGCTCTAGTGTTAACGGTCTGTGTGTTGTCTCCGACCGGCACTCGCTCTGCGGTAGCTGGTCACCTCACATCCGGGTCTCCACCGGCCGCCGGAATGTGAGGGGGGAGCGGGCGCACGTGGCCGGCAGCCTCTAGATACAGACTTCAAGGAGTCCATGTATGTCTACTTACCACCCGAAGAGCGGTGACATTACCCGTCAGTGGTACGTCATCGACGCTACCGACGTGGTGCTGGGCAAGCTTGCTTCTACCGTGGCAGACCTGCTGCGCGGTAAGCACAAGCCGCAGTTCGCACCGAACGTCGACACCGGCGACCACGTCATCGTGATCAACGCCGACAAGGTCCACATTTCGTCTAACAAGCGCGATCGTGAGATGCGCTACCGCCACTCCGGTTACCCGGGTGGTCTGAAGTCCATGACCCTGGGCCGTGCTCTCGATGAGCGCGCGGACCGCGTCATCGAAGAGGCTGTCAAGGGCATGATGCCGCACAACCGCCTCTCCCGTGAGTCCATTAAGAAGCTTCACGTCTACGTCGGTGCCGAGCACCCGCACGAGGCGCAGAAGCCCGAGAACTTCGAGCTTAAGCAGGTGGCGCAGTAATGACCGAGCCGAACAACACCCCTGAGAACATCGCTGACGCAGCTCTCGAGGCTGACGTCACCGACATCGACGCCGCAACCGCAGCGACCGAGGAGTTCAACTACACCATCGGCGACGCCGTGGCAGTCGAGGATGAGACCGCTGGCGCTGAGGAGACCGTCGAGGTCGCGTCCTTCCACGAGGGCCCGATCCAGACCGTCGGCCGCCGCAAGCGCGCCATCGCCCGTGTCACCGTCGTCGAAGGCGAGGGCAAGATCACGGTCAACGGCCGCGAGTTCGAGGACTACTTCCCGAACAAGCTGCACCAGCAAGACATCCTGTCCCCGCTGACGCTGCTGGAGCGCGAAGGCCAGTTCGACATCAAGGCCAACATCAACGGTGGTGGCCCGACCGGCCAGGCCGGTGCTCTGCGCCTGGCCATCGCCCGCGCCCTGAACGTGTATAACCCGGCTGAGCGCCCGACCTTGAAGAAGGCTGGCTACCTCACCCGTGACGCACGTGCCGTCGAGCGCAAGAAGGCTGGTCTGCACAAGGCCCGCCGTGCACCGCAGTACTCCAAGCGTTAATCGCGGTTACTGCTTCACAAGCGCCGTCACCCTTTGCGGGTGGCGGCGTTTTTCGCTTATCGACGCATTACCAACCTGAAAATCCCCTAAGGCATAATGGACTGTCATGACTCGACTGTTTGGAACTGACGGTGTCCGTGGCTTGGCCAATGAGGCTCTGACCGCGCCTTTGGCGCTGAAGCTGGGCCAGGCAGCGGCCACGGTGTTGACGCAGACGAAGCGTTCCGACCAGCGTCGTGCGACCGCCATCATTGGCCGCGACCCGCGCGTGTCGGGGGAGATGCTGGCGGCGGCAATGGCAGCCGGTATGGCATCGAAAGGTGTGGACGTGCTCCGCGTCGGAGTCATCCCGACGCCGGGCTTGGCGTTTCTCACCGACGACTACGGCGCCGACATCGGCGTGATGATCTCCGCGTCCCACAACCCCATGCCGGACAACGGCATCAAGTTCTTCTCCGCCGGCGGCAAGAAGCTTCCTGACGACGTGGAGAACGACATCGAGGAGGAGATGGCCCACATCGATGAAGGCGGACCGACCGGCACCGGCATTGGCCGCATCATCGAGGAGTCCCCGGAAGCCCACGACCGTTACCTGGACCACCTCAACGCCTCGGTGACCACCCGACTCACCGGCCTGAAGGTCGTCGTGGACTGCGCAAACGGGGCCGCCTCCCGCCTAGCTCCGGAGGCCTACGCCGAAGCAGGGGCGAAGGTCATCCCGATCTTCAACAAGCCCAACGCCTTCAACATCAACGACAACTGCGGATCCACCCACATTTCCCAGGTGCAGAAGGCCGTTGTCGAGCACGGCGCCGACTTGGGCTTGGCTCACGACGGCGATGCCGATCGCTGCCTGGCTGTCGATGCCGAGGGCAATGTTGTCGATGGCGACCAAATTATGGCGATTTTGGCTTTGGGGCTGAAAGAGAAGTCGTCGTTACGCAAAAACATGCTGGTGGCTACCGTGATGAGCAACCTCGGGCTGAAGCTTGCCATGGAGCGCGAGGGCATCGCTGTGCGCGAGACGAAGGTGGGCGACCGCTACGTACTCGAGGAACTCGCACGCGGTGATTACTCACTCGGCGGCGAGCAGTCCGGCCACATCGTGTTGCCGTCCCGCGCGACGACGGGCGATGGAACGTTGAGCGGCCTGATGATCATGGAGCGCATGGCCGAAACCGGCGCGACACTGAAGGAACTGGCCAGCGTGATGACGGTGTTGCCGCAGGTGCTTATCAACGTGCCTGTGTCCGACAAGTCGCTCATCCTGGACAACCCCGAGGTCAAGGAAGCCACCGCCGCCGCAGAGGCCGAGCTTGGCTCGAGTGGCCGTGTGCTGCTGCGCCCCTCTGGTACCGAAGAGCTCTTCCGCGTCATGGTGGAAGCAGCGGAGGAGGAGCACGCGCGCAAGGTAGCTGGCAAGCTCGCCGCCACTGTCGCCTCTGTCTAGCGCGAGTGCGCTGAAAATGCCTTAAAGTAATTGGGGCAGCAGGGAACCAAAGGGGGGTCCGCGGCAGTCTAACTCTGTGTGAGGAATTCGACTGCCGCATGCGCGGCTTCATTTACGCGGGGGGATTGAACGTGAATGCACCTTTAGAGCTGGACACGGGTGAGATGCGGGAAGCGCTACGGGGCGCGATATCCCGGTATACCGAAGCGGTGGAGCTGCTCCGCCAGCAGCGGCCGAGCGTGGATCCGGCCTGTTTGGGGGAGGGGTTCACCAGCGACGCGGAACGCTTGGGGGCAGCCATGACCGCGGTCCATGAGAATACTCTCGCGCGCTTGCAGGAGAGGATACGCCATTACGAGTCGATTCTCACGCTCACCGACGATGTCGAGTCCACGGATGAGGACAACGCCGCACCGATGGAGGCCGTGTTGAGGAGGTTCACCCGTGAGTAACGCGCAGGTCAAAGACCGCCTCAACGCTGTCACGCGGGAAGCAGCCGCAATAAATGGTGTCTCCTCCGGAGACCTGAACAAGATCAACGCCAAGGTGAGTGACATCTCGGCGAAGTTGGACTATACCAACGGGAAAGACACCAGCGCCCTGTCCACCGAAGCCGCGCGGTTCAACCCCAAAGGGGACCAGCCAGGCGGCAAGTCACGCCCTGGCGGCCGCTCGGGCGGCTGGGGCATTGTGGGCCTTCTCGTTGATCTAGCGCCATTGGCGTTCGGCGCGTTCAATTCCGCAGGCGACTGGCTGCGGGATATTGGGATCACCGGCCATGAGGATGACCTCGATGAGGGCCAGCGTGAACTAGACCGCTGCCTTGAGGATCTGCGTACCGAAACAGGAGAGTGTGTCGATGCCGTCGATGAGATCGATTCCAACGCGGAAGACGGCGTGCTGGCGATCCTGGATACGTTGCTCAGGTTCCTCCCCTTGGCGCGTGCAGTATCGTCGCCGGAGAACGAGGCCGCCGTGCTCTTGCCCGTCGTCAAAGCGCTGATGTACGTCGAGAAAACCATCGACGACCGCAATGAGTGCATGCGCCAATGCTACGAGCACCTGGAGCCTCTCTACGACGAAGTTGGCCAGCTCCCATCCCCGTCCGTGAAGGAGTACTACCCGCCTAACGACGGCGCACCTGCTAGCCCAGAGGGCGAACCGGACGCGCCAAAACAAACCGAACAGCCCGAGCAACCGAAACAGAAGGAACCGCCGGTAGTGAAACCACCGGTCGAGGGGCCGCCAGTTGATGGACCACCGGTGAAGGAGCAGCCCCCGACTGGAGCGGCGGAAGCGCCCGTGAAACCGGCTGGCCCCCAGGCAGCACCACCTGCTCCTGGGCCTGCCCCAGAGCCCGCCCCGGGACCTGCTCCGGTTGCTGCACCTGCCCCGTCGGTCCAGGCCGCGCCCCCGAATGCCGAGTCTTTGACTATGCCGACTAATCCGGCGAGCGTGGCGACGGCGCCCGCAGGGTTCACCGCGGGTGCTGGCGGAGCGAACCTCAACGTGAATATCAACGTCGGACTGGGTGGTGATCTCGGAGGGGTCTCACCCGCTCCTGCGGCTCCAACGGCACCTCCCGTGCTTCCTGCACCGCCCTCGCTTCCTGCCGTCCCGCCGGTGGGGCCGGTGGGCCAAGCCGCAATCGGCCAGTTCATTGCTGGGGTGGAGGAGTTCAAGAACATGGTGATGGACTGTCTCTCCGCCACAGAACTCCCGCCGGCAACGGGCTGCGAATGCCCGCCGGAGGCACCAGAGGCGGAATCGGACAACCTGCCTGAAAAACCGGCACCGGAACAACAGACACCCGAACAACAGGCAACGGAAAAACCAGCAGCTGAAGAACCCGCAACTGAACAGTCCGAGGACAAACTGGCACCGCCGCCCGAGCTTGCTGAGGTCAAGGAGCCTCCGCCGCCACCGAAACAGTCAGTGGCACCCGCCGGTGCGGGCGAGCTGGGCCAAACGAGCGGCGCAACCGACGTTGCCCCAGCGGAGCCGCACAAGCCGGCCGAACCTGCAGCGCCGCACACCGACTCCAGCGGCACTGACACCGGTTCTGACACTGACACAAACGAGCGCACGAGGAAGACGAGGACGTGGTGATGGACTTCAAGGATTTTGTCGACCAGTTCAACCAGCGCACCGCGCGCCGCATGGCGGAGTTCGAACTGGTGCTGCAGCAAACTCAACAGCAAATGGAGCAGACTGCACGGCAGCAGGCTCTCGCCAAGGAAATGAATATTCAGAAGCCGCCGACCACCACCCCGCGCGGAGGTTACCGTGGCGTCCGCCACGGCAAAGTGCAGGGTGTGCTGCGGAGGGAAGGGCCGACAGGGGCCGGATCCGAACAGGGCTAACGCCAGGCGGCGGGGCGAACCCGCACGCTGGAGTTAGAAGATGCTCTTCGTGTCCGAGCGTGCGAAGCCGGCGTGATCGGCAAGGTCCTTGCCCACGATGGATTCCACGCCCTTGCCAGCGGCATCCATCTCGGAGAAGTCTGCGTACTTCTTCTCGTCAGCGAGCTGGTGCAGGAAGAACCCGGTTAACAGGCCGCGGATGGTCTCTTGGACGCTGGTCTTGGACTTGCCCACGCCCAGCAGCATCTTGCGGAAGTTGTCCTCGCTCAGTGCCTGCTGGTTGCCCTTCTTCACCGTGCGGTACGCGACGGGGCCAGCCCAGTTGTAGGCCAGCTTGGCGGGGTTGCCCGGATCGAAGATCGCGTCCGAGTCCTCATCGGGGCCGATGATCATGCCCGGCTTGAACATAGTGCGGGACGCCTCAACGGCGGAAGGGGCGACGGATGCCGGGTAGACAGGTGCAACTGCCTTGACCTTGTCGTTGTCCACGCTGGCGAGGACGGCGCAGCCGCCGCCCATGCCGTGGCCGGCCACACCGAGCTTGCCCGGGGAAATGGTGACGTTGCCGTTGCCCATGCGCACCCCACCCAGGATCTGCAGGCAGGTCTCCAGGTCGGCGGCGTAACCGGCGTGGTTCGGGTTGAAACCGCGCTCCGTGTCCGGCACGGCGACTGCGATGCCCCAGCTAGCCAGGTGGCGCAGCGTCTTCTCGTAGTTGGCGGCGCTCTTCATCCAGTCGTGGCCGAATGCCACGCCGGGGATGGCAGTGCCTTCGGCAGGCAAGTAGACCTTGCCGGGCAGGCCGGTGTATCCAAGGTCGCCCTCCATGACGCGGTAGGGGCCTCGCTTGGACAGTTCGCTGAGCTTCTTCAAGTTCGCAGACACGCCCCCAAGACTACTGCATACGCCGGGCGGAGGGTGCAGCTGACGTTGGTTAGTAGTGATGGGTCAGACATGGCTATCCTTAAGCGCATGTGTGGAATCGTGGGATACGTAGGAGACCAGCAGGCACTCGGCATCGCGCTCGACGCCCTGAGGCGCATGGAGTACCGCGGGTATGACTCCGCCGGTATCGCTGTAGTGGGTCAAGGCAGCTTGGACGTCGCAAAGCGTGCGGGCAAACTGCAGAACCTCGAGGACAGAATCGTGGAAATTGGCGCAGAGAACCTGGCTGGCACCACGGCGATCGGGCACACCCGCTGGGCTACGCACGGCCGCCCGACGGATGAGAACGCGCACCCCCACATGTCGTTCGACGGCAAGGCTGCCATCGTCCACAACGGCATCATCGAGAACTTCGCGTCCCTGCGTGAGGAGTTGGAGCGCTCCGGGATTGAGATGCAGTCCGAAACGGACTCGGAGGTCGCTGCCCACCTGCTCGCTCTCGCCTATAACGAGGGGGAGACGGCGGGGGACTTCAAGGAGTCGTCGTTAAGCGTGCTGCGCAAGCTCGAGGGCGCGTTCACCATTCTCTTTGTGCACGCCGACCACCCGGACCAGATCATTGCCGCACGCCGCTCGACCCCGCTCATGGTCGGTGTGGGCGAGGGCGAAATGTTCCTCGGCAGCGACGTCGCCGCGTTCATCGAGTACACGAAGAACGCCGTGGAGCTCGAATCGGATTCCGTCGTGGTGATCACGAAGGACGACTACGAGGTGCTGCATTTCGACGGCACCCCGGCCCAGTCCAAGCCCTTCACCATCGACTGGGACTTGGAGGCTGCAGAAAAGGGCGGCTTCGATTCCTTCATGATGAAGGAGATCTACGAGCAACCGGCAGCTGTGCGCGACACCCTGGCCGGCCACTGGGACGGCGAGCGCGTCATCCTCGATGAGAACAGCATCTCTGAGCGTGAACTGCAGTCCTTCAACCAGGTCTTCGTGATCGCCTGCGGTTCCGCCTACCACTCCGGACTGGCTGCGAAGTACGCCATTGAGCACTGGGTGCGCATCCCGGTGCAGATCGAGGTGGCGTCCGAGTTCCGCTACCGCGACCCGGTGCTCGACGAGCGCACTCTGGTGCTGGCCATCTCCCAATCCGGCGAGACCGCCGACACCCTCGAGGCTGTCCGGCACGCCAAGACGCAGGGCGCGAAGGTGCTGGCGGTGTGCAACACCAACGGCTCCCAGATCCCGCGCGAGTCCGACGCTGTGCTCTACACCCACGCCGGACCGGAGATCGGTGTGGCGTCGACGAAGGCGTTTTTGGCGCAGGTCGCCGCGAACTACATCGTCGGTCTCGCACTCGCCCAGGCGAAGGGCACGAAGTACCCGGATGAGATCCGCGATATCTGGGCGGAACTCGAAGCCATCCCGGAGAAGATCGAGGCCGCGCTGGGTAACCACGACACGTGCAAGCACATTGCGGAAACCCTCGGTGCTGTGAAGACCATGCTCTTCCTCGGCCGTGGCGTCGGTTTCCCGATCGCGCTCGAGGGTGCGCTCAAGCTCAAGGAGCTGGCGTACATCCACGCCGAAGGCTTTGCCGCCGGCGAGCTCAAGCACGGCCCGATCGCGCTGATCGAAGACGACCTGCCCGTCGTGGTCATCGTCCCGAGCCCGCGCGGCGTGTCCCAGCTGCACTCCAAGATCGTCTCCAACATCCAGGAGATCCGCGCCCGCGGCGCCAAGACGATCGTCATCGCGGAAGAAGGCGACACCGCCGTCGAACCGTACGCGAACTGGCTCATGCGCATCCCGCAGTCGCCGACGATCATGCAGCCGCTGCTGGCCACCGTTCCGCTGCAGTTCCTCGCGGCGTTCATTGCACGCGAGTGCGGCAACGAGGACATTGACAAGCCGCGCAACCTGGCCAAGTCGGTCACTGTCGAGTAGCGCTTACAGATGCTTTCGGCCCTCGGGTTCGCCTTCGTCGACTCGATCAACCTTCTGCTCATTGGGGTGATCGTGGCGGTGGGCATCATTGTGCCGCGCGGCAGCAGCCAGTACGCGCGCACGGTGAGTCTGCTCATCGCCGGGGACTGGCTGGGTGTGGCGTCGCTCGCCTTCATCATGCTGGTGCTTTTCGACGGTCTCGGCTCGGTCGTCCACCGCTTCGTCGAAGGTCCGATCTTCGGGATCTTGTTGATTGCCACCGGCCTGGTCACCGGGCTCTTGGCTCTGCGCGGCGGGGACAACTCCGCCCTGGTGTCGCGCATTCTGGAACCGCTGCGCACCCCCTCGCCGACGACTGTTGTGGTCGGTTTCATCCTCGGGTTGATCCAGTCGGCCACGTCCGTGCCGTTCTACGGCGGATTGGCCGTGCTGTCGACGGCGGGGGTTGAGCTGGCGACCCGGTACACCTTCCTCATTCTCTACGCCACCGTTGCGTTGAGCCTGCCCACCGTGTGCGCTCTGCTCGTGGGGTGGGTGCGACGGGCCCCGCTCAGCCCCGCTGGCCGCGCCTTCGACTGGGCTCGCGACAACTCCGAAAAGGTCTCTCTTGGCGCGACCTGGTTCGTGGCGGCACTGCTGGTCTTGCTCGGTGTGATCCACTTCGTGTAGCCCGTGCGGGTGCGTGTGCGTACGCGGCGGGCCCTAAGCCTGCTCGCGGCGCCTAGAAGACTGCTGGCGCTTATTAGCCGCATCGCATACTTCTGACCAGCAGGTTCAGTTGAGCAGTATTCTGAAAAAGCCCGAGCAGTATTCCGGCAAGCGGGCCTTTGGCACAATATTCCCCATGAGTCCCGCCACACTCCACATCGACCTGGACGCGATCGCGCACAACACCGCCCTGCTCAAACGGGGTGCCGGTGCCGCGAAACTGATGTGCGTGGTCAAGGCGAATGCGTACAACCACGGGGTGGAGCGCGTCGTTCCGGTCATGGACAAGGCTGGAGCGGACGCGTTCGGGGTGGCCACCCTCGCCGAAGCCGCCCAGGTCAAACGTCTCACCGACAAGCCGGTCCTCGCATGGATGTGGGCCCCCGGCGAACCCATTCCTGCAGGCATCGAGGTCGGTGTCCCCACACTGACGCACCTGCGCACGCTTATCGACGTTTCCCCCCACACCCCCGTCCACCTCATGCTCGACACAGGCATGAACCGCTCCGGAATTGACGAGGAGGACTGGGCCGATGCGTTCGCGATAGCCACGAACGCTGGCCTCACTGTCAGGGGCGTGATGTCCCACCTTGCCTGCGCTGATGAACCGGGCAACCCGTTCAACACGGAGCAGTACGAGTCCTTTCAGCGTGGCATTGCCCTGGCCCGCAGCATGGGGCTGGACGTGCCGTGTAACCACCTGGCGAACTCTCCCGGCACGCTGTCCCGCAAGGAGCTGGCCTTCGAGCAGGTCCGGGCAGGAGTGGCGCTGTACGGGCTTGACCCCGTCGCGCCGGAAACAGGGCCGGAAGCAGCGCCCGGAACCGCGCCGAACACCGACTTCGACCGCGCCCAGCTGCGCCCGGCGATGACGTGGTCGGCGGAGATCGTCGCCGTGAAACGCATCGGAAAGGGTGAGGGTGCGAGCTACGGGCTGACGTGGACTGCGCCGGAGGACGGGTACACGGCGGTCGTGCCTGTTGGGTATGCCGACGGGCTTCCGCGCGCCTGGCAGGACGCGGTCGAGGTGACGGTGAACGGTGCGCGTTATCCGCAGGTCGGACGGGTGTGCATGGACCAGTTCATCGTTTGGCTCGGTGACAACGCAGCCAATGTGCAACCAGGAGACGCAGCTGTCATTTTCGGCGAGGGCGGCATGAGTGCGGCGGAGCTGGCGGACCGTGCTGGGACGATTCACTATGAGGTGGTGTGCTCCCCGTGCGGGCGAGTTGAGAGACAATACAGCCATGAAACCTCCCTTTGATCAGCCCGGGCGCACGGAATGCGCTACCGTCGAGGACACCCGCGCGTTCGGTAAGCAGCTCGGTGCGAGCCTGGAAGCAGGGGATATGGTCATCCTCGACGGCCCACTCGGGGCGGGCAAGACCACGCTGACGCAGGGAATTGCTCAGGGGATGGGGGTAAAAGGCCGGGTGACCAGCCCGACCTTCATCATCGCCAGAGAGCACAAGAACAACGGGGACGGCCCAGCGCTCGTGCACGTGGACGCCTACCGTCTGCTCGACAGCGTCGGTGGAACTGGCACGGCAGACCCGCTGGGAGAGCTCGACGCGCTCGACCTCGATTCGGAGTTGGAAGACGCGGTCGTGGTGGCGGAATGGGGTAGTGGGCTGGTGGAACAGTTGACCTCCCGCTACCTGGTGGTCACCCTCAACCGCGACGCTCTCGACGAGGGGCGGGTTATCTCGTGGGCGCCAGCGGGGTAGGGTTGGACGCATGCAAAAGCTCTCAGCAAGCCAGAAGGGCTGGACGGGAATCGTCATCGCGCTGTGGATCATCGCGTTGGTGGCCATGATGTTCCTCATGCCTAAGTCCTCGTCGTCGAAGAACGCTGCCGGGGAATCGACGCCCGTGTCGGAGGCGGATGCATCCGGTTCGCTTGTTTCTACGTTGGAGGAGATGGAGCCGTCGACAAGCGATGCGGTTGCAGCCGAGGTGATTGACCTGCGCTACGTCTACGGTGAGGACATCACGGCGTTCATTCCGCTGTGCAAGGAAGAGCCGCAGGAGCTTATCGACGCAAAGTTGAAGGCCGCTGAGAGCGTCAAGGACCAGATCGATCTCGAGTCCGGCAACAGCTACGTCCTGCTCACCTCGGATGTGGAGAAGGGCTTCGAGGCCGTGGACACCATCCCGAACGACGTGATGGACTTGTGCAACGGCAACTACTTCAACCAGTACGTCAGCACCGAGAACGGGTTCCCGGTGCACTGGGACGGCGACAAGTGGCGCTTCGGGCCGCGCGTGCAGTAGATGAACGTTCTGGCGATCGACACTGCGACGACGGATCTTGTCGCCGGGATCGTCGACACGGATACCGGCGGTGACGCCCGCGTTCTCGCGGAGGCGGTGACGGAAACCCGCGCGCACAACGAGCTGCTGGTGCCCACCGTCATGGAGCTGCTCTCACAGGCAGGGCTCGAGTTCAGTGATCTCGACGCTGTGGTTGTCGGCTGCGGCCCCGGCCCATTCACGGGCCTGCGCGTGGGCATGTCCACGGCCTCTGCTTTCGGGCAGGCACTGGGCATTCCGGTGCACGGTGTGTGCACCCACGATGCGGTCGCGGCTCTTGCGCAGCAGGAACACGGGGAGGGCAGCAGCCTGATCGTCACCGATGCCCGCCGCCGCGAGGTGTACTGGGCCCGCTACGAAGCCGCGCGGCGCGTGGCGGGGCCAGATGTCGTCGCACCCGCCGCGCTGAACGTGGCCCGTGCAGACGTGATCAGTTGCCCGGAAAGTTTGCGCGGACAGTTGCCCGCCGAGCTTATCGACGTCGCCCGCCACATCACCTACATCCCCCCGCATCCTGCGGGCCTCGTCGCAGTGGCTGACTTGGCCGCAACTCCCGAGCCGCTGGTGCCGCTGTATCTGCGTCGTCCGGACGCGAAGGAACCGGCTCCGAAGCCGAAGTCGCCGGCGATCCCGGACGTGGACGTGTAGATGTTCCTGCGTGAGTTGAAAAAGGCTGACGCGTCTGCCGTCGCCGCAATCGAGGCCGACCTGTTCGCTGACGAGAGTCCGTGGTCGCGTGATGTTTTCTTGGTGCAGTTCGCGCACCCGCACACGTTCTACGTCGGAGCGTTCGCAGGGGCTGAGAACGCGGAGGCGGAGCTGGTGGGCTACGCGGGCCTGGCCAAGCTCGGTCCCCGCAACGATCCCGAGTTCGAGGTGCACACCATCGCTGTAGCCCGCGAGCACCAAGGTGAGGGCATCGGCACGGTGCTCATGGAGCAGCTCGTGCATGTCGCGGACGCCTACGATGGGCAGATGTTTCTCGAGGTTCGCGTGGACAACACCGCGGCCATTAGGCTTTATGAGCAGTTCGGTTTCACCGAGATCGGCCTGCGCAAAGGCTACTACCAGCCGTCTGGCGCGGACGCGTACACCATGATGCGGCACAGTCTGAGCGAAAGGAGCGGAGCATGATTGTTCTCGGGATCGAGTCCTCCTGCGACGAGACAGGTGTCGGCATCATCCGTCTCGCGTCGGACGGAACGATGGAGGTGCTTGCCGACGTCGTAGCCTCATCGATGGCTGAACATGCCCGCTTTGGCGGTGTCGTCCCGGAGATTGCTTCGCGCGCCCACCTGGAGGCTATGCCGCAGGTGATGGAGGAGGCGCTGGGGCAAGCGGGCGTCGATAAGCCAGATGCTGTCGCCGCGACTGTCGGCCCAGGGCTCGCCGGCGCTTTGCTCGTGGGGGCCTCTGCCGCGAAGGCGTACGCCGCAGCGTGGGGTGTGCCGTTCTACGGGGTCAACCACCTCGGCGGGCACGTCGCGGTGGCCAACTTGGATGGGGCTGAGGAATTGCCGCACTCCATCGCGCTGCTTGTCTCCGGCGGGCACACGCAGCTTCTTGAGGTGGATGCCGTGGGCAAGCCGATGCGCGAATTGGGCAGCACGCCTGACGACGCTGCTGGCGAGGCCTACGACAAAGTCGCCCGGCTTTTGGGACTCGGGTATCCGGGCGGGCCGGTGATCGACAAGCTGGCGGCGCAGGGAAATCCGGACGCGATCCGGTTCCCGCGCGGGCTGTCGCGTGCCGAGGATCTGCGCGGCGAGCACCGCTACGACTTCTCCTTCTCCGGATTGAAAACTGCTGTAGCGCGGTACGTTGAGGCGGCGGAGCGGGACGGCGCCGTCATCTCCATCGAGGATGTGTGCGCCTCGTTCCAGGAGGCTGTCGTCGACGTGCTCACCGCGAAAGCAATGATGGCCTGCGAGGACACCGGTGCGCGCACGCTGCTGCTTGGCGGGGGAGTCGCGGCGAACTCCCGCCTGCGGGCAGTAGCTGAGCAACGCTGTGCGGCGGCCGGAGTTGAACTGCGTGTGCCGCGATTCAAGCTCTGCACGGACAACGGGGTCATGATCGCGGCGTTGGCCGCACAGCTGATTCACGAGGGTGCAGAACCGTCGCCGCTGTCGACGGCCACAGACACTGCCCTCGAGGTGGAAACGCCACTGGTCACCGGCTAGGTGGTGCCAGCGATGCGCTTGCCGAGCGCACGTGGGCATTTAGAGCTAACGTGAAGATGATTCACGCAGAAACACCACCCATAAACTGTGAAAGGACCTCTAGCTATGAGCTCTCGTAAGGACCACGAGCGTTTCGGTTTCCTGGTGTACCCGGACCTGACCTACCACCGCATTGTCTTCGGCACCGGTAGCGCCGAGCAGTTCCTCGGCCCGACCGTGCAGGAGCAGGTCGAGGTCGCATTCGTCCAGCAGGACAACGAGTTCCAGGCGATCTACTCCCCGGAGGCCCGTGAGCAATGCGCAGCCCCGAACCCGGTCGCGTCGATGGCCCGCAACCAGGCAGCCACCGACAACCCGAACTTCCTCACCGACCCGGTGCACGCTATCTCCGGTCCGGTGATCTTCACCGGCCGCGGCGGCAAGAGCATTGACGACGAGATTGTCACCCAGATCAAGCAAGCCATCCGTGCTGTGCGCAACTTCATCAACGACAACGGTGAAGAGTACGAGCTGTGGCGCAACGCCGTGCTCAACATGGGCTCCCCGCAGGAGTAGACCTGCTGTAGAGCTTCGGGCCTTAACCCTCGGGCCGGGTAGACGTGGAGTTCGCTGCAGGCGGACACTGCGGACTCGGCCCTTGTTGTTACCTAGCACTCGCGAGGGTAGAGTGCTAACCAGGTTTTGGGCACAGTTTGTTCACCCGCGACGACGGCTGCGCACCGACCGAAGAAGAAACCAAGTCTGAAACGAAAGGTTTTCAAACCGTGGCAAACGTCAACATCAAGCCCCTGGAGGACAAGATCCTCGTCCAGATCGTCGAGGCTGAAACCACCACCGCCTCCGGCCTGGTCATTCCGGACTCCGCTCAGGAGAAGCCGCAGGAAGCGACCGTCATCGCCGTCGGCCCGGGCCGCTGGGACGACGAGGGTGAGCACCGTATTCCGGTGGACGTCAAGGAAGGCGACACCGTGATCTTCTCCAAGTACGGCGGCACCGAGCTGAAGTACGACGGCGAGGAGTACCTCCTGCTGTCTGCTCGTGACCTGCTGGCCGTCGTCGAAAAGTAAAAGGCGGGATTAATCCCCAATGGCAAAACTGATTGCATTTGATCAGGAGGCCCGCGAGGGCATCCAGCGCGGCGTGGACACGCTGGCTGACTCCGTGCGCGTCACGCTCGGCCCCCGCGGCCGCAACGTCGTGCTGGACAAGGCTTTCGGCGGCCCCGTCGTGACCAATGACGGCGTGACCATCGCCCGCGAGGTCGACCTCGAGGATCCCTTCGAGAACCTCGGTGCGCAGCTGGTCAAGTCCGTCGCTGTGAAAACCAACGACATCGCCGGTGACGGCACCACTACCGCGACACTGCTCGCTCAGGCCCTGGTCAACGAAGGTCTGCGCAACGTCGCTGCCGGCGCCAACCCGATTGAGTTGAACAAGGGCATCTCCGCAGCCACTGAGAAGGTTGTCGAGGAGCTCAAGGCCCGCGCCACCGACGTCTCCTCCAGCGAGGAAATCGCGAACGTGGCCACCGTCTCCTCCCGCGACCCAGAGGTCGGCGAGATGGTCTCCGGCGCCATGGACAAGGTGGGCAAGGACGGCGTTCTCACCGTTGAGGAGTCCCAGTCCATCGACTCCTACGTGGACGTTACCGAAGGAATCTCCTTTGAGAAGGGCTTCCTGTCCCCGTACTTCATGACCGACCCGGAGGCCGGCCAGGCTGTCCTGGAGAACCCGCTGGTTCTGCTGGTGCGCAACAAGATCTCCTCCCTGCCGGAGTTCCTTCCGGTGCTGGAAAAGGTCGTGGCCACCTCCCGTCCGCTGCTCATCATCGCCGAGGACGTTGAGGGCGAGCCGCTGCAGACCCTCGTGGTCAACTCCATCCGCGGCGCCCTCAAGGTCGTCGCCGTGAAGTCCCCGTACTTCGGTGAGCGCCGCGCAGCATTCATGGACGACCTCGCTGTGGTCACCGAGGCCACCGTGGTCGATCCGGAGCTGGGCATCAATCTCAAGGACATCGAGCTCGACGTCCTGGGTAGCGCTCGCCGCGTCGCCGTGGACAAGGATGACACCGTCATTGTCGACGGCGCAGGTTCCGCCGAGGCAGTGGAGAACCGCCGCGGCCAGATCCGCCGCGAGATCGAGAACACCGACTCCACCTGGGACAAGGAAAAGGCCGAGGAGCGCTTGGCCAAGCTCTCCGGCGGCATCGCCGTCATTCGCGTCGGCGCGCCGACCGAGACCGAGGTCAACGAGCGCAAGCTGCGCGTCGAGGACGCTATCAACGCTGCCCGCGCCGCCGCACAGGAAGGCATCATCGCCGGCGGTGGTTCCGCACTGGTGCAGATCGCGAACGAGCTGCAGAAGTATGCGGAAGAGTTCGACGGCGAGCAGAAGGTCGGCGTCCAGGCTGTCGCCCGCGCACTGACCAAGCCCGCTTTCTGGATCGCCGAGAACGCCGGTCTGGACGGATCCGTGGTCGTGTCCAAGATCGCTGAGCTGCCCAACGGTGAAGGCTTCAACGCCGCCACCCTCGAGTACGGCAACCTCATCGAGCAGGGCATCATCGACCCCGTCAAGGTCACCCACTCCGCAGTGGTCAACGCTGCGTCTGTGGCACGCATGGTGCTCACGACCGAGGCATCGGTCGTGGATAAGCCTGCCGAAGAAGACGAGCACGCAGGGCACCAGCACTAGAGCTGCACGCCCGCGCGTGATCGCGCAGCAAACGCCCCATCGGAACACGGTGGGGCGTTTTGCTGTGCCGGACGCGCCTAGCGTGCGGCGACGGCGACCTTCTTGCCGCCGCGGCTGCGGTTGCCGCGCAAAGTGGCGTGACGCTCAGACTCGCTCATACCGCCCCAAATGCCGTACGGCTCAGCGACAGCGAGAGCGTGGGCGCGGCACTGCTCGAGCACCGGGCAGCCCAAGCAAATAGCTTTCGCCCGGTTCTCGCGCTGGGTGCGGGCACGGCCGCGCTCCCCGTCCGGGTGGTAGAAGACATCGGACGCCTCTCCGCGGCAAGCGCCGTGGAGCTGCCAATCCCAAAAATCAGCGTTGGGGCCGGGCAGTTGCGAAGGCATGGACATCGTAGGCATTCTTTGCGGTCTCCTGAGGTAGCGATCCGTTCGTGCTTTGCTTGATGGGGAGCCAAGCACCGACAAGGGAGTGTTCACTGTGCGGGTAAACAACGGGTTTCTGTCAGGTGTCGCCCAGTTTGAACACAGAGAGTTCGGCATTCTGGCGCGTCGATAAGCAGCGAAAATGTGCCAAGGTTAAAGCTCGGTGAATTATTCTTAGTTTTCCAGTTGGGGGTGTCGGGGAGTATGCGTACGATGGACGGGTCCCTGGCAACGAGCGAGCAAAGGAGAGGCGTGTCAGGAGTAGACACCGACAGCCGGCTGGCTCACCTTGTACCGCGAGCACAAGAGGGGGACCGTCGAGCGTTAGAAGACATCATTCGAGTCGTGCACCCCATGGTGCTGCGGTACTGCCGTGCGCGCATCAACGGCGGCCGCACACCCACGGCGGAAGACGTCGCTCAAGAGGTGTGCCTCGCTGTGGCAACGTCTGTGGACAAGTACAAGGACACGGGCAAGCCGTTCATGGCTTTCGTTTACGGCATCGCGTTCAACAAAGTCACGGACGCTCATCGGGCTCTTTCGCGCGACAAAGCAAACCCCACAGATGAGGTTCCTGACCAGGAGTTTTCCGGTCTCACGCCCGAGGATGCGGCGATGCAGATGGAAGGTAGTAACGCTGCGCGTGAATTGCTCGATCAACTAAGTGAGAAGGCGCGTGAGATTATCGTTTTGCGCGTGTTTGTCGGTCTTTCCGCCGAAGAGACAGCGGAAATCACCGGCAGTACAGCCGGTGCAGTCCGCGTCGCCCAACACCGAGCCTTGGCCACCCTGCGCAAGGCTCTCGAGAAGAAGCAAGGAGGGTAGCCGTGAAACCTCAAGATGCACACCGCAGCGATGAATTCCTGACAGCGCTGTCCCACGGTATTGACCCGTCCGACGGCCAAGACCAGCTGGCTACTCTCTTCTTGGAGCTGCGCGACGACGTTGAAGCGCCGATGCCGGAGGCTCCGACGTTGGAGGCCCCAGCGACGGAGGAGCTGATGCCGGTGGCCCCGATGCCGGAGGACCCGACGGTAGGGGAGCCTCTGGCGGGGGAACCGTTCTTGGACGAGTCGCTCTCGGACGAGCTGCTTGACGACGACTTGCTTGATGACGACGTGGATGCGGCCGTCGCCCCGGTACCGCTCGACGTTGAGCGCAAGAAGCGCCGCAGTTACCGCACCAGCCCATGGATGGCAGGTCTGGTCGGTGCAGCCGCCGCCACGGTCATGGTGGCCGGCACCGGTGCTGCGCTGTACAACGCCACCCCGGATTCACCGCTGTGGGGCCCGTCCCAGAAGCTGTTCGGTGGAAATACCGATTATGTGGAGCTGGCCAGCACGCTCGATGAGATCGACTCGAAGGCTGAAGAAGGCGACATCGAAGGTGCCCGCAGCCTGATCGAGCAACTGCGCTCGAGTTTGAAGGCGGAGCGCAGTGACCGCGGCGATCGCGGCAACTCGCAGCGCGGTACCACCTCGACCCCGCGTCCGGACAAGGAAACGGTCACGGTCACCACTGAGCGGAAGAAAGACGACGCAGAACGTCCGGCTTCCCAGCCGCCTGCACCAGATACCGTCACGGTGACAGTCGTGGTCACCGAGCCAGCAGCGACTGCGAACCCGGGCACTCAGCCGGCACCATCCAACGCTGCAACGCAAGCCCCGGCGCCGGCGCCGGCACCTGCGCCAGCTCCGTCTTCGGCCCCATCCGGGCCAGCACCGTCAGCGGCCCCGTCGAGCCCGGCCGCATCCTCCGACCAGGCAGGCTAACTAGCTGCGGTCTCGTGCTGCGTTAGCGCGCGTCGAGTCCGTCCAGGTAGCCCAGGGCGTAATCCCACGGCACATAAGCACGCTCGTTCGGTTCCGCGCTCGGCTCGTGGACCGGCGGCAGCTCGTTGTTGAGGTTGGCGATCATGTTGTTGATCATGATGTCCCAGTCATAGAAATGCACTTCATCGCAGTCTTCGCACATGAAGTAGATGCCTAGGATTCCGCGGGGGCCCAAGACTTCCTTGAACTCGCGGGTCTGGGCGAGGTCGCGGATGACGGCCTGGCGCTCCTCGGGCGTCAGTGGCTCCACGACCTCGTCGTCTTCGATGAAGGATGCCGGATCGTTGGGATCGTCGGCGAAGGGGTCGCGCGGCATCATGGAGTCAAAGTTCACGCCTTTCACCCTATTGCGGATCGGGGCGGAAGGACAATCGCGGGGTGTGGGCGCAAGGCACTATGCTATCTGCGTAAGTGCTTGAAGCGGTTGTAAGAAAGGGAGCGATAGGGCATGTCCAGCGAAGCCAATCAGCGAGTACACACCGGTGGGGACGACCCGAACAAGATCGCCCTGCGCGGCCTGACTTTCGACGACGTGCTGCTGCTCCCGGCAGAGTCCCACATCGTTCCCGGTGAAGTGGACACCTCCGCCCAGTTCAGCCGCAACATCCGCCTGGGCATCCCGGTTGCTTCCGCCGCAATGGACACCGTCACCGAGTCCCGCATGGCTATCGCCATGGCCCGCCAGGGCGGCATCGGCGTGCTGCACCGCAACCTGTCCGCCGAAGATCAAGCAGAGCACGTCGATGTGGTGAAGCGTTCGGAATCCGGCATGGTCACCGACCCGGTCACCGCGTCGCCGGACATGACCATCGCTGACGTGGATGCGCTGTGCGCCCGCTTCCGAATCTCCGGCCTGCCGGTCGTCGACGGCGACGGAGTGCTCGTCGGCATCATCACCAACCGCGACATGCGTTTCGAGCCGGACTTCTCCCGCCCGGTTGCCCAGGTCATGACTCCGATGCCGCTCGTCGTCGCCGAAGACGGCGTGAGCAAGGAAGAGGCGCTGAAGCTGCTGTCCGCCAACAAGGTGGAGAAGCTGCCAATCGTCGATAAGCAGGGCAAACTCACGGGCCTGATCACCGTGAAGGACTTTGTGAAGACCGAGCAGTTCCCGAACGCGTCCAAGGACTCCGAGGGGCGTTTGCTGGTCGCTGCGGGCATCGGCACAGGCGAGGACTCCTACTCCCGCGCGGGGCTGCTTGTCGACGCTGGCGTGGACGCCCTCATCGTCGACTCCGCCCACGCCCACAACAACCGGGTTTTGGAAATGGTGGCGCGCGTGAAGAAGGACTTCGGCGACCGCGTCGATGTCGTCGGCGGCAACCTAGCCACCCGCGAAGCCGCCGCCGCAATGATCGAAGCCGGTGCGGACGCCATCAAGGTCGGCATCGGCCCGGGCTCCATTTGCACCACGCGTGTTGTCGCCGGTGTGGGCGCCCCGCAAATTACTTCCATCCTGGAAGCGTCCGTTCCTGCCCACCAGGCTGGCGTGCCCATCATCGCCGACGGCGGTATGCAGCACTCCGGTGACGTGGCCAAGGCGCTCGCGGCTGGTGCATCGACCGTCATGCTCGGCTCGATGCTCGCCGGCACGAAGGAAGCCCCAGGCGAGATCGTCGTTGTGGGTGGCAAGCAGTACAAGCGCTACCGCGGCATGGGTTCCATGGGTGCGATGCAGGGCCGCGGCCTGACAGGGGAGAAGCGTTCCTTCTCCAAGGACCGCTACTTCCAGGCTGACGTCACCAGCGAGGACAAGCTCGTGCCAGAAGGCATTGAAGGCCGCGTGCCCTACCGCGGCGAGCTGGACTCCATTACCCACCAGATCGTCGGCGGCTTGCGCGCAGCCATGGGCTACACCGGCTCCGCCTCCATTGAGGAACTGCAGACCAAACGCTTTGTGCAGATCACCGCCGCTGGCCTGCGCGAGTCCCACCCGCACGACATCACGCAGACTGTCGAAGCTCCGAACTACCGCGGGTGAGGGCGGCAGTTCGGCGGAGAAAAGAGAGAAAGACGCATGCGCGACTACGTTGAGATCGGCATCGGCCGCGAGGCCCGCCGCGCCTACAATCTGCGGGATATCGGGATCGTGCCCGCGCGCCGCACTCGTTCCTCGAAGGACGTGGACCTGAGCTGGCATATCGACGCCTACACTTTCGACATCCCTTTCGCCTCCCACCCAACCGACGCTCTGGCTAGCCCTGAGTTCGTCATCGAGATGGGCAAGCAGGGTGGGCTCGGCGTGATTGACGCAGAAGGTCTGTGGGGACGCCACGCCGACCTCGACTCTGCGATCAAGAAGGTCATTGCTCCGCTGATCTTCGCCGACCCCGATCCGATGGATCTGCGTCAGCCCGGCGTGGCTGAGCTTCAGGAGCTGCATTCCGCCCCCATCGACACCGACTTGCTGACCGAACGCATCGCCCAGGTGCGCGACTCCGGCGTCACCGTCGCCGTCCGTGTGAGCCCCCAAAACGCCCGCGAGCTCGCACCGGTCGTGGTCAAGGCCGGCGCGGAGATCCTGTTCATCCAGGGCGAGATCATTTCCGCCGAGCATGTCCAGGAGGGCGGCAAACCGCTCAACCTCAAAGAGTTCATCGGCTCCCTCGATGTTCCCGTCATCGCCGGCGGTGTGGCCGACTACACCACCGCGCTGCACCTCATGCGCGCCGGCGCGGCCGGCATCATCGTCGGACAGGGCGCGACCACCTCGTCGGTCGCTTTGGGCATCGACACGCATCTGGCTACCCAGATCGCCGACGCGGCAGCCGCGCGCCGCGAATACCTCGACGAGACCGAAGGCCGCTACGTGCACATCATCGCCGACGGCGACCTTGCCACCAGCGGCGAGATCGCACGCGGCGTCGCGTGCGGCGCCGACGCTGTCATGCTCGGCAGTGCGCTCGCCGGCGCCGCTGAGGCGGCGGGCCGCGGCTACTACTGGCAGCCGCAAACCGCTCACCCGCGCTTTCCGCGCGGCACGATTTCCAACGCCGTGGACGGCTCCGGTTTCGGTTTCGGCCTCGGGTGGTACTCCACGGAAGGAGACACCCCCGCAGATCAAGAGCGCGCCCGCGAAGAGATGTTGGACAAAATCGGCGAAGGCCGTCCGAGCCTGGAGTCCATTCTCCACGGGCCGAGCACCAGCACCTGGGGCCACTCCAACTTCGTCGGCGGCCTGCGCCGCGCGATGGCGAAGTGCGGGTACACAGACATCAAGAGCTTCCAAAAAGTCGACATCGCAGTCGCCAACTAGCTGCACGCTTTCGTAGCCGACAACGCCCGGTGGATCTCCAATGATCCCCGGGCGTTTTCATGTCTGCGGGGTATGTCACAGCCGAATCATCTTGACTCTCCTGAAAGCACGACTAAAGTATGACCAAAATAAAAAGTACGCCAAAACGTAACTTTTAAAAAAGTCTTGACGGAATACATTTTCAGGAAAGGAAAAACTCAATGGTTCGGTCGGGAAATCAGACGTCACGATCAGCGCTGTTTGCGGCGGCAGCCGCGATGATGGCGATGATTCTCGCGGCGGCGCTCACAGCGTGCGCGCCGGAGGAGAATCGCGCGGACGGCGGAAAGCCGAAAGTGCTGACCACCTTCACCGTGATCCAGGACATCGCCCAGAATGTCGCGGGGGAGCACTTGACCGTGGAGTCTTTGACGAAGCCGGGGGCGGAGATCCACGGCTACGAGCCCACACCGGCTGATATCCGCCGCGCGTCTGATGCCGACCTCATTCTCGATAACGGGCTGAACTTGGAGAACTGGTTCGCGCAATTCGTCGAGGGAGTCGACGCGCCCCACGTCACCGTCAGCGACGGCGTGGACCCGATCGACATCACCGAGGACGAGGGCGCAGGCAAACCGAACCCGCACGCGTGGATGAGTCCGGTTGAGGTGAAGAAGTACGTGGACAATATGGTCACCGCCTTCAGCGAACTCGATCCGGACCATGCTGAGGACTTCACGCAGAACGGCGAGCAGTACAAAAAGCAGCTGCAAGAGGTCCAGGACGGCATGGTCAACGAGTTGGCGAACTTGCCTGAGCAACATCGCGCACTGGTGACGTGCGAAGGCGCATTCTCCTACATGGCACGCGACGCTGGTTTAGAGGAACGGTTCATTTGGGCCGTGAACTCCGAGAATGAGGCAACCCCGCAGCAGATCACTCGCGCCATCGAATTCGTCAAGGAGAACGACGTGCCGGCCGTGTTCTGCGAATCCACGGTCTCGGACGCACCGATGCAGCAGGTGGTTGACGCGACCGACGCCACCTACGGTGGCACCCTGTACGTCGACTCCCTTTCGGAGAAAGACGGTCCGGTTCCGACCTACCTCGACATGATTAAGCACGACGCCGACGTGATCACGCAGGCGTTGACGGGTAAGAAGTAGGCGTCGCGGTGCAACAGGAAACGTCAACACCCGCGGCGGCCGTGCCGTCGAACGCGACTCCCGCGATATCCGTGCGCGATGTCACCGTTCACTATGGGAGCGTGCTCGCGCTCGACGGCGCGTCCCTCGAGATCGCGCCGGGACGCGTGTGCGGACTCGTCGGAATGAATGGATCCGGGAAATCTACGCTATTCAAAACGATTATGGGGCAGACCCGGCCAGATTCCGGGACCGTCGCCGTGAACGGAGATGACCCCGCTGTCGCCCGCCGCACCGGTGTGCTCGGGTATGTGCCTCAGCGCGAGGCAGTGGATTGGGATTTCCCGGTCAGCGTGCGGGATGTGGTCATGATGGGCCGCTACGGACAACTCGGTTTCACTCGCCGGCCTCGCCGGGTTGACATCGAAGCCGTCGACCATGCACTCGAGCGTGTGGAGCTCACGGACTACGCCTCCCGTCAGATCGGTCAGCTTTCCGGCGGCCAGCGGAAACGCGCCTTTGTCGCCCGGTGCATTGCCCAGGGGGCGAGGATCATGCTGCTGGACGAGCCTTTCGCGGGCGTCGATAAGCGCAGCGAAGCGACAATGACCCGGCTGTTCCGTGAGCTTGCTGACGGCGGTGCCACCGTGTTCGTGTCGACGCACGACCTCCCCGCGTTGCCCGAGCTGGCTGATGAAGCGATGCTGCTCAACCGGCATGTGCTCATGCACGGCTCGCCCAAAGATGTCCTGCAACCCGATAATCTCGCTGCTGCCTTCGGGCTGGATGTGATGAAACGATGATCTCTTTTCTTCTCGACCCGTTCGCCTACGACTTCATGGTCCGCGCGTTCGCCACGAGCCTGATTTCCTCCATTGTGTGCGCGGTGCTGTCGTGCTGGCTGGTCCTCGTCGGTTGGTCGCTGATGGGCGATGCCGTGTCCCACGCGGTGTTCCCCGGCGTGGTGCTGGCGTATATCGCGGGCGTTCCCTTCGCCCTCGGGGCAGTGGTCTTCGGCTTCCTCGCCGTGGGTTTGATCGGCGTCGTGCGTGATACAAGCCGGGTGAAAGAAGACGCTGCGATCGGAATCGTCTTCACGACGCTCTTCGCGTTCGGGCTCGTGCTCATCTCCGTTACGCCCTCGCACACCGACCTCAACCACATTATCTTCGGCAACTTGCTCGGCGTCTCCAAAGCTGATCTTGTGCAGATCTTCGTTTTGGGCGTGGCCACGCTGGCTGTGCTCGTGCTCAAGCGCCGCGATTTCACGCTTTTCGCTTTCGATCCCGTGCATGCCCACGCGATTGGCTTGCGGCCGAAGCTGATTGGGGCAGTGTTGCTCGCCCTGCTCGCGCTCACCTGCGTGGTGGGGTTGCAGGCTGTCGGGGTGATCCTCGTGGTGGCGATGTTGATCATTCCGGGCGCGACCGCGCACCTGCTGACCGACAGTTTCGGCCGCATGCTGCTGATCGCCCCTGCGGTGGCCACCGTATGCTCCGTCGTGGGGTTGTACACGAGCTACTACCTCGACGCTTCGCCTGGCGGACTCGTGGTCATGGCGCAGGGGGTCGCATTCCTGCTGGTGTACCTGTTCAGCCCGCGCCAGGGGATCATCACAGCGCGTGCGCTCCGGGGCGGAACGGCGCGTCTAACTGGAGACGAACAGCGCGCCGGAAGCGGTGCGGCCGAGCGGAACTGAGTTCTTTGCCCCGTCCACCTTCACATCTAGCGACTCGGAAAACGGCGCACCTTCTGAGACCGTGAGGACGGCACCGACAACGATGCCGTTCTCCTCGAAAAACTTCAGCAGGGTCGGGTCCGAATCGGAGATCCGCTCGACAGTGACCGTCGTCCCCGCTGCGCCGGCGCCCACCCCAGCATCCGTGAGGCGGCGCGCGTCCAAAGCGAGCACCGTACCGTCGGCGGCCGGGATCGGATCCCCGTGCGGGTCGCGGGTGGGATGGCCGAGCAGCTTGTCCAGCCTGTCCACCAGGTAGTCAGAGACTGCGTGCTCCAAGTGCTCCGCTTCGTCGTGCACTTCGTCCCACGTGTACCCGAGAGTCTCCACCAAGAACGTCTCGATGAGCCGGTGGCGCCGAATCATGTCCACTGCGTATCCGTGGCCCTTCTCGGTCAATTCCACCGAGCCGTAGGGGGCGTGCACGATCAACTCCTGTGCGGCGAGCTTGCGCACAGCATCCGAGACCGACGACATCCGCAGCCCCGTCTGCTTCGAAATCAGGGTCGCCGTGACGGGTTCCGTCGACCATTCCGTGAGACTCCAGATGACCTTCAAATAGTTCTGGGTCGAGGTGGATAATTCGCTCACCGACATGCGTTCAACTCTACTTATCTTCCGGGAGCATGCTTATCGACGTCGCCCTGAACCCGCAATTCACCCCGCACAGTTGCGACTGTTCGGTCTTTTCAGGCCATGAGTTAGACTCTGAAACCGTGACTACCTCCGCGAACGCACCAGAGCAGACCCCGCCCGCAAACGCCCACCCGCGTCCCGTCCTCGTTGTGGACTTCGGCGCGCAATATGCGCAGCTGATCGCACGCCGCGTGCGCGAGGCCCGTATCTACTCGGAGGTCGTGCCGCACACGATCTCCGCCGCGGAGCTCAAGGCGAAGGACCCGGTTGCGCTCGTGCTTTCCGGCGGCCCGTCCTCCGTCTACGAGGATGGCGCGCCGCAGCTCGACCCAGAGATCTTCAAGTTGGGCTTGCCCACCTTCGGCATTTGCTACGGCTTCCAGGTGATGACGCAGGCGCTCGGCGGCACCGTGGCCAAGACCGGCTCGCGCGAGTACGGCCGCACGAACATGGACGTGCGCGGCGGCGTGCTCCACTCCGGCCTGAATGAGCAGCACCCAGTCTGGATGAGCCACGGCGATTCCGTGACCAAGGCGCCCGACGGTTTCGATGTCACCGCTGCGACCGAGGGCGCTCCGGTTGCGGCTTTCGAGAACGCGGAGTCGCGCATGGCCGGTGTCCAGTACCACCCGGAGGTCATGCACTCGCCGCACGGCCAGCAGGTGCTCACGCGATTCCTCACCGAGATCGCGGGCTTGGAGCAAACATGGACCGCGTCGAACATCGCCGACCAGCTTATCGACGCGATTTCCGAACAGATCGGCCCCGACGGCCACGCGATTTGCGGCTTGTCCGGAGGAGTCGACTCCGCCGTCGCGGCGGCCTTGGTCCAGCGTGCGATCGGCGATCGTCTGACCTGTGTCTTCGTTGACCACGGCCTGCTGCGCAAGGGCGAACGCGAGCAGGTAGAGACCGACTTCGTCGCTGCGACCGGCGCACGTCTGGTCACTGTGGACGAGCGCGAAGCCTTCCTGAGCAAGCTCGCCGGTGTGACCGACCCGGAGGCGAAGCGTAAGGCCATCGGTGCGGAATTCATCCGGTCCTTCGAGCGCGCGGTCGCCGGCGTCCTCGAAGGCCAGGATGTCGGCTTCCTCGTCCAGGGAACGCTCTACCCGGACGTTGTGGAGTCCGGCGGCGGCACGGGTACCGCGAACATTAAGAGCCACCACAACGTCGGCGGCCTGCCTGATGATGTTGAGTTCGAGCTCGTCGAGCCCCTGCGCACCTTGTTCAAGGACGAGGTTCGTGCTGTCGGCCGCGAGCTGGGCCTGCCGGAAGTGATCGTGAACCGCCAGCCCTTCCCGGGCCCGGGCCTGGGCATCCGCATCGTTGGTGAGGTCACCGCTGAGCGGCTGGAAACCCTGCGCGCGGCTGACGCCATTGCGCGCGAGGAGCTCACCCGCGCTGGCCTCGACGACCAAATCTGGCAGTGCCCGGTCGTCCTGCTCGCCGACGTCCGCTCCGTCGGTGTCCAAGGCGACGGGCGCACCTACGGCCACCCGATCGTGCTGCGCCCGGTGACCTCCGAAGACGCGATGACCGCGGACTGGGTCCGCGTGCCCTACGAGGTCTTGGAGACCATCTCCACTCGCATCACCAACGAGGTCGAGGACGTCAACCGCGTGGTTGTGGACATCACGTCCAAGCCGCCGGGAACCATCGAGTGGGAGTAGTGAGCGGCCTCGCCGCTCACCCGACGAGGCCAGTCTTAAGATCTCGATTGCATTTTTGCCCCGTCAATCAAAATCGACCAGGGCTTTTATCGCGTGTTTGACGCGGTGATGTAATCGAGATCTTGGGGTTTGGTCTACTTCGCCCACGCGACCTGAATCGAGCCCACGTTCTGGTGGATGTTGATGGTCAACAGTTCGCCATCGCCGTCGATTTCCTCTGGCGGGCAGGCCGTGTCACCGACATCGACATCGCAGTTCACACGAGCGCGGACTTTCTCGTCGGGCATGAGCACTTCAACCGAACCGACTTTCTGGCTGATATCGAGAGTCACCGGTTCCTTCATCGGCTGCAGGTCCGTCAGATCGACGGTGAGTTCACCAACGTAGGTATTGACCGGGTGGATGCCCTCTGCGTCAGGGAAGGCGATGATCGTTTGCCCGAAGCGGGACCAGTCGCGGTTGCGGATTTCGCTTGCGGCCGCCATCGCCACGAATGTCGCAATGGTGAGCAATAAAGCTACGGGAATCCACACCCACAGTGGCCGGTTCCTTTTCGTGCTCGGCTGTTGGGGCGGTTCGTACCCGGGGTCCGGCAGGTGCCACAATTCCGGAACAGTCCCCAACGGGTCCCACGACGGCGGCCCCGTGTGACCGTGGGCCGGGTGCGGATAACCCTGCGGAGCGGTGAATCCACTCGTGACCAGGTTGCGCGCCGAAGCCGTGGCGGGCTGGGGCTCCGGATCCCCAAAGCCAGGCTCCCCAAAGCCTGGCTCCCCAAAACCAGGCTCCCCGGACTGAGGCTGGCTGCTCTGTCGCTTCTCGGGTTGTGCGATCACCCCCGGAGGCGGCTCCGGGAGGCGGCGGTAGAGCGCCCACCACGCGACGGCGCTGAGAAGGAGCCAGCCGATCGTGGAGGCGAAAGCTTCACGGGGAGTTCCTACTGAGATCGTCGGGAAGAAGAGGACGAGGAGAATCAGCAGGCCCCAGCCGGTGCCGCGCTCTTTGACTTCGACGGGGTCGAGCTGGCGTTTGGGGATTGCGATGGCTTGGGAAGGTGACGTCGATAAGCCAAAGCGCGGCATGAGGAAGCCGCACAGCACGTACATGAAAATGCCGACACCGAACGCGAGCGACAGCGCCGCGAACGCGATGCGCACGAGGCTCGCGTCGATCTGGTAGCGCACACCGATGCCTTCGCAGACGCCGGAGACCATTGCGTCGCCGCCCTGCTTTTTCGGGATGCGCGGCGGGCGGGTGTCCCACATGAGGTGCAGTGTCTCGTTCATGTTTCAAGTATGCGATTTGGCTGGGCTGGGCGGTATCGGGATTCACCCTGAAATCGCAAGTTCAGGGTTTGCCCTGATCCGCCTGCGGGCCCTGCGTGCCATGATGAATAGCATGCCCCAGCACTATGCCCCTGAGCAGCCCCGGCCCTACCCGCGCTTTGTCCGCGAACGGGAGCACCGGGTCATTGCTGGCGTTGCGGCTGGTTTGTCTGCGCATCTGAATATTGAGGTTGTCTACATTCGCCTTTTCCTGTCTCTGAGCTCCCTCATTGGGGGTCTGGGCATCCTGTGTTACGCGGCGCTGTGGATCTTCATGCCGCTGGGTGTGCCGGCGCAGCCTGTCGTGGACGCTAAGAAGGCCGGCGGGTTTGTGAACTTCCTCCTCGTCATTGCGGCGTTTGTGCTGTGGTCGATGTCGACATCTGCGGTGGGGGATCCCGGCAACGGCGCGTTCGTCGCGGTGGTGGTCATGATGGCGGTCGGCGCGGTGCTGGCGTGGCGTGCGTACGACCGCGACATGCGCACTGCCGGTTCGATTGCGTCCCTGCTTGTTGGCGGTGTGCTGGTTATGGGCGGTGTCATTGTCATCGCGGTGATGGGGGACCGCGGCGGCATCATGGGCGTGGTTTTGGCTGTGCTGGCGGCGGTGCTGGGGGTGGGCATTCTTGTGGTGCCGCTCATTGCGCGCCTGTTGCGCTCGCTTGTGGAGGAACGTCAGGACAAGGCGGTCGCCGATCAGCGCGCCGACATCGCCGCTCACCTGCATGATTCTGTGCTGCAGACGCTTGCGCTCATTCAGAAGCGCGCCGACGACTCTGAGGAGGTCGCCCGCCTTGCGCGCCGCCAGGAACGCGAGCTGAGAGCATGGCTTTACGACGCTTCGCCCGCCCCCGGCTGGACCACCCACACCACCAATCCCGAACCCGCGCCGACTGCTGCTGCGCCACCCACGCCGGCTACCTTCTTCGCCGCGATCAACACCGCCGCCGGAGAAGTCGAGGACCTGTTCAACCTGAGCATCCGCCCCGTGACCGTCGGTGAAGACACGGCCTTCGGCGACAGCGTCGAACCCATTGTTCTGGCGGCCCGGGAAGCCATGGTGAACGCGGCGAAGCACTCGGGAGCGGCAGGGGTCGATGTGTATGCCGAAAACCTCGCCGGTGAGCTCTCCGTGTTCGTCCGCGACCGCGGCGCTGGGTTCGACCCGGCGGCGATCCCGTCCGACCGCCACGGCGTGCGCGATTCGATCACCGGCCGCATGGAACGCGCTGGGGGCACAGCGACGATCAAGACTGCGCCGGGCAAAGGCACCGAGGTAGCGCTGACTCTGGCTGCGTGACCCAGTGTGATCCAGCGTGATCCGCCTAACGGTAGTGTCGGGTTCATGGCAGTCAAGGTGTTCCTCGTCGACGACCATTCGGTTTTCCGCTCCGGCGTGCGCGCGGAGTTGAGCGCCGCGCCGGGCATCGAGATCGTCGGCGACGCCGGAACGGTTGCTGAGGCTGTTGCGGGGATCGGTAAGGAACAGCCTGACGTCGTGCTTCTCGACGTCCACATGCCCGACGGTGGCGGCCTCGCCGTGATCACCCAAGCGCCTGGGCCGCAGTATTTAGCTTTGTCCGTTTCCGACGCCGCAGAGGATGTCATCGCGCTGATCCGCGCCGGCGCCCGCGGCTACGTGACCAAGAATATCGACGGGCCTGAGTTGGCGGAAGCAGTCGTCCAGGTCCACGGCGGGGATGCGTACTTCTCGCCGCGACTGGCCGGTTTCGTGCTCGACGCGTTCGCGTCGGGCGGGGTTGTCGAGGATCCTGCGGGGGAGCCGGAGAAGGCGGGGGAGGATGAGGCGGTCGTCGATAAGCTGACGCGGCGCGAGCTGGAGGTGCTGCGGCTGCTCGCGCGCGGGTACACGTACAAGGAAATCGCGTCTGAGCTGTTCATTTCGGTGAAGACGGTGGAGACCCACGCGTCGAATGTGCTGCGCAAGACGCAGACGTCGAACCGGCACCAGCTGACGCGGTGGGCGTCTGAGCGCTCGCTGGACTAAACGGCAGTGTAGCGCTCGCGAGGTACTCGAAAGCTACTCGAAACGTACTCGAAACACGTTGTATCTAGTCTGACCTGCGCAGACTGTCCTACTTGAAACCTACTCGAAACGGTTTCAAGTAGAATTGTTGCTGTGAAAGAAAGTCCCTCTTTTCAGGATGATCCCGCGCTGCTGTTGACTCTTGACGAGGATCAGTGGTTTGAGCGGAAATCGTTCCGCATCGCCCCGAAGGACCTTGCCAAGACAATTGTGGCGATGGCTAACGCGGAAGGCGGTGTGATTGCGGTTGGAATCACTGATCGCCGGTTTGATGGTCAACCGACCTCTGTGCAGCAAAATGACCTGCACCAAGTGACGTTCGATCACACGGATCCGACCGTTCGTGTCGATGTAGAAGCTCTCGACGTGGCAGAGGGGGCATCTGTCCTCCTTTTCAATGTTCTGCCGAGCGACAGGGTGCACTATCTGAAATCGGGGGAGTGCTTCTTGCGCGTCGGCGACGAGTCCAAGCGTCTCAAGGCGGACGACATTCTCGAGCTCCGGTACACGAAGGGAGAGCAGCAGTTCGACGCATCGGTGCCGCCCCGCGCGATCGCCGAGGACCTCGACTGGGAGTTGGTGGAAGACTACGCCGAGGCTATAGGTTCATCGTCTGCGGTAGATGTGTTGAGGGCCCGGAACTTGGTTGACCGCGATGGTCGACCTCGCACGGCGGCGATTCTTCTGTTTGGTAAGAACCCGCAGGAGTATTTCCCGAATGCGCATGTGCGTGTGCTTCAGTTCGGGGACGATGAACGGCTTTCCGGCTACCAACAACAACTCATGGCTGATCGGCGTTTTGATGGCCCGCTGCCGCAGCAGATCGCTCACGCCCAGAATGCGATCGGCGAAATGCTGCCCAAGGTCCGCAGGTTGACCGGGGAGGGGCTGTTTGAAGATGAGAATCTGATCCCTCACGATGTGTGGCTTGAGGGCTTGGTTAACGCGGTGATCCACAGGTCCTACAGTATGAGCGGCGACCATATCCGTTTCGAGATGTATCCGGGCCGGATCGAAGTCTCGAGTCCTGGCCGTTTTCCGGGGTTTGTGGATCCGGATAAGCCGGAGTCGATTGCGCGGTTTGCCAGGAATCCTCTCATTGCGAGGGTCACTGCGGAGCTCCGCATCGGTCAGGAGCTCGGCGAAGGCATTCGCCGCATGTTCGCCGGTATGCGCCGGGTTGGTTTCACGGATCCTGTGTACAGGCAGACTAGTGGAAGTGTGATTCTCACCTTGAATGCTGTTCAGCGCCTGAACTTAGAAGCCGTTGACGCTTTGCCGCCGCATTCTGCGGATGTGCTTTCCGTTCTTCAGGCAAGGGGCAGGCCAATGTCGACAGGTGAGATCGCCGAGGCCTTGGGCTTATCGACGCCTCCTGTTCGCCGCGCTCTGCAAGCGATGCGAGGCAAGGGAATCATAGAGTGGCGTGGAAACAGCTCCCGCGATCCGCGCGCAGTGTGGTCGGTATTGGGCCCGCTAGGGTAGCTCGAAAGCTACTCGAAACGTACTCGAAACACGTTGTATCTAGTCTGACCTGCGCAGACTGGCCTACTTGAAACCTACTCGAAACGGTTTCAAGTAGATCGCATCCTGCTTGAGCTGGAGTCTGTTGGGCTATTTCGCCAGATAGAAAGCGTGTTCGACTTTTTCGATTGACGTTGGTTGTCCCGGCGAGCATAATCATCTTCGTGAGTGGAACAAGTGTTCGCAAGGTGGATGTGGAGGCGCTGGCCGGGTTGGCTGCCGCCTCCGGCTCCGCTGCGCCTGCTGGTCCCGCCAGTTCCGCTCGCACCGAGCAGATCGCGCAGCTGCGCGCCCGCATGGCGCAGATCGGCGGGGAGGTTCCGGACCAGCTCGGCGGGCCTCATGCTGGCCACATTGCAAGGGCTGATGTCCTGGAACTCGGTACGCAATTCGAGAATATTCTGCCCGGCGGCGGCCTGCCGCGCCACGCGGTGACGCACATGAGTGACACCCCGGCACTGGTGGTGGAGATGCTGCTGCAGATCACCGAAGTGGGCGGGTATGTCGGCGTGGTCGGCTGGCCGGAGCTGTCGTACGCGGCGCTTCCGCCAGAGTGTTTGAATCGTGTCATTGCGGTCCCGGACCCCGGGGTGGACCCGTTGGGGATCACCGGGGTGCTGGTGGAGGGGCTGGATCTGGTGGTCTTCCGCACCCGCGCGCGCGTCGAGCTATCCCCGGTGCGGGCGCGTCCGCTGCTGGGCAAGCTGCGCAAAGGCCGGGCCGCGCTCATGCTCGTCGGCGCGACGGTGCCGTCACCGGCGCTCACTGTCACTGGTGACGTGCAGGAGTTCCGGGGGATCGGCCGGGGCACAGGGCGCATCACGGGGCTGGATATCCGGGTGCGGGCGCAGCCGAAAAGCGCGCATCCGGCATCGGGCACGGTCACCGTCGGTCAGGCTCGGCAGGCGGCGGCAGTGCCGCCTGCTCCGGCGCTCAAGGTGGTGAAGTAGATGCGCGTCGCCGCCGTATGGTTCCCTGACTGGCCGGTGCAGGCCGCGTGCCTCGAGGACGACCTTGCGGAGCCGCTCGCCGTTGCCCGCCAGCACCGCATCAAGGTCGTCTCGCACGCCGCCCGCAAGCTGGGCATTCGCCGCGGTATGAAGGTGCGCCACGCGCAGTCGGTGTGTCCGGGGCTCACTGTCGTCGACGACAATCCGGACCGTGACGGCCGCATGTTCGCCGCGCTCGCCGCCAGTTTCGACGATGTGGCTTCATCGGTCGAGGTGCTGCGACCCGGGCTTGTCGTGGTGGACATCGCGGCCGCGGGAAAGTTCCACGGCAGCGAGGCCCGCGCCGCCGAGATGCTTATCGACGTTGCATCCCGCCCCGGCATCAACCCCCTTATCGGCATCGCGGACGAGATCGCCACCGCTGTCATCGCCGCACGCACTTGCGCGGTGGTCCCGCCGGGTGGGTCGGTGGACTTCCTTGCCGGTCAGTCGTTGCGCGTGCTTGCAGCGGAGACGGCGCTCGGCGCAGATGGGGAGACGGTGAAGTCGCTGGGGCAGCTGGGAATGAGCACGCTGGGGGATCTCGCCGCGGTGCCCGCCACCGCGATTTCGACGCGCTTCGGGCAGGCCGGGCTGCACTGCCACCGGATTGCGCAAGGTGCGCCGGACCGCCGCGTCGCTCCGGAACTGCCCACGTCTGATCTCGCGGTGTCCGTGACACCCGAGGATCCGATTGACCGCGTCGACGCCGCTGCTTTCGCCGCCCGCGCGCTGGCCGCCAGCTTGCACGAGCGGCTTGCTGACGCTGGGCAGAACTGTGTGCGGCTCAAAGTGAAGGCGGAGTTAAGTGACGGCACATCCCTCGAGCGCATTTGGCGCACCCGCGACGCCCTGACAGAGGAGGCCACTGCCGACCGCGTGCGGTGGCAGCTCGACGGGTGGCTCACCGGCGGGGGAGCGGGTGCGATCGCTTCGCTCATTCTGGAGCCGCTGGAGGTCGCCGCGCCGGGACCGGCCGGTCAGCTCTGGGGCGGTGCTGCGGCGGGGTCGGATGAGGCGGCCCGGGAGGCCCGTCGCGTCGCGGAGCGTATCCAGTCCTCGCTGGGCATTGATGCCGTTGTGCAGCCCCGCCCCGCCGGGGGCCGCGGTGTTGCTGAGCGCATCGCCCTCGTCCCCTTCGGCGAGCAGGACAGCGACACCGCCGGCGCCGCGGCAGCCGCATCGTGGCCGGGCGCGATCCCGGCCCCGCTGCCTGCCCGGATCGGCGGCGGGCTGGACCACCCGGCGTCGCGGGTGAAGCTGATCAGCGCGGATGCGAGGCAGATCGGTGTGACAGCGGAAGCGCTGCTGACGGGGGAGCCGTACGCGCTTGGGTGGGGCGAGCACCGCTACGTGGTCACGGGGTGGGCTGGGCCCTGGCCTGTCGACGACGGTTGGTGGGGCGACAACCCCCAGAAGGTCGCGCGCCTGCAGGTGGTGGGGGAGAAGCCTGCAGGCAACGAGCGTGCGGCGTGGTTGCTGCTGTGGTCGAAGCGGCAGTGGCGGATCGAGGCTTTATATACCTGAGGGATTTACCTGAGAGCGAGATAGGCTACCCTAAGAAGCATGTCCGCTCCCCGCCAGCCAATGTGTTCCGATGTCGAAGTCGAACCGCTGCCCGGCACCGCCAAAACGGCGGGGACCTACGTCCTTTTTGAGCACCCTGGCCCCTGGAGCCATGACGTTCTCGACGGCGGAACCTTAGGCGAGGAGCTCACCGCCAAGCTCAAGGCGCACCTGAAAAAGTTCGACGCGTCGCTGCAGCTGATCCGCCACCCCACGCGGGAAGGCCGCGACATTGACAAGCCGCACGTCTACATCGTCTTCTCCGATGTAGGCATCACGGAAGTGCTGCATGTCGACGGTGTGGAGGACCTGCTGAAGATGAATTTTTCCGCGCCGGGCCTCAACGGCGGGCAAACACGCATCGCGCCGCTGCTGCTCGTGTGCACGCACGCGAAACGCGACCGTTGCTGCGCGGTGAAGGGCCGCCCGCTCGTCCTGGAGTTGGAGCGGCGCTACCCGTTCCGCCGCACCGGCGACATCGTGTGGGAGACCTCGCATGTCAAGGGGCACCGTTTTGCGCCGGCGATGCTGCTTATGCCGTGGGGGTACAGCTTCGGCCGGATGAATCTAGAGGCCACGGAGGCGATGATCGGTGCTGCGATGCGCGCGCAATACTTCGTCCCCGGCAACCGCGGGCGCGGAACGTTGTCGGCGCCGGCGCAGGCTGCCGAGATCGCCGTGGCTGCCCACCTGCAGAACGAGGGCGAGGACGTCGCCTACGACCAGTTCACGCTCGTGGAGGAAACCGTCGGCGACGGCGCGGCCACTGTGGTGTTCGCCGATGACACGCACCGGGGGCCGCGCCAGTTCGTAGTCACCCTCACACAAAACGAAGCCGCAGGAGTGATTTCCTCCTGCGGCGACGAAGCGAAAACGGGTAAGTACTGGGGCGTCGACAAGCTCGAGCTTAGCGGCGCATAACCTTCCTCGACAGCACGTTACCCAGCAGCTGCGCGAGCTGGACGATGACCACAATGGTGATCACAGCCAGCCACGTCACCTGCGGCTCGAACGCGCGGTAGCCGTAGACGATGGCGAAGTCGCCCAGACCGCCGCCGCCGATGTAGCCGGCCATGGCCGACATGTCGATGACAGCGATGAAGATGAAGGTGAAGCCCAGGATCAGCGGTCCGAGGGCCTCCGGGACGATCACGGTGCGGATGATGCGCCACGGGCCGGCGCCCATCGCGCGGGCCGCCTCGATCACACCGGGGTCGATGGCCACGAGGTTCTGCTCCACGATGCGCGCCACGGTGAACGTCGCGGTCACGCACATGACGAAGGTGGCCGCTTCACGCCCGATCGTCGTGCCCACCACCGACAAGGTGACTGAGTAGAGCATCGCGATCATGATGATGAACGGGATGGGGCGGAAGAAGTTCACCAGGATGTTCAGCGTCCAGTAGACAAACCGGTTCTCCAGCACACCGCCAGCGCGGGTGGTGTAGAGGAACATGCCGATGATCAGGCCGAAGAACCCGCCGACGAGCATGGTGATGATCACCATGAACAGCGTGTCCTGGATGGCCTGGAAGTAGGTGGGGCCGAGACGGTCCCAGTCCATTTGGGCGAGGATCTGCTCAGTCATTTACTTCTCCTCCCCAATCTCAGCAGTGGTGTTGCCGGTGATTTCGTGAATGGTGGTGGTCTCCTGCATTCTGCGGTAGAACTCCTCGATGGCGCGGTTGTCGCCGGTCAGGCGCACCGTCATTTTGCCGAAGGACTGTTCCTGCAGGGTGGTCACGCTGCCGTGCACGACATCGAGCCCCACGCCCTGCTCCTGCAGCTTCGCGGCCGCGGAGAAGAACCCGGAGTTCGACGACAAGTCGACGGTGAACAGTCGGCCGTCGCCGCCCAAGAGTTCGCGCTCTTCGCTTTTCGACGGAGTGTTGCGCAACGACGTCGACACAAACCGCTGCGCCACGTGCGTTTTCGGATTAGAAAACACGTCGTAGACAGAGCCGTATTCGACGACCTTGCCGGCCTCCATGACAGCGACCTTGTCCGCGATGGCGCGGATGACGTCCATCTCGTGCGTGATCACGACGATGGTGATTCCGGTGCGCTGGTTGATCACCCGCAACAGTTCCAGGACTTCCTGGGTGGTTTCGGGGTCGAGGGCGGAGGTGGCTTCGTCGGCAAGCAAAAGCGAGGGATCCGTGGCAAGCGCACGGGCAATGCCGACGCGCTGCTTCTGGCCGCCGGACAGCTGCTCCGGGTAGTTCTTGCCACGGTCACCCAGGCCGACAAAGTCGAGCAGCTCCTGCACGCGGGCGGCGCGCTCGGACTTGCTCATGTCCGTCATCTTCAGCGGGTACTCGACATTGCCTGCCGCCGTGAGCGAGGTGAGCAGGTTGAACTGCTGGAAAATCATCCCGATGCTGCGGCGCACGTCGCGCAATTGCTTGCCCGGTATGCCGACAATGTTGGTGCCGTCCAGCAGAATCTCACCGGAAGTCGGGGTGTCCAGCCCGTTGATCATGCGCACGAGGGTGGACTTGCCGGCACCCGAATATCCGATGACGCCCAAGATCTCACCGGGTTCAACGGTGAGGTTGACGTTGTCGAGTGCGACGACATCCGCCCCGCCTTTCTTGGAGCGGAACGTCTTGTGGACGTTCCGGAACTCAATCCGGGTGCCGGTGGGTGCCATTACTTGAAGTCCTCTTCCAGGCGCTTGAGGATCTCGTCGAGCTCCTCCTTGGTCTTCTCCACCTGGACAGCGGTGCCGTTGGAGTCCTCGTTCAGAGCCTCGGTGACCTCGTCGGACTGCCAGATCTCCACGAGCTTGTCGTAGGTCGCGTTGTCGACGTCGTCTGCGCGGACAGCGAAGATGTTGATGTACGGCTCCGCCAGCTCAGAGTTCGGGTCGTCTGCGAAGACGGCCGTGGATGCGTCGATGCCGGCGCGGCCCAACCAGGTGTTGTTGATCACGGCCGGGTCGCCCTGGTTGTAGACGGTCGGGGTCTGGGACGCGTCGACCGGGGTGACCTCAACCTTGGAGGCATCCTTGTCGATGTCGGCCGGGGTCGGGTTCAGCGTGTCAGCACCGTCCTTGACCTTGACCAGGTCAGCCTGGACCAGCACGTTGATGGCGCGGCCCTGGTTGGACGGGTCGTTCGGGATGGCGACTTTCTGGCCCTCGATGTCGTCGAGGCTGTCGTGGTCCTTCCAGAACAGGCCCAGGGTGTTGATTTCGCCGGAGCCGACGATCTTCAGGCCGTCGCCGGAGGAGGCGTTGTACTCAGCCAGGTACAGGATGTGCTGGAACTTGTTGATGTCGATCTGGTCCTGAGCCAGCGCCGGGTTGACCGGCGGGTACTCGGTGAACGGGGTGAGCTCGAGGGTGATGCCCTCCTTCTCAGCCAGCTCCATGAAGACAGACCAAGCCTTCTGGTCGGAGTCGGTGGTGCCGATCCGGACAACCTGATCGTCGCCGCCGTTGTTCTTGCCGGCTGCGTTGTCTGCCGACTCGTCAGAGCATGCGACCAGGCCGGTTGCCGCCAGAACGGAGGCTGCGGCGGTCGCGATGATGCGGTTGAAGCGCATATCTTTTCCTGCACTTTCTTGCTAGGGGTGGTCAAGTATGACTTCGAAAATCTAACACCTAACGGACCGCTTAGTCTAGTTTGGGTTCACACCAACCATTGCTATGCCGGCACTGGATACAGCCCCGTGCCCGTTGCTGATTGGAACAAAGTTTCGACCGCGATTATTCTGGGGGCGTGCGTTTCCATGGCGGCGAGAGAATGTCCTGGTCGCGGCTGGAGAGAATCCTCTCCGGCCGCCCCGGGCCTACTCCTGTGCCCGTCAACCACACGGGCACGCCCGCCGGGGCGGTCTATGCGCCAGAGGGATCCGAAGCAGAAGGCGGCGCCGCGCCGGGGGATGGGTCGGCAGGCACCGCGCCCCGCCGCGCACCTGCCGTCCCGTTCGCCGAGCTGCACGCCGTGTCCACCTACAGTTTCCTCAGTGACACCGGCGGTGCGAGCGAGCCGGAAGAGATCGTGGCCCGGGCGCAAGAACTGGGCCTATCGGCAGTCGGCCTGCTGGACCGGGACGGTTTTTACGGCGCGGTCAAATTCGCTGAGGCAGCGGCAGAAGTGGGCATGCCCACAGTCTTCGGTGCGGAGCTGTCGCTCCCGCGCGACGATGGCGGCCCAGGCGATGACTCGGTGATTCCGCTGTCCGTCATCGCCCGCGGCCCCGAAGGCTACCGCCGCCTGTCGCACCTCATGGCCGCCGCCCACATGGCAACGGGGGAGAAAGACAAAGTCCTCTATCCGCCCCTGCCGGTGATTGCCGATGAGCTTGCCGGGACGTGCACCGTCCTGGCCAGCTGGCAGTGGGCGGACCGTATCGATGATTTGATCGAATACTTCGGCCCCGACCGGGTTGTGCGCGAATTCACTGCCACCATGCTCCCCGAAGACGCCGACCATAACGAGGCGTTGCGTGCATACCCGCACGTCCCCGCGATCATCAGTGCGGCACCCGGGGCGGCTACGCGCCAGGGGGCGCGGTTGGCGGGGGCGAAGAGGTCGCTGGCGCGTCGTCAAGCAATGGGCGTTGCGTACTGCGACCTGCACCCAATGGGCGCGAACTGGCTGCGCAGCGGCGAGCAGCTGCTCGCGATGGCACCGGGGTGCGCGGACATGCTCGCAGCCACCGTCGATCTGGCGGCCGAGTGCGCGTTCACACTCAACCTTGTCGCGCCGCAACTGCCGCTCTTTCCCACGCCCGACGGCCACGACGAAATGAGCTGGCTGCGCCATCTCGTGCGTGTCCGCGGCGAGGAGCGCTACGCCTCGCGTCCCGCTGACGTGCGTGAGCGGGCGTGCACACAGATCGAGCACGAACTGAACGTCATCGAGCAGCTGGGGTTTCCGGGCTACTTTCTCATCGTCAACGACATTGTGGACTTCTGCCGCGAGTCCGACATCCTGTGCCAGGGGCGCGGGTCGGCGGCGAACTCGGCGGTCTGCTTCGCCCTGGGGATCACTAATGTGGAGCCGATTTCGGCGCAGCTGCTGTTCGAGCGGTTCCTCTCGCCGGACCGCAACGGGCCGCCGGACATTGACATTGATATCGAATCCGGTCGCCGCGAGGAAGCAATCCAGTACGTCTACCGCACCTACGGCCGCGACAACGCCGCGCAGGTGGCCAACGTGATCACGTACCGGTCAAAGGGTGCGGTGCGCGACGCCGCCCGTGCGCTCGGATACCCGCAGGGTGCGGCAGATGCCTGGTCAAAGGGGCTCTCAGAACCGCCGAGTCTTGTCTCTTCGCTAGCCGAGCAATTGCGCGGCCAACCCCGCCACCTGGGCATCCACTCCGGCGGCATGGTCATTTGCGACCGCCCGATTGCCGATGTCGTGCCCGTCGAATGGGCCCGCATGGAGGACCGGTCGGTGGTGCAGTGGGACAAGGACGATTGCGCGTCGGCAGGCTTGGTCAAGTTCGACCTGCTCGGCCTGGGCATGCTCGAGGCGCTGCACCACATGATCGACCTCGTGCGCGAGACCACAGGCCGCGAGGTGCGCTTGTGGGAGCTTCCGCTTGACGACGCTTCCGTGTACGACATGCTCGCCCGCGCCGACGCCGTCGGAGTCTTCCAGGTGGAGTCCCGCGCCCAGATGAACACGCTGCCGCGGCTGAAACCGCGCGAGTTCTTCGACCTGGTGGTGGAGGTCGCCCTGATCCGCCCCGGCCCGATTCAGGGCGGATCGGTGCACCCCTACCTGCGCCGCCGCGATGGGTGCGAGCCAATCGAGTTCGACCACCCGGTGCTGGAGAAATCCCTCGGCCGCACGCTGGGCATTCCGCTGTTTCAGGAGCAACTCATGCAAATTGCTGTCGACGCCGCAGGCTTCACCGGTGCCGAAGCCGACTCCCTGCGCCGCGCCATGGGGTCGAAGCGGTCCCCGGCGAAGATGGAGGCGCTGCGGCAGCGCTTTTTCGACGGCTGCCGTGAGACGAATGACATTGACAGTGCCGTCGCCGACAGACTCTGGCAGAAGATCGTCGCGTTCGCCGCCTACGGGTTCCCGGAGTCCCACTCCCAATCGTTCGCGTCGCTGGTGTACTTCTCCGCCTGGTTCAAGCACTACTACCCGGCGCAGTTCTGCGTCGGTCTGCTGCGCGCGCAGCCGATGGGGTTCTACTCGCCGCAGTCGCTCATCCAGGACGCGCGCCGCCACGGCATTGACGTGCTGCCGGTCAGTGTGAACGACTCTGGGTGCGAAGCGCGCTGCGTTGTGGATGCTGTTTCCGGTGCGGATACTGCCATCCGGGTAGGCATGAACCTGATCAAGGGGCTGGGTGACAAGGCCGCTGAGCGGATCGAAGCTGCCCAGCCGTTCACCGGCATTCCTGACCTGTCGCGCCGGGCTGACTTGTCGGTCGAGCGCGTCGAAGCTTTAGCGCGAGCCGGCGCGCTGGACTGTTTCGGGGTGGACCGCAGGCAAGCACTGTGGCAGGCAGGTGTTGCCGCCACCGAGCGAGACGGGATGCTTCCTGGGCTTTCTGCGATCTCGGCACCGGCACTGCCCGGCATGAACGCTTTCGAGCTCATGGCTGCTGACGTTGCCGCGACCGGTGTCACTCCCGGCTTGATGCCGATGGAGATGCTGCGCGGGGCGCTAGGCGCCAACGGGGTCGTCGCCGCCGCGGACCTCATGAGTGTTGAGGACGGCACCCGCGTGCGCATCGCCGGCGTGATCACCCACAGGCAGCGCCCCGTCACCGCCGGTGGGGTGACCTTCATGGGTCTGGAGGACGAAACCGGACTGATGAACGTGGTCATCCCCGTCGGGCTGTGGAACCGCCAGAAAGTGCTTGCCCGCACCGCCAAAGCACTGATCATTCGCGGCATAGTGGAAAACGCCACCGGCGCGGTGAGCATCATCGCCGACAAATTCGAGCCGCTGGAGATGGGTGACTGGCTCGCCCGCGGGGCGCGTGACTTCCACTAGCGGGGGCAGGTGCCAGGTGGGCGCCGGGGGAGGCAGTCAGTCGGGGTAGAGCCAGACCGGAATACTGCTCGATTCTGGGGTGGAATACTGCTCGGCAATATCAACCGAAACGCATGCTTTTGACCTGCACGTTTGCGTGAGCAGTATTCCGGAAAACCGCCAACAGTATTCCAAGGCCGATCCTGCAAGAGGGGAGTGTGAATCTAAAGGCCACCCAGAGCGACTTAAATTCAGAGCACCCCTCGAGGTTGGATAGTCTGATTCTGTAATGACTGGAAACAACATCCCCAAAGCGGGCGACACTCCGAACGCCAACGTTCCTGCAGCGCCTAAACCCCCGGCCGCCCCAAGCGCGCCGGCTGCACCGGCTGCACCGGCTGCACCGGCTGCACCGGCTGCTCCCGCGGCACCCAAACCGCCGGCTGCTGCACCGAAACCGCCCGCTGCGCCTACAACACCTGCAGCTCCGAAACCTCCGGCAGCGGCACCAGCGGCTCCCGCAGCGCCGAAGCCCCCGGCGGTGCCAGCTGCACCAGCGGCACCTGTCGCGCCACAGCCTCCTGCTGCGGCGGTACCACCTGCTGCACCGAAACCGCCCGCTGCGCCTACAACACCCGCAGCACCTGCAGCGCCCAAACCTCCGGCAGCGGCACCAGCTGCTGCTGCACCGAAACCGCCGGCAGCCGCACCGGCTGCAGCCGCACCGGCTGCAGCCAAAACTGCTCCCACCACACCCGCCGGGGAGAAGAGTGGTGGGGGGATGACGGTGGCGCGGGGCGTCGATAAGCGGAGGCGCTGGGTGTGGATCGCTGCGGTGGTCGCACTGGTGTTGCTTGCACTGGGTGTCGGGGGCGCCCGAGCGTTCCTGGATACGGAGACGGGCCAGGAGTTCGTGGAGAAGTACCCCGGTTATGCACCGATGCCGGAGAGCGCGCCGGTGGGCATTCCCGCGTGGCTGAACTGGTCGCACTTTTTCAACATGTTCTTGATGGTGCTGATCATCCGGACGGGCATGCAGATCCGCACCGAGCGCCGCCCTGAAGCGTACTGGCGGCCGAAGAAGGGCGGGCGGAAGATCAGTTTGACGCTGTGGTTCCACCAGGTGCTCGATATCTTGTGGGTGGTCAACGGGCTGGTGTTCGGTGTGCTGCTGTTTGTAACGGGGCAGTGGATGCGGATTGTGCCGACCAGCTGGGGTGTTTTCCCGAATGCGGTCTCGGCCGGGCTGCAGTATCTGTCCTTGAACTGGCCCACGGAAAACGGCTGGGTCCACTACAACGGCCTGCAGCAGCTGGCGTACTTCATCACAGTGTTCGTGGCGGCACCGCTGGCGATCCTGTCGGGTGTGCGCATGAGTAGCTTCTGGCCGGCCGACTCGGCCCGATGGAACAAGGTCTTCCCTGCGCAAGCGGCGCGGGCGATGCACTTCCCGGTGATGATCTACTTCGTGGTGTTCATCGTGATTCACGTCGGGCTGGTCTTGGCTACTGGCGCGCTGCGCAACCTCAACCACATGTACGCGGCGCAAGGCTCGACGGACCCGACGGAGTACGCGGGGAACTGGACGGGCTTGATCATCTTCCTGGTGTCGCTGGCGGTGGTCGCGGCGGCGTGGGTGGCGGCTCGTCCGGCGACGCTCGCACCGCTTGCCCGGCGCTTCGGTGAGGTCACCGCACGCTAGGCTGAACCGCATGCAGGGCGCCCACGAAGCAGAATCGCCGGATCGCCGCCGTTCGCACCTGAACCAGCCAGCACAGATGCCTACTGATGTCAGTGGCATGAATCCGGTGAGCCGAAAGCTCATCACCGCGCGCTATATCTCGCAGACGATCTGGGCTGCGGTCCTAGCTGGCAGCTTCGGCCTTGCCCAGTTTCAGCTTGGCGGCGTGTGGTGGTGGGGTGCTGCCGCCATCGGCCTCTGGTATGTCTTTCAGCTGATCATGATTCCGTTGCGGGTGCGCAATACCGGCTGGTTGGAGACAGACAATGAGCTGCTGATCACCAAAGGCAAGATCACCCAGAATTTCACAGTGGTGCCGTACGGCCGGATCCAGTACGTCGATGTCAGCACCGGCCCATTCACGCGTCCGCTGGGGCTTAAAGAGTTGGCACTGCACACGGCCTCCGCGACCACGGACGCGACCATTCCGGGGCTACCCGCCGAGGAAGCGGATGCGCTGCGTGAGCGTCTCGCGGTCCAAGCACGTGAACGAATGAGCGGGCTGTGAATACTGTCCCGCGGTACCGCCGCGTCCACCGTCTGACTCCGCTGCTGCGTGTGTGGGGTGGCGTCGCGGCGATTGTCACGCTGATCGTGTTCAATTTCTTCACGTTCGTGGCTGATGCGTTGCGTGAGCGGGACCTGACATGGGCCACCGTCGGGCAGGTCGCCGGCGGGGCAGGGGTGGCTCTGTTTCTGGTTTTCCTCGGTTCGCAGGTGTGGTGGTACCGCACGACTTTCCGCCTCGGCACGGATGAGGTGGAGCTAACACGGGGCGTCATCTCCACCAAGGTGCGCGCGGCGCGGTACGACCGTATCCAAGCTGTCGACGTTGTCGAGCCGCTCGCCCCACGCCTTATCGGCCTTGCGGCTGTGCGCGTCGAGGCAGCCGGAGGGTCCAACTCTGCCATCGAGATCGGCTACCTACCCCGCACGGAAGCAGAGAATGTCCGCACGGAACTACTGCGAAAGATCGCGCAGCAGGGCACCGACGAGCAGCTGGACACGCTCACACAAACTGCGGGTGCCTATCTCGTTGAACCGATTCCGGTTGCCCGCTCGCTCGCCGGCGCGGCACTGCGTCTGACCACGGTGTTCACGGTCGCATGGTCGTTCATTCCGATCTTCACGGAGCTCACCCTGGCGGTCATCCTCCCGGTCCTGGCCGGGTTCATCCCGCAGATCTGGCGGCAGATCGACCAGTCATGGCGCTACACCGCGACGCTGGACGGCGACGTTGTGAACTTGAGCTACGGTCTGGCCAACCGCCGCCGCCAAGCAGTGCCGCTGGATCGGATCCACGCGATCGGGTTGTCCCAACCGGTGCTGTGGCGCATCTTCGGGTGGTGGTCGGTCACCGTGAACATCGCCGGGTACGGCCGCGAGTCCAATAAACAGTCCGGCACCTCGCGGCTGCTTCCCGTGGGCTCGTACAAGCAAGCGGTCGCGCTCATCGAAGCGATTAGCCCGCTCACCCGCACGCACATCACAGAACCCGACTGGGATCTCCGCTCACCGAAGCGCGCACGGATCCCATCGCCAATTGACGCGTCCCACCAAGCCGTCTCCCTCGACCTCATGGGCGGCATCCCCATGGCGACCACGAGCCACGGCCTGCTGAGCCGCCGCTACGCATTCATCGAAGTGCCGCACATCCAAGAAATCACGTTCCGCCAGGGCCCGATTCAGCGCCGTCTCAACCTGGCGCACGTGCGCTTCGAGCTAGTCCCCGGCACCGTGAAGATGTGCGCGCGCGACCTCGCTACGCCCGACGCCTGGGCGCTTATCGACGAGCTCCGCACCCGCAAACTTCCCCCTCACACCCCGCCGGGGAACCCCAACTGCCGCCACGCCTCGTAGGAGGCCACAGCAGCCGAGTTGGCCAGGTTCATCGAGCGGCGTCCGGGCAGCATCGGGATGCGCAACTGGTCCGTCACGCGCGGGTGGTGAGAGTGCTGCTCGGGCAGCCCCGTCGGCTCCGTACCGAATAGAAGCGCATCTGTGTCCCGGTACTCCACGTCTGTGTAGTGGCGGGTGGCGTGGGTGGTGAAGGCGAAGATGCGTGCGTCGATAAGCGACGCGAAGCAGGACTCGATGTCCTCATGAATCTGCACGTCGGCGAGGTCATGGTAGTCCAGGCCGGAGCGTTTCAGATGCTTGTCATCCAGCAGGAAGCCCAACGGTTTGACCAGGTGGAGCGTGAACCCGGTGCCCGCGCAGAGGCGGATCGTGTTGCCAGTGTTGCCGGGGATGACGGGGTTGTCGAAGATCACGTGCACGCCGCTTAGTCTAAAGCTCGGTCTAAGATGACGGGTGTGACTGCGATCAAACTGGACGGAAAACTCTACCGCGAAGAAATCTTCGCCGACCTTCAAGCTCGTGTAACTCGCTTGAAGGAGAAGCATGGTGTGACGCCGGGCCTGGCCACGGTGCTTGTCGGTGAGGATCCCGCCAGCCAGAACTACGTGCGCATGAAGCACAAGGACTGCGAGGAGCTGGGCATCGCGTCCATCATGAAGGAGCTGCCGGGGGATTGCACCCAGGAAGAGCTCGACGCGGTCATCGAGGAGCTCAACAACGACGACGCGGTCACCGGCTACATCGTGCAGCTGCCGCTGCCGAAGCACCTCGACGAGAACCGTGTGCTGGGCCTGATCGACCCGGATAAGGACGCTGACGGCCTGCACCCGGTCAACCTTGGCCGCCTCGTGCTCAACGAGCCCGCCCCGCTGCCGTGCACCCCCAACGGGTCGCTGGCTCTTCTGGAGCGTTTCGGCGTTGACCTCAACGGTGCCATCGTGTGCGTTATTGGTCGCGGTGTGACCGTTGGCCGCCCGATCTCGCTCATGCTGACTAAGCGCGACGTCAACGCGACCGCCGTGCTCTGCCACACCGGCACCAAGGATCTCGCCGCGGAGACCCGCCGCGCCGATGTCATTATCGCCGCCGCGGGCAAACCCCACATGATCACCGCCGACATGATCAAAGACGGTGCCGCAGTGCTCGACGTGGGCGTGTCGCGTCTCGACGGCAAAACCACCGGAGACGTCCACCCCGACGTGTGGGACAAAGCCGGCTGGGTGTCGCCCAACCCCGGTGGTGTTGGCCCGATGACGCGCACCTTCCTGGTGCGCAACATCGTGGAGAGGGCAGAGCGGATTGCCCACGCCGAGTAGCTCACGCCCAGCAAGACGCCCCCCAAGGTGCCCTAACGTAGACCCGGCGGGGCGGGCCGCAACCGCGCCAGCGTCAGCGGCCGCTCCAGCGCAGGTGTCTACGGCTCCGCCGCCGAGCTTGGATAATCCGCACGACATTGGCACCCCGCTGTCCCGGCTGCCCGTGCGCGTCCAGCAGATAATGATCGTGCTGTTCGTCCTCGGTTTCGTCGCGGCCTCGCTGTTCTCGGTGACAGAGCACTGGCGCCGGGCGGCATTCACTCTCGGCGTATCTATGCTGTGGCTCACCGTGTGCCGCTTGACGTGCGACTCGCAAGTGATGGGGTTGTTGGCGGTGCGGTCGCGACGTTTCGACGCGCTATTCTCGGCGTCGACAGGCGCACTGCTGCTCTGGTTGGCGCTGTCGGTGGATGCGTTGGGGAGCTAGAGCGCAATGGATATGACGTCTCGCGAAACGCAGGAAGCTTACTCGGACGTGGCGGGCAGGTACATCGATCAATTGGGGAGCATCGATTCTGTCGACGAGGCGGATCGTCTGTTCATCGCGGAAGGTTTCAAAGGCGTCACCAACAGCATTCTCGATGTGGGTTGCGGTCCTGGTCACCTCACGGCGTACCTCAACAGTCTGGGGCATCAAGCTGCTGGAATAGACCTAGTTCCTCAGTTCGTGAATCATGCGCGGAGGGCATATCCAGGCATTGAGTACTCGGTGATCGACATTGAGAGTTTCGAAGGGGACGTCGAGAGCGCGGGTGGGGTGCTGGCGTGGTACTCGCTCATCCACATGACGCCGGAGGACATGCTGACGACCCTCGAAACGCTCTCGAGGATTCTCGTTCCTGAAGGCGTGCTCGTTTATGGCGGGTTCCTTGCCGATTCCCGAAAGCTCTTCGCTCACAAAGTTTTCCCGGCGACGGCGTACTCGGAAGACGACATCACATCCCTTATTGAATACGCAGGCTTTCGGGTTAGCAGAGTGGAAACTCGTCCTGCCACCGCACAGAAGCGTGCACATATTGCTGTGACTGCAGTGCGAGCCTAGCAGTGGGTTCTAGTCATCAACAGGCGTTGGCTGGGGCTGTTGGCGGACGCACTGAGGTCTAACTGGAGGGTTTCAGATATTTCATAATCTGTTCACTGCGAATCCATAGTTTATTTCATTGGCCACCCCTAGTGTAGGACCGTTAGTTCTTAACGCTGGAGCAGGTATGGATAGTTCGCACGTCTCATTGCGCGGAGTGCGCCGCGAGTTCGCTGACGGAACGGGGTTGCACAAAACCTCGCTGGACATCGCGAAAGGTGAATTTGTCTCAATACTCGGCCCGTCTGGATGTGGAAAGTCGACGCTATTGAGGTGCATCGGTGGACTTGAGACACCGGACGACGGAGTTATTGAGTTTGCAGGCAACGAAGTGTTCGGTCCCAACACCAATGTCCCAGTAAACAAACGCAAACTGTCGATGGTGTTCCAAGATCTCGCGCTATGGCCGCATATGACGGTGGCCAAGAACGTGGAATTCCCGCTGACCACTGGAAATCAGAAAGTGGCAAAAGCGGAGCGCGAAGAACGCGTTGCGCGGGCAATGGACATGGTGGGAATCGGCGCCAAAGCCGAGCAACGCCCGAACGAATTGTCCGGTGGTCAACAGCAGCGCGTTGCTATTGCACGTGCATTGGTGTCCGATCCAGAGCTGTTGCTCATGGACGAGCCGCTGTCTGCCTTGGATGCGGCCCTGCGCACACAGATTCGTTCGGAGCTGACCCGCTTGGCGTACGAGCTGAACCTGACCGTCATTTACGTCACGCACGACCAGTCCGAGGCGTTGGCCATGTCGGACCGCGTCGCCGTGATGAATGCTGGCAACGTCCGCCAATTCGCCGACCCGGTCGAGCTGTACGACCACCCGGCAGATGACTTTGTCGCCGGTTTCGTCGGTGTGACCAACACCCACGAAACGCTTCCGACGAACCGCCCCGAGGACCTCGAGGTCACTCCCCTCGATGGAAAGCGACCGGACACGCAACCGGCGAACTCCATCATCGGCGAGGTGGTGGAGAGCCAATACACCGGTGGACGCTACGAGGTCCGCTGTGTGGTGCCCGGTGCCGCCGATCCATGGCTGGCTTACTCGCGGCACCGCCTCGGCCGAGGTGACAAGGTCCTGCTGACGGTCACCTCGCATTCCTAAATTTTCCCGTTTTTCAACAAGGAGTTTGCTTTCATGAAGAAGTTTGCTGCTGCACTCGTCGGCATTGGTACCGCTCTCGGCTTGGTCGCCTGCGGATCTGTTGAATCGAACGATGATGCTGGATCCACCGGCAACGATGACACCGCCTCCACTGCTGAACAGTGGCAGGCACCGGACGGGTTGTCCGGTTCCATCGACTACTACTCGGCAAACCCGCAGGGTCTTACCGATGCTCTGGTGGAAGCGTTCCAGGAACGCACTGACGTGACCGTCAACGTCTTCGCTGGTACGACCGGTGAAGTCACTGCGAAGATCAAGGCAGAAGAGGCTAACCCTCAGGCTGATGTCGTTTACCTCGCTTCCTGGAGCGCAGCGGACAAGCAGTCTGAAGGTGGCGCACTAGAGGAGTACAAGCCGGAGAATATCGACTCCGCGAACGCTGATTGGAACGCATCCGACGACACGTTCCATGGTCGTGACGGCTCTGCCTTGGCTCTAGTTGCCAACACCGATGTAGTCACTGACATGCCCAAGGACTGGGAGGATCTCGCTGACGAGAAGTACAAGGACCAGGTGATCATGCCGGATCCTCGCGAGTCTGGCACCGCGGCTGACCTGATTGCCGCCATGGTGTCCCAGTGGGGCGAAGACAAAACCTGGGAACTCTTTGACAATCTCTTTGACAACGGCATGATCGTTCAAGGCGCCAACGGCCCGGCTCTTGACCAGGTCACCTCTGGTTCCAAGGGCATTGTCCTCGGCGGCGTGGACTACTCGGCTTACTCCGCTAAAGACAAGGGTGAGCCGATTGAGGTCATCATCCCGTCCTCCGGTACCACGGTGACCCCTCGCCCGGTCATGATCATGAAGTCTTCCGACAACATGGACGCAGCAAAGGCGTTTGTCGACTTCATGTTCTCCGAAGAAGCACAGCAGATTTCTGCTTCCAAGAACATGATTCCCGCTAACAAGAACGTGGATCCGAAGAACGGCCCGAAGCTCGACGAGATTGATCAAATCTCCGACGATTGGTCTGCAATTTCCTCTGAATCGAAGGATCTCCGTGACAAATTCGCTGAGCGCTACCTCTCCTAGGCCGCCAGAGAGTAAGGACAAGTTCTAAGGCGATGAGAACGAGAGCTAAAACTAACGCCGGTGTGTACCCGGTGCTGCTGATCTTGCTAGTGCTGGTTGCGGCGCCGCTCGTGTCAGTCCTGGTCACCGCAGTGACGGGCTACCGGGACGAGGATTCTGCACTGCACACCCTCTTCCGTCCCGAAATGCTTCGGGTCATCTGGAACACAGTTTGGCTTTCGTTCCTCGTCGTCATGTTCTCCACCCTCTTCGCTGCTCCGCTAGCCTTCCTTCGCGCTTGGACACCCATGCGGAAGGCAGAATGGGTAGAGGTCATGATCATGATCCCGTTCATGACGCCGCCTTTTGCCGCAGCTCTGGCGTGGATGGACTTCACACGCCTGCGCGGCGTTGCGGACATGCTCCTCGGCCCCGCGCTCGGTGACGCGGTCCGTTCCGCGATCAACTCGGTGTGGGGTATGGGCTTCATCATGGCGGCGGAACTCTTCCCGTTCCTGTATCTCATCCTCAGAAATGCCTTCGCCTCTATTCCGGCTTCGCAGCTGGAAATGGCGCAAGTGGCAGGGGCGAGTCGCTGGCAGCAATTCAGCCGTGTGGTCGCTCCCATTGTGCTCGGGCCGTACTCGCTAGGAGCACTCATTGTCTTCATTAAGGCCGCGGGTGAGTTCGGTACTCCGGTCACGCTCGGTAACGCGATCGGGTACCCGGTTCTCGTTTCCTCTATCTACCAAGATGTGACCATCGATCCGCTGAACTTCTCAAAGGCTGCTGCATCCTCGAGTGTTCTGTTCACACTGGGCGTGCTCGCTTGGGGTACTCAGCAGTGGGTTGCACGTACTGACTTGGTGAGCGGTGGCCGGGTCTCCCGGGCTGTGCACCTGAACCCCTCGCGCCCCGCGATGGTTGTGGCTTGGATCTACGCTGCGGTGGTGTTCATCCTGTGTGTGGTGATTCCCTACATCTCTATCATCCTCGCGTCGATGACGATCCTGCGTTCAAAGCCGCCGACACTCAACAACCTGACTTTCGATTACTTCAAGATTGTCCTCCAGATGCCGTCCGGGCAGGAGGCGCTAACGCGTTCCATTGCGCTTGGTGCAATTGGTGCAACGACAGCGGTTGTGCTTGCTCTTGCAGTAACGATCTTCACATTGCGTAACCGCACGCTGTCTTCCCGCTTGAGCGACTTCCTTGCAGTGGCTCCCGATACTGTTCCCGGAATCGTGCTCGCGATCGGTTTCATCTTGCTGTGGAACTCTCCGCGTTTGCCGTTTACCCCTTACGGCTCGCAAATCATCCTTGTGATGGCATTCACTGTGCTGTTTGTCCCCATGGCGGTGCAAAACATCAAGACTTCAGCGGTGTCCATGTCGCCGACACTCAGCGAGGCATCCGCCGTTTCGGGTGCTACGCGATGGCAAACGTTCACACGCATCACACTCCCCATGCTTGCCCCAGGAATTTTCGCAGGCTGGCTGCTGGCGTTCTTCGTGGGCATCCGCGAGCTGGTCATGTCGTCTCTGATTAGGCCGTCGAACATCAACCTGCTCGCACCCTGGATCATGAACCAGTTCGAGCAGGGACACAGAGCCGAAGCAATGGCGATGACCCTGATCGGTGTGGGTACATCGACTGCGGTCCTGGTGCTCATCCGATGGTGGCAGGGGCGTGCAAGCCACCAAGCCCGCTAGAGGAACCCTACAGTTTTCGGTTACGGTTCATCTTGTGAGTACTGTAGCAGTCCTTGCTGACGTACACCTTGGCCGCAAACAGACCGGAGACAAGAAGACTGGGCCCGGAATTGAATGGGCCCTAGAGACCCTTGATCATGCGGCCGCTGCCGGGGCGAGCCACCTTGTCGTGGTCGGTGACATCATCGACCGCAAGCGCTACACCGAAGCCACGTACTCTGAGGTCGCTGCATTCTTCAGCCGTGGGCTCGAACTGTTCGAAACGGTGGTTTTCACCGCGGGCAACCACGACGTCTACCACGATCTGAGCGCTGTCATTCCGCGGGGAGTCATTGTCTCCGGCACACAGCCACACACCATCGAGGTGGGTGAGTGGGCATTGCATTCCGCTTCTGTTGAGGTAGATAGGGACCCGCGCTCACTCGTGAGCGACTTTCCGCACCCTTTACCTTATGCCGTGAACCTTGGGTTGCTTCACACTTCGGTTACCGGCGAGTACTCCAAACACGATTGCCTTCCATGCACGACAGAGGAACTCCTCGCATGCGGGTACGACGCGTGGATCTTGGGTCATGTCCACTCGCAAATCACATTGAACCCTGAGCCTTTTATCGGCTGGGTAGGTATGGGGCGGGCGTATCTCATTGACGTGAACGACGGAGACGTCCGTGTGCAGAACCTGGTGGTGTGAACACAATTGTCACAACAGGTGGGTTAGGGAATTGGTCGCGTCGATTAGCGCGACGTACCCGAGTTTGAGGCGCACGTATAAGGAGCATCCATCACTGCCTGACATCTACAACCGCAATGACCTCGCGGTGCTGCGGGAGGAACTGCTCCTCCACGATGATCCGGTGCTCATCCCCGCCGCGATGGAGGCCATCGCCCGGAGGGTCAACTCTCCAGCAGAGGACGAAGACCTGTGCACGATTCTCGGTCTCGACCGGTTTCACGCTGAGCTTTCCGTTTCAATGGGAAGATACCGGTAGCCTGGTCCCATGGAAGCAACGCTTGATTCAGGCGGCCGTGTTCTGTTGCCGAAAGCCCTGCGTGAAGCGCTTGGATTGGAACTGGGATCCGCAGTTGACATCTCTGCCTATGGAGGTGGCATAACCATCATTCCCGGGGGCCGCACGGCGGAGATCGTCGAAACGGACGATGGGCGATTGGTTGGCCGTGGGTCGAGCCTGATTAGCAACGATGCTGTTTTAGCCCTTATTGACACACGGCGTAGGTAACCCCTAGATGTCGTAGTTGCCTTGCTCCTTCGCTAAGTCGCTCGCGGACGGGGTTTGGTCCGCCATGGCGATGAAGTTGCGCAGGATGTGGCCCATTTGGCGGGTTTCCACTAGGAAGGCGTCGTGGCCGACGGGGGAGACGATCTTGTTCATCGCCAGCAGGTTGCCGATGTTGCGCGAGATGTGCTCTTGCTGGTGGAACGGGTAGAGGATGTCGGTGTCCACGCCGACGACCATCGTGGGCACGGTGATTTGTGCGAGTGCCCGGTTCAGTCCGCCGCGTCCGCGGCCGATGTCGTGGCGGGAGAGGGACTCGGTGATGGCGACGTAGGAGCCGGCGTCGAAACGCTCCACGAGTCGCTGGCCCTGGTAGTCGAGGTAGCTCTGCACGGCGAAGCGCTGCTGCCTGTCGCGGAAGGCGCCGAGGGGGTTTTCGCCTGGCTGGGCCATGGTGCCAAAACGCTCGTCAATCTCCAGCTCACCGCGGTAGGTCAGGTGCGCCAGCCTGCGTGCGGCGGATAGACCTGCATCGGGGGAGCGGCCGGTGCCGTAGTAGTCGCCGCCCTGCCAGTCCGGGTCGCGTTCGATGGCGGAGATTTGCGCGGACTGGATGCCGATCTGCCAGGCGCTCGCGCGCGCAGACATGGCGATGACGCAGGCGTAGTTCGCCCAGTCCGGGTACATCAGCGTCCACTCGAGGGTGCGTGCGCCGCCCATGGAGCCGCCGATCACGGCGTGCATCGAGGTGATGCCGAGCGCCTCTAAGAAGTGGGCTTCGGTGCGCACATGATCGCGTATCGACGTCGCCGGGAACCGCGAGCCCCACTTACCGCCGTCCGGGTGGTCGCTCGACGGGCCGGTCGTGCCAGAGCAGCCGCCGAGGACGTTCGTGCAGATGACGCAGAAGCGGTCCGTGTCGATCGGCGCGCCGGGGCCGATCAGCCCGTCCCACCACACGACGGCGTTGGAATCGCCGGTCAGGGCATGTTCCACAAGGATGAGGTTGTTGCGGCCATGGGGATCCCCGTGGAACTCACCCCACCGCTGGTAGGCGACAGTCACGTCGCGGATGACGGCACCAGCCTCCGTCTGGAAGTCACCGATCGGTTGGAAGGTCAGTTCGCCTTCGGGCGGAAGCGGGATCATGCGATGGCCGCGAATCCGTGCTCGAGATCGGCGATGATGTCGCGGACATCTTCAATACCGACGGACAGGCGGATCGTCGCCTGCGTGATGCCCGCGCGCGCCAGGCCCGCTTCGTTGGACTGCGAGTGCGTCGTCGACGCCGGGTGCACGACCAGCGAGCGCACATCGCCGACGTTGGCCAGGTTGGAGTGGAGCTTTAGTGCATCGATGAACGCCCAGGCAGACTCGCGGGACGCGTCCGCGATATCAAAGGACAGCACGGACCCGGTGTACTTCAGCCCGAGCTTCTCCTTCGTGGTGTAGTGCGGGGAGCTAGGCAGGCCAGCGAAGTTCACGGTGGCAACTTGCGGATTCGCATCCAGGAATTGTGCGACTTCCAGAGCGTTCGCGTTGTGCTTTTCGACGCGGAGGCCCAACGTATCCATCCCCTGCAGCGCCAACCACGCGTTGAAGGGGGAGATCGCCGCACCTGTGTCACGCAGGATGCCTGCGCGCGCCTTCACGGCATAGGCCGGCGCACCCAGACCCGCGTAGACGAGACCGTGGTACGCCGGGTCGGGGTTGGTGAAATAAGGGAAAACGTCTGCTCCGTCGCGTTGGACGGTCCAGTCGAAAGATCCGCCGTCGATAATCGCTCCGCCGAGCGCCGAGCCGTTGCCGGTGTAGAACTTCGTCGTGGAGACGACAACGATGTCCGCTCCGAGCTCAAGCGGCTTGACCAGCGCGGCTGTGGCCATCGTGTTATCCACGATGAGCGGGACACGGTTAGCGTGGGCGACGTCCGCGATGGCAGGAATGTCCAAGATGTCCGCGATCGGGTTGCCGAAGGTCTCGCCGTAGAAGGCCTTCGTGTTGGGCTTGACCGCAGCCTCCCAAGAGGCCGGGTCATCCGGATTGTCCACGAACGTGAACTCGATGCCGAGGCGGGGGAGGGTGACCTCAAACAGCGTCTCAGTGCCGCCGTAAAGGCGCGGGGAGGTGACAATGTGGTCCCCGGCGCTGGCCAGGTTCGTGATCGCCGCAGTCTCCGCCGCCATGCCGGAGGCGAACGCCACTGCCGCGACACCGCCCTCCAGGGAGGCCAGACGGTTCTCGAACGCGTCCTGCGTCGGGTTGGTGATGCGGGTGTAAATCGGCCCCGGGTCAGCCAGCGCGAACCTCGCCTGCGCGTGCTCCGTATCGTTGAAGACGTAGGAGGTGGTCATGTAGATCGGCTGGTTGCGTGCACCGAAGTCAGAGTCGACATTCTGGCCGGCGTGGACGGCACGGGTATCAAAACCCCACTCGCCTGCAGCGCTGTTGTCGTATTGAGGCATGTCACCAAAGCTACGAGCGTAAGCGCGGAGTGGCAAACAGAGTTTGGCTTTCGGGCGAGAAATCGAGAGCGGCGAATAAAAAAGTCAAACTAAGCTGTCTGTTAGGGCCTGTTCGCGACTGTTAAGAAGTGAATATATTTCCCGTAAAAATATGCATCAAGGTGCGGTGAACGGAAACTAGCGAGTCGGCCTGTTGTGGGTACCTCTAATTAGCAAGTACTGAAGATTATGCTATTCGCATGACTACCCCTAGAAACCCCTACAACGGTTCTGCCTCTATGTCGGATGGCGGATTCGATATCAAATTCTTTGCCCGTGAAGCAGCGGAACGGGTTGCCCATAGGCACGATCACACTACCGAGCCGGGATTGATCTGGAGTGCGGTTGGCAAGCCAGTTTCACGCGTTGGGGCGGGGCGTTATTCCTTGACAGAGGATTTCCTCGTCGTCGAGCGGGGCGTTCTTTCCACCGACCGCCAGCAGATCCGAACGCATGAGATTTTCGATGTCGATGGGCATCAAACAATGACACAGAAAGCTAGAGCGGTAGGTACCGTCACTCTGCGTGCAAAGCGCCCGAGCGGCGAGCTTGACTCTGTTGAGCTGGTCGACATCCCTGAATTCAGACAAGCGGTTCAAGTGATCAATACCACCGCAGAACAGGCTCGCATTCGTATGCAGGAGCGTGCCAACTCACAGACTTTGAGGCACGAAGGGCCACAGCCAAGCAGTTCTGGCGGGGCTGTTGAACGCAGCTTGAATTCTGAATTGCAGAAGCTTGCGGATCTGAAACTGGCTGGTCTACTGACAGACGAGGAGTTTGCAGCGGCAAAACGCAAACTCCTCGGCCTTTAAGCGGGATGATATCCGGGTCCGGGAAGTCGCAGCTCCTGTGAGGCTGCCCCTTTCGTGGTTTAAACCTACGCTCTAGTCGTCTTCGGTTTTGTCGACGATCTTGTTGAAGGTTTCCGACGGACGCATGACTTTCGTGGTCTTTTCGTTGTCCGGCCAGTAGTAGCCGCCGAGGTCGGCGGGCTCGCCTTGGACGTCGAGTAGCTCTTGTAGGATCTGCTCCTCGTTGCCGGCAAGATCCTTCGCGATGGTTTCGAAGCCGGATGCCAGCTCCGTGTCGTCCTCCTGGGAGGCGAGCTCCTCCGCCCAGTAGCGGGCGATCCAGTAGTGCGAGCCGCGGTCGTCGATCTCGTTCACCTTGCGCGACGGGGAGCGGCCCTCGTCGAGGAAGGTCTCAATCGCGCGGTCGAGGGTGTGGCCCAGAATGCCGGCGCGGGCGTTGTCGTTCTTCTCCTCTTCGTGGAAGAAGGATTCGGTCAAAGCGAGGTACTCACCGAGGGAATCCCAGCGCAGGTGGTTTTCCTCCTGGACCTGCTGGACGTGCTTCGGAGCGGAGCCGCCGGCACCGGTCTCGAACAGGCCGCCGCCTGCCATGAGCGGGACGACAGAGAGCATCTTCGCCGACGTACCCAACTCGAGGATGGGGAACAGGTCGGTGTTGTAGTCGCGCAGGACGTTACCAGTGACGGAGATGGTGTCCTCACCGCGGCGGATGCGGTCGACCGTGGTCTGGGTGGCTTCCTCTGGGGACTGGGAGGAAATGTCCACGCCCTCGAGATCGTGCTCTTCGAGGTGCTTGTTCACCAGCGTGCGGATGTTGTTGTCGTGGTCGCGGGCCGGGTCGAGCCAGAAAATGGTCTTCATGCCGGACTTGCGTGCGCGGTCGACGGCCAGCTTGACCCAGTCCTTGATGGCGGGGCCGCGGGTGTGGCAGGCGCGCCAGATGTCGCCCTCTTCCACCTCGTGCTCCATGAGCACGTCGCCGCTCGAGGAGACGACCTGCATGGTGCCGTCGAAAGGCATCTTGAAGGTCTTGTTGTGGGAGCCGTACTCCTCTGCCTTCTGTGCCATGAGGCCGACATTGGGGGAGGTGCCCATGGTGGTCGGGTCGTAGGCGCCGTTGGCGCGGCAGTCGTCGATGACCGCCTGGTAGATGCCGGCGTAGGAGGAGTCCGGGATGACAGCCAGGGTGTCCTGCGGCTTATCGTCGGCGTTCCACATCTGGCCGGAGTTGCGGATCATGGCGGGCATGGAGGCATCCACGATGACATCAGACGGCACGTGCAGGTTGGTGATGCCCTTGTGGGAGTTGACCTGCGCCAGGTCTGGCCCCTCAGCCATGGCCTTGTCGAAGGCCTCGCGGATCTCCGCGCCGTTCTCGAGGTTCTCTAGCCCGGAGTAGATAGCACCCAGGCCGGACTCGCCGTCTAAACCAGCCTCCATGAGCTGCTCACCGTACTGGTCGTAGACGTCCTTGAAGAAGGCGCGTACTACGTGGCCGAACATGATCGGGTCCGAAACCTTCATCATGGTGGCCTTCAGGTGGATGGAGAACAAAACGCCTTCATCCTTTGCGCGCTGAACCGCGTTCAACAGGAAAGCATCCAGTGCCTTGGCGGACATGAACGTCGCGTCCACAACGTCACCGCTATCGACCTTCATGTCGTCGCGGAAGACCTCTTCGCGCCCGTCTGCACCCACGAGCTTCATGGTCAGGGTGTCGTCGTTATTTAGGATGACGGACTTCTCGTTGTGGCGGAAGTCGTTGTCCTCCATCGTGGCCACGTTGGTCTTGGAATCGGAGGACCACTCACCCATGGAGTGGGGGTTCTTGCGCGCGAAGTTCTTCACCGAGCGCGGCGCACGACGGTCGGAGTTGCCCTGGCGGAGAACCGGGTTCACAGCGGAGCCCTTCACAGCGTCATAGCGGGACTTGATGTCCTTCTCCTCGTCGCTGGACGGGTTAGCTGGGTAATCCGGAATCTTGAATCCGGCGTCCTGCAACTCCTTGATGGCGTTCTTCAGCTGGACCAGGGAAGCAGAGATGTTCGGCAGCTTCACAATGTTGGCTTCCGGCGTCTCCGCCAACTCACCGAGCTTTGCTAAGTCGTCGTTGACGCGCTGGTCCTCGTCGAGGTAATCCGGGAACTGCGCAAGGATGCGGCCTGCCAGCGAAATGTCGCACGTTTCCACGTCCACGCCAGCGTTCGACGCGAAGGCTTCGACAATCGGTTTGAGGGAGTAAGTTGCCAGCAGGGGGGCTTCATCCGTCTGCGTCCAAATGATCTTGGCCATGGTTCACCTCAATTAATAGGAGCTATTCGTTTCGCTCCCACACTACCTATTTGGTCAAACCTGCGCCGAGTACCCTGGCTTCCTATGAGTCTCACTATCGCCTCCGTGAACGTTAACGGCATCCGCGCCGCCACCAAGGTCCGCAACGAGTCCAACCCGGGCATGCTCGCCTGGTTGACCGACACCACCGCCGACGTGGTGCTCATGCAAGAAGTTCGCGCAACTGAGGAGCAAGCCCAGGCAGCACTCGCGCCCGCCATCGAGGAGGGGTGGCACGTCTACACAGCTCCCGCAGCCGCGAAGGGTCGTGCCGGGGTGGCCATCGCCTCGCGCACGCCGCTTATCGACGTCTCCTACGGCATCCCCGGATTCGAAGACTCCGGCCGGTTCATTGCCGGAACGACCGCCGGTGGGGAACGCGTCGCATCCCTGTACCTGCCGTCTGGGTCCACCGGCACCGAGAAGCAGGACGAGAAGTGGCAGTTCCTCGACCAGTTCGAGCCGCTGCTAGCCACCTGGCCCGACGTGTACCCCGACATGGTCATCGGCGGCGACTGGAACATCTGCCACCGACGTGAAGACTTGAAGAACTGGAAGACGAACCAGAAGTCCTCCGGCTTTCTGCCGGGCGAGCGCGCCTTCATGGACTCCGTCTTCGGTTGCTTCCCCGATGACGGGGCCCAGGACCTCGACGTCAAGGATGAGGCCGGTTTCTTCGGTGCTGTCGACTATGTCAGCGATGCGCGCCGTTCCGCCTGCGACGAGCCGCGCTGGTTCGATGTCGCCCGCCGCCTCCACCCGGAAGATGCTCCCTACACGTGGTGGACCTACCGCGGCCAGGCTTTCAACAACGATGCTGGGTGGCGCATTGACTACCACGCCGCCACCGCGAGCATGCTCGAGCGCGCCGAGCGCACCTGGGTGGAAAAGGCGCCGACGGTTGAGCAGCGGTGGTCGGATCACTCACCGCTGCTTGTGGAGTACCGCTAACTAGCGGCGCTGTCCTTTCATCACTGTCCTGTATCTACCGCGAAGTTCTACCAGTCGTCTGGGCTTTACCGTCGCAGGCGCGGGGTGCGGGCGATCATGTATGCCGAAGCGGACAGCATGATTAAACCGGCGATGGATGCGGCGGCGATGGGAACAGACCTTGGTTCGGCCAGCGGAACGATCATGTGCGCGGGATCAACTGGGTCTACCTGCCCGCTGGTGTACGGGAAGGCGAGCACGGTGTAGGTGATGGCGTACGCCACGATCGCGATGACCACGGCCGCCGGGAAGAGTAAACCGCCCCGGCGCTTCATGGTCAGACCGAGCGCGAGGCCCCCGACGCAGCACAGCGCGAAGAAGGTGAACGTGAGCAGGGCCGTCAAGGCGACGGTGAGGATGCTCTGGCCAGCGTTTTCCACCAAATACGGTTCAGGAACGAAGCTGGAATCGGCAAAGGGGCCCGGGGAAGTCGCCCACTCGACCGGTTTGTCGGTGGTGAACAGGAAAAAGTCGTAGCCCTTGTAATAAGGATTGAGCTTTTGGTTGATCACCGAGGAAGCTGCCGTCACAAGTGCGAGCACTCCGGAGCCGGTGATCATCGTGAAAGCGGCGGAGTTCATCCACTTGGTGAAGCTCGCTCCGAGTTGGTCCACGGCCTCCCAGTTCCTCCCTGCAATTGCGAAGAGGGCGAACATGCCCGCACCGCCCAGGAGTGTCCACACGGTGCCGTCCCCGGCGAGGAATCGGCCAAGGGGCACAATCACGCACAACACGGCGAACGGCGCGAGGTATTTAACGGGCTTGTGCGGGCTGAGGAAGAGTTTCATAGTTAGGCCTTTCCTGCTCGTGCCGGGGTGGCGGAGGAATGTTTTGACACGGGACGAGTATTTCTTTGGTTTATAGGTTCACCACTCATGTGGGTAACCATATAACTGGTTGGCTCAGTAGCGCAAGCGGCAGGAGGATGCGAAAGGTTTGCTGCGCGCAGAAAAAGGCCCAGCCTGCGCCGATAGTCGGCGAGGCTGGGCCTTGAGGGGACTAGTGGAGGGGCACTGGAGGGGTGCCAGGCATTAATGGCATCCAGGGATAGCCAAATTAGTAGCGCGCGAAGTTCTGGGTCGCGTAGCGCTTTCCATCGGGGTGATCGGCGACACCGACACCAATGCGGTTGATCTCCGGGTCGAGCATGTTCTTGCGGTGGCCCGGGGACTTGGCCCACTGTTCCACGAGGTCATCAGCGTCAGCATCGGTCATGTTCTGCAGCACGTTCTCTGACGCGTTCTTCCATCCCTCCGGGTAGCTCTCGGCAAAGTCGGGGCGGTGCGAGATGTCGCCCCCGGTGCGGGCGAGCTGCTCAGACCAGTCTTGGGCGAGGTCGTTGAGCTCGGGCATCGGTTCGAGCTCTGGGAGTTCGTTTTGGACGCGGAAGCGGTTGGCCGCATCGATCAGCGCCTCCTGTAGATCGCTCAGCTCCTCATCGGAAACCTGTGCGGCATCGTCTGCAGGGACTTCTGCGGAGTCGTTCGCGGCCGGCACGGGGGCACCGCCCTCGACGAGCGGCTCATCGGCTTCCTCGCTCAGCTTCGCAGGGGCAGCTTGTACTTGCTCTGCGGTGCCGGTGTCGGGCTTGTGGTCCTTAGCCAGTTCACCAAATGGGAGCCCGAAGATGGGCAGGATGGAGGCAATCAGGCTAATGAACGATTGCAAGATGAGGTTCGTCATCGGGTCACTTTCTCAGTAGGCGCTGCTCCGGTAGGAGCGGTGTCTAGGCGGTAAATCGCGCTACCGTCAAACTGACCGTACCGTCTCCAAATTGTTATGAAAACGTGTCTTATTGAATTCGTAAATATTTCTCAGCCAGGATGCTCGGCTGTGGCCGGTTCCAACTCGCCAGGGTGCTTCTTGAACAGTGTTCAATCATTGCTCTAAGCTGGCATTGAATACGGACCGATTGGAGACAGATACATGCACGACATTCTCGCAGTGGCACGGGAGAAAGCTCTCGAGAACGGGGAGGGACTGGGCGAGCAAGAGGTGCTTGCTGTCCTGAACGCTGAAGACGATCACCTTACTGAGCTGCTGGGCATTGCTCACCAGACACGCATCAAGCACTGCGGTGTGGATGTCTCGCTCGAGGGCATCATTTCGCTGAAGACCGGTGGTTGCCCAGAAGACTGTCATTTCTGTTCCCAGTCGGGCTTGTTTGAGTCCCCGGTGCGTGCGGTCACTCTCGACATCGCGGAGTTGGTGGAGGCCGCGAAACAATCGGAGAAAATGGGTGCGTCCGAGTTCTGCATTGTCGCGGCGGTGAAAGGGCCGACGCAGAAACTCTTGGATCAGGTCGCCGAAGCGATCGTGGCTATCACGGACGAGGTGGACATTTCCATATCAGCGTCATTGGGCATCCTCACCCGCGACCAAGCGCGCCAGCTGCGGGAAATGGGCGTGAGCCGCTACAACCACAACCTTGAAACGGCCCGCTCCTTCTTCACCAACGTGGTGACCACCCACACCTGGCAAGAGCGCAAGGACACGCTTGAGCATGTGCGCGCAGAAGGGATGGAGACCTGCTGCGGCGGCATCATCGGCATGGGCGAAACCCTCGAGCAGCGCGCGGAGTTCGCAGTTCAGCTCGCCTCCGTCGAGCCGGAGGAAGTCCCGTTGAACTTCCTCGACCCGCGCCCCGGCACGCCATTTTCAGACCGCCCGCTCGTTCCGCAGGGAGAAGCATTGCGCATGGTCGCAGCAATGCGGCTTGCGATGCCGCGCACACAGTTGCGGTTTGCAGGCGGCACTGAGCTTGCGCTTGGCGACGACGGAACCGAAGCCGGTCTCCTCGGCGGCGCCAACGCCATCATCGGAGGGAACTACCTGACCACCTTCGGCCGCCCGATGGAGCGCGACCGCGATGCCGTCGACCAGGCCATGGAGGCCGGTGCGAAACCTGGAATGAAACCGGGTATGAACATAGGCATCACACCGGTCGGGCAGAAGCGGAACTCCGGCAACGGCGCCTTCTACGACACCCTGACGGCGTTGTAGATGAAAATTCCCGACAACGACGAGCTTGCTAGGGCAGTGCTCTCTGGCGAGGTCGCGCTGCCAGCTGACCCTGCCCGGCCGTACGACGCGCCGCGGATCTGCCCCTTATGCCAACGGCGCATGGTGGTGAAGATCAGCCCGATGGGGTGGGCGGCAGCCTGTTCGCGCCACGGGGAGCTGCGCTCGGAGTGGTTAGAGCGTTGAACGCCGAAAAAGCCCGCCACTGCATGGGAGCGATTCCCTCGTGGCGGGCTTTTCGGTGGGTTAGCGGATGAAGCGCGGCGCGCGAGCAATCGAGAAGGCCGAAGCTGCTGCCGCAATGAGTGTTGCGACCGTGATAGTGAGCAATCCTGTGTAGGTGGGAGGAAGCGACACGAATTCTCCCCCGATCTCCCTCGTGCTGTAGGCCATGATGGCCACGTTGCAGAACACTGCGGCGGCAACGGCGGCTATCGCGGCGACGATTGGAAGCCAGCGGTACTCGGTTTTCGCTGCGAGACCCGCCCCAACGCCAATCAGGCACGTGAAGAAAAGGAATGTGAAGGTGACAGCGAACGTGGCCATGATCGTCCCGGCGTTCTGGGCGGCGGCGTCGAGCAGATATGCCTCCCCGTTCCTGGTTCTCCATTCGACGGGGTCGTTGCTCACCACGAGGAATGCGTCATAGGCCTTGTAGTAGGGGTTCTGGTCCTGGTTGACGACCGATGAAGCGGTGGTGACCACGGCGAGCACTCCGGACGCTGCCGCTGCGGTGGCTGCGGCAGATTTCAGCCACGTGCGGAAGCTCGTGCCCAGTTGGTTCACCGCTGGCCACTGCATTGCCCCGATGGTGAACAGGGCCACTAAGCCGAGTCCGCCGAAGATGGTCCACACAGTCCCGTCGCCCGCGTAGAAGCGTCCGAGGGGTACTGCAGCGACAAGCGCGGCCACAGCGAGGAGATAGGTGTAGCTAGAGAAGGGGCTCAAAAATAGTTTCATGGCTGGGCCTTTCGGGTCGTTGCTTCGGAGGTTGCGGCGGGAGCGGGAGTCGTCGCCAGGATGTCGAGGAGCTGTGCATCGTCGGGATACTCGACGCTTAGCCCTGGCATGGAGTCCAGGTCTAAGGGTGCTTCCGCGAGCGTGACCCGCGCGGTGGGGCCGAGGGTCGACCGTGTCAGTTCACCGTAGCGTTCAGCGAGCGCGTTCACGTCCTTGATGGGGCCGGTGACGGTGGGGAAGGAGGTGCGGAGATCGTCGATAAGCATTGGCTCGCTGATCTCATGCTCGAACGCTTGAATGACGTGCGTGGCCAGGCCAGCGAAGTCTTCAGTGCGGTGAGAGGCCATGATGATCGTGCGGTCGGTGTTCTCTGCGAGGTAGGCGATGAGGTTCTCCCGGGCGGTGCGGCGCGAGGTGACGTCGAGGCCGTCGAAAGGTTCGTCAAGAAGCAGAAGTGGCGCGTCGACGGCGAACGCGAGATTGATCGTGAGCAGGCGGCGTTGGCCGACGGAAAGGTCGCTGAAGCGGGAGGACTCCTGTACCTTGTCCGGGAGCGATACCGAACTCAGCTTCCTGATCGTGGTGGCGGCGCGAAGATGATCCGCCACGGTGCGGCCAGCGAAGTGGATGTCTGAACCGGCGGGAACGAACGCCGCATCCGGGCCAATGAGGCTGTGGAGGAAGTGGGTCTTGCCCGCGGCGTTGGGGCCCACGAGGGCGTAGAAGCCGGGGGAGAGGGGAAGTGTCGGTGTCATGATCGGCGCTCCTTAGCAATCAAATCAGTCAGCTCATCAGCGGAAATGCCTAGTTGGTCCGCTTCCCGCAGGAGCGGGTGGATGAAGGTAGCGGCAAAGGCGTCGCGCCGGGTGCGCAAGACCTGGTCACGCGCAGAATCCTTGACGAACATGCCAAGACCCCTGCGTTTTTCCACCAAGCCGTCGTTGAACAGCTCGGTTAGGGCTTTTGCGGAGGTGGTCGGGTTGACGGAATAGAACTGCGATAGCTCGTTGGTGGATGGGACTCTTTCGCCCGGCCGATAGGTTCGGGATGCTATGTGATCACGGAGTTCGTCCGCGATCTCTTGGTATAAGGGTTTGCCACTCATGTGGGTAACCATATAACCCAGGGGCCTAAAGGTCAAGGAAAAATCCCCACCAGCCGCATGGGCGTGAGGTGGGGAGTGCGGAACGAGCAGGTCAGCCTGGAGGTGACTACCTCTTCGGGGCGAGGAAACCGATGTGGCGGTAAACGCTGTCAAGCAGCGGCGCTGCGACCTCGCGTGCGCGCTGTGCGCCCTGAGCCAAGATCTCCTCGAGCTGAGCGCGGTCGGCCATGAGCTCGTCGTAACGCGCGCGCAGCGGGGTGGTGAACGCTTCGAGCACGTCGGCGGTGTCGACCTTGAGAGCGCCGTAACCCTGGCCGTCGTACTTGGCCACGAGCGTGTCGATCGACTCACCCGTTAGGGCAGACTGAATGGCCAGCAGGTTGGACACGCCCGGCTTCGTCTCCCGGTCGAAGGCGATAACGCCGTCGTCATCGGTGACCGCGGAACGAATGCGCTTGGCGGAGGTCTTCGGCGCATCCAGCAGGTTGATGATGCCCTTCGGGTTCGAGCCCGACTTGCTCATCTTCGCCGTCGGTTCCTGCAGGTCGTAGATCTTCGCCGAGCCTTCCGGAATGAAGCCCTCCGGGACAACGAAAGTCTCTCCGAAGCGGGAGTTGAAGCGCTCCGCTAGCGTGCGGGTGAGCTCGAGGTGCTGGCGCTGGTCCTCGCCGACGGGCACGAGGTGCGGGGAGTAGAGCAAAATGTCTGCCGCCATGAGCATCGGGTAGGTGAACAAGCCGACGGACGTGCGGTCCTGGCCCTGCTTTGCCGACTTGTCCTTGAACTGCGTCATGCGGCTTGCCTCACCGAAACCGGTCAAGCACTGCAGCACCCACGTCAGCTCCGCGTGCTCCGGCACATGCGACTGCACAAACAGCGTGGACTTCTCCGGGTCAATGCCCAGCGCAATGAGCTGCGCACAGCCAGCGATGGTGCGGGTGCGCAGCTCCTCAGGGTTCTGGTCCACCGTAATGGCGTGCAGGTCCGGAATGAAATAGAACGCGTCGTAGGAGTCCTGCAGGTCGATCCACTGCTTGAGCGCACCAAGGTAGTTGCCCAAGTGGTAGGAGTCCGCAGTGGGTTGAATGCCGGACAGGACGCGCTGCTTTTCATCGTGAGTGCTGGAGCCAGTCATGTGGCCTAATCCTACTCAGCGCATGAAAACCGGGTGATCTCGCGTGCGCCGGAATACCCTATGGGAGACATTTGCACGCTACTGTGGGAGACCGATGTCATCACACCCTGTCGTGTACCCCTGAAAGGAACAATGACGCATGGCCACCTCCACTTCGCCCCGCACGGGCTTCACGGATGAGCAAGGGATCGAGCGCGCCCACCCGACCCAGCAGGACGAAGGGTTGATGGGGGATGTCAAAGATAAAGCCCCCGTCGTCGCCCACGCGATGCGGATGAACGAGCGGTTCGCGGCCAATGGCGGCAACCAATTCGCTGCGGGCATCACCTACTTCTCTGTTCTGTCCCTTTTCCCGCTCGCCATGCTGCTCTTCGCCGGTCTTGGTTTCTTCCTGGCAGCGCGCCCCGACCTGATGGCGCAGATCACCGAGCAGATCACCAACTCAGTCGAGGGTGAGACTGGCGAGATGATCAACAGTGTCGTTGAGTCAGCCATCGATCAGCGCGGAGCTGTCGCCGGCATTGGTTTGCTGACCACCCTGTGGTCCGGCCTGGGCTGGATGAACCACCTGCGTTCGGGCATCAGCGCGATGTGGAACCTCGATGCCAACGAGGGCGGCAACTTCGTGATGAAGAAGTTCTGGGACCTGATCGCCCTGATCGGGCTGCTCGTGCTGTTCATTGTTGCGTTTGCGGTCACCGCCATCGGTGCGTCCAGCTTCACGTCCACGCTCATGGAGCGCCTGGGCATCGGCGACTTCCCGGGTGCACGCTTCCTGGTCTGGCTGGTCGGTTTGGCCGTCGGTGTCCTGGCGAACTTCCTGGTGTTCTGGTGGATGATCGTGTTCATGCCGCGCACCAAGGTGCCGATGCGCGCGGGCCTGAAGGGCGCGCTAATCGGCGCGATCATTTTCGAGCTGCTCAAGCAGTTCTCCACCGTGGTCATCGGTTCCGCCACCGGCAACCCGGCCGGCGCCATTTTCGGCCCGATCATCTCGCTCATGGTCGTGCTGTACCTGGTCTGGCGCATCGTCTTGTACGTCTCCGCCTGGACGGCCACGTACCAGGAATCCCTGGCGCTTGAGGAGCCGAACGTTCCGGAACCCGCCGTGATCAACATCCGCGCCGGCGTCAGCGACGAGGACAACACTGGGCGCAACATCGGCATCGGTGCCGCGATCGGTGCGATTGGTGTGGCAGCGGTTTCACTGCTCACGCGCTAGCTGCTTATCGACGGCGCGACCGTACCGACAACCACGTCCCCACGGCCGCCAGTACGAGCCCTCCGACGAACACAGCCGCGGCCTGCCACGGAATTCCAGTAGCGGCGAAGCGCCCAGTACGTGAGTCGGTGCCGGTTTCGTCTGTGATGGGGGTGCCGGTTTCTGTGGGGTTGGCGGTGGCGTCGTCAAGCGATGCGACAGCCTCGGACGAGGTGAACCTGTAGCTTTCGTGCAGCAGCCGCTGTGCCTGCTCCCACGCGCGCGCCTCGTCCGCGGTGGTGTCTAGGACGACCGCCATGAGCCTGCGCCCGTCGCGGTCAAGTGCGCCGACGAAGGTGTGGTGTGCGTCATCGGTGTAGCCGGTCTTGCCGCCGATGCCGTCCGGGTCGTTCAAGTAGAGATGGTTGTCGTTGTAGACGTCGAACGGTTCGAAGACGGTGCCGTCTGCTGCGGTGTAGCCGGGGAAGGGGTACATCTCCGTTTTGATGATGTTCGCGAACGTGTCGTTCTCGTACGCGACCCGGTACGCCAGACCCATGTCCCACGCGGAAGTGGACATGCCGGGCGCGTCGAGGCCCGAATAACTCGCGGCGTAGGTGTCCTTCAGATTGAGCTCGCGGGCCTTCGCGTTGATCTTCTCCAAGGTGGCTTGATCCCCGCCGAGCTCTTGGGCGAGGGCGTGGGAGGCATCGTTGCCGGACACCATGAGCAGGCCGTGCAGCAGGTCATTGATAGTGTACGCGCCGCCGGCGCCGATGCCGACGGCGGAGCCCTCCTGACCGGCGGATTCTTCGCTGACCGTGACCTTCTTGTCCAAGGGAAGCTCGTCGATAGCAACGAGCGCAAGCAGCACCTTGATGATGGAGGCCGGCCGGTAGCGGCCATGCGGGTCCTTCATCGCAATGACATCGCCCGTATCGACGTCCGCCACCATCCACGCCGCGGACACCACCGCTTCATCGACCGTGAAGCCGTCCGGCGTGATGTACCCGCACGGGCCGTCGTAGGTCACCGGCAGCGGCGTCGGCGACGCACTGCCCGGCGCCACGCGTTCCGACGTGCTCACAGGCTCCGGCGGCACCGTCGCCTGGGGGCAGTTGTCCGTGTCCGGGGCTTTCTCGCGCGAGGGAGGGGTGTACTCGGTTTCCGTGACCGTTTCGGTGACGGTGGCGTCGTTCACGGCCTGCCCGTCGTAGCCGAACAGCCCGTCCTGAGCGGCGGCGAACGGGACTGTCAGGGGTGCTGCCGCAATGGACGCTGCGGCAAGAGCAGCTGCTGTGCGGGGTGCGGCATGTGAGTGCGTCTTCATCGTCAGCCAAGTGTAGGCCGTGAGCTGATGGTCCTGGCGGTCGCCCGCACCGAAGCCGAGCCTTACCTCAAAAATGCTGCCTGACCTGCAGTTAGTTAGTGCTTACTTGCTTGCGCCCCAAGTTGGCAGCGGGGTAGACCTTGAAGCATGAAGACAACCGAAAGCACGAACGCCGATCACTCCGCGGACGAATTCCCGGAAGTCGAGGTGAAAACCCACGGCATGGGCGAGAAACTGAACCGCCTGCGCGCAGCCGTCCTGGGCGCCAACGACGGCATTGTCTCCGTCGCAGCCGTGGTCGTCGGCGTTGCCGGAGCGACGTCGAGCATCCGTGAGATCTCCACTGCCGGTATTGCGGCGCTCGTCGGTGGCGCGATCTCCATGGCGCTAGGGGAGTACGTCTCCGTCTCCTCCCAGCGCGACGCCGAAAGGGCCGCGATTGAGACCGAGCGGAAACTGCAAGAAGCTGACCCGGATGCAGAACTCACCCATCTGGTGCAGGCCTACAAGAATTCCGGCCTGTCCGAGGAAACAGCTATCGCAGTGGCACGGGAGCGTACCGCCCTCAACCCGCTGGCCGCCCACTTGGAGATCCACTACGGCATCGACGAGGAAGACATTGTCAGCCCTTGGTCGGCCGCGATCGCATCGTTCTTGGCGTTCTTCGTCGGCGCGGTTGTGCCGCTCATCGCCATCGTGCTCGCGCCGGCATCAGTGCGCGTTGCGGTCTGTGTGGCCGTGACCTTGGTGGCTCTGGCGATTACGGGTGCGATCTCCGCGAAGCTCGGTGGCGCAAAGGCCAGCCGGGCAGTGGTCAGGCTCGTCGTCGGCGGCGGGTTGGCACTGGCTGCGACCTTCTTGGTGGGCATGCTCTTTGGCACCACGGTTGGCTAAGCGCAGACCCGTTGGGTTCGGGGCGCAGACCCGCGTTAGAACGCCTTAGAACTTGGAGAACCTCTTGACCAGCATCTCCTCGAGCTCCTTCCACGCTTCCGCCTTGTCGGTGAACGGGGCGGATGGCACGTAGCCGGCGGCCTCGGTGGAGCCCATCATGTAGGCGAGGTAGTCCTGCATGCGCGGGTTGGACAGCAGGAAGGAGTTCAGGGAGTCGTCCTTAGCCCAGTCGGCAGCGTCAGCCATGAGCTCGTAGGCCTTGGTCATCTGCTGGGTGTCCACAGCATCGACACCCTTTTCAATGTCGGTGGCGATGCCGTTGAGGGAGTAGGAGTTGTCGGCGTGGACATCGACCTCGAGTTCGCCAGCGTTGGCAAGCGTCATGATGTCTTCCCAGGTGGACACGCCTGCCAGGTCGTGGTCGTCATTGTCGACGATCCAGCGCAGCAGGTGCTTAGCAGTGGGGAAGGTGAAGATCTCCCCGTACTTGCCCAGGAAGACCGGCGCGCCACCCACGTACGTGCGCAGCGTGTACACGCCCTTGCCCTGGACGGTCATCTTCACTGGGTCGATACCGGCATCGGCCCAGGGAGAAACGTCGTACGGGTCGGCGGCGGCGCGGGCTTCCTCGGCTTCCTTTTCCGCCTTGGCGCGTGCTTCTTCACGGGCGGCGGTGGCGGCGGCGATGCTCTCGCCCGCCTTCTCCACGCGTGTGGAGTCCAGTTCCTCGTCCTCCACCACGCGCACAGCGCCGTCGAGGGATTCGACGACGTCTTTCCAGTTGGTCAGCACTGCACGGCCAACGCCGGTCCACTCGTCCATGCCGTTGGGGCCCGAGTAGTGCTCGTGCCCGCGGTGAATGTTGTTCAGGATCGAGTGGGACGCGAAGAAGATGGATGCGGTCTCTGCGCCCGCGACGTCGGCAAGCGAACGCGAAATCTGGAACACGCGCGAGGCGGCGGAGACGTTTTCGTGGCTGGGGCGGCCGGCCAGGAAGTGGGGCAGGCCGATGATGTCGTACTCGTTCTTCTCCGCGGGCACGACGCGGTCGTCGCCGCGCGCCTGGAATGCGTCCCACTGTGGGTGGTCTGCCAGGTCGTGCTCGGCGTGGTCCTCGAGGTACACCAGCAGCGCTTCGGGGCTGGTGAACGCCAGAATGTCATCCTTGTCGCCGAAGAAGGCCTGCCACTCGGAGCCACCCTGGCGCCATGTGGGAGCCCAGAGGGTGTAGAAGTCGCCGTCGGTCAAGGAGATTTTCACCGGCAGAATTGCACGCGTCGTCATGGGCAATCACTTTACCTAGGGTCATGCCGTCGGTCGCCAGAACCCCTTGAACGGCATGCCGATGTTTTCTGTGCGGACCGGGTTCATTTGTACCGGATCGCCAGCTTCAACCATCATGCCGTCGCCGGCGTACATAGCCACATGCCCGGACCACACCACGAGGTCGCCGGGTTGCAGCTCCTCATAACTGACTTGTTGTCCCACCGCCTGGTTTTCCGCGGTGCGCGGGATCTCAACCCCGGCCTGCTTGTACGCCCACGACGTCAATCCCGAGCAGTCGAATCCGCCCGGTTGCGATCCGCCCCACACGTAGGGCGTTCCCATCTGCGATTTCGCTGCCTCCACGGCTGCGCGCCCGGCGGCGCTACCTCCTTCGCTCTCCCCATCGGGAGGTGCCGTGTCGCCAGCCGGAGGTGGAGGAACTTCGGCGGATGCTGCGGCCGGCGCAGTCTCCGGGGCGTCTGCGAGTTCGCGGAGTTCCTGTTCCGCCGCCTGCGCTTCCGGCGGTGCGACAAGCGGCGGGCGTTCCAACGCGCGCGCCACCACCGTGTTCAGGCTCTCAGTGAGCGGAGCGAGGTCTTGCTCGAGTTGCTCCAGACGCTTGACGACGTCCACCAGCGCCCCTCCCACCAACCCCGCCATCCGCCCTATCGCCATAGGGGCGGTGAGCGGAAACATGGCTCCGAGCGCGAACGGGGCGGCGTCAGTGAGCAAGCGTTGCCCGATCATGACGATGTCCGTGGAGGCCGTAGCGACATGCGGTACTGCCTCGCGCACAGCGGCGTCGATTGTTTCACGGTCGGCGGTGAGCGCTGTCGCGGCGTTGTTGATCGTGCTCGGGTCCGCCCCGACAATCTCCGCCAGTGGTGTTACCGAGGTGAAGTCGGGTGTTGCGGGAAACGACATATGCGGCAGCGGCTCTGGAACGGCCTGCATGATCGCGTGGATGCCCTGTTCAATCTGCGAGGCCCAGGGTGCCGTGCGCGTCGGGGACAGAAGTTCGTTCAAAAGTTGCGTCATTGCTGGATTCTCCCGAACGCGTCGCCGGTGGCCCAGTCGGTTCGCTCAGCTGCCGTGACCAGCGTATCCATAGTGCCTGCGGTGCGGCGGGCTTCGGCGGCGAGGAGTTCGGCCTGATGGTTCGCGGCATCAACGGCGGCAGATAAGGCCGCCGCGAATCCGGCGACGGGGCCGGTCGTGGGTAACGGCGGGAGGGTGGTGGGGGTGGTCGAAGAAGCGTCGTTAAGCAAGCGCTCGATGTGGCTGCGTGCGGTGGGCGGATCCAAGATGAAAGTGTGCATGCCATGTTGGACTGCTTTTGACCCGCTTTCGGTTCCCTGCGGCGCGAAATTTCTGGTTAGCATGTCGAATATGCAGATCACAGTGATCGATCACCCGCTGGCCACCGCGCGTTTGACTAAGCTGCGCGACGCGCGCACCAACAACTCCGGTTTCCGCGCCGCGTTGTCGGACTTGGGCGCAATGCTCATCTACGAGGCGTCCCGCGCGCTGGAGGCCGAGACCTTCGACTGCGTCACCCCTGTTGGCACCGCCGTAGGTACGCGGTTGAAGAACCCGCCGATCATCGTTCCCGTCATCCGCGCCGGGCTGGGGTTGGTGGATCCGGCGCTGTCGATGATCCCGGACGCGCAAGTCGGCTTCATCGGGCTGGCGCGCAACGAAGAAACGCATGAGCCCGTGCCGTACCTCGAAGCGCTTCCCGACGACGTAGCGGGCCAACCCGTCTTCCTCGTCGACCCCATGCTGGCCACCGGCGGATCGCTCGTGCACGCGATCAACCTGCTCACCGACCGCGGCGCCGACGACATCACCGTGATCACTGTCGTTTCCGCGCAGCCCGGCGTGGACCGCATTGCGGAGCTGGACGCCCCGATTCGACTGGTCACCACAGCGATCGACCCGGGGTTGAACGAGGACGCGTACATCGTGCCGGGCCTGGGCGACGCCGGTGATCGGTTGTACGGCCCGCGCAACATCGATCTGTAGTAGTCTCAGAGCGGAAACAATCGATGGGGGATCGGTAAAGGGGGGGCACCACCGTGAGCGATGCCAGCGCAGCTAGCGGGGCCAGCGAGAACAGCGAAATCTTGCCGGACGCCAAATGGGCGAGCTACGGGTACAGCCTGTCCGCGCGGCTGAAGTCGGTGCGCACCATGCGCGGCGTGAGCCAACAGCGCCTGGCTGACCTGTCCGGACTTTCGCGCAGCCAGGTGTCCAACTTAGAGCGCAACCACAACAACAGCCGCCGGTCCAACGACCCGAACTTGAGCACGATCTACCGCCTGGCGTACGCGCTGCGCGTGCCGCCCGTGCTGCTTCTGCCAGGCGCTGGGGAAGAAGTGGGGGAGATCTGCTGGGACAGTTTCGGCCCGCAGGATGTCAGCGCGCTCAACCTGGAAATTCTCTGGCCAGCCCGCCCCGAGGACACCCGGCCGTTCGCGCTGTAGAAGCCGGCCAACCCCAACTGTCTGTACAGCTTGGTCTAGTACTACACTTCCACAGGTACCTGTCGCACTGTCGTGCATTGTTCGGGAGGGTTGTTCCGTGGAAAAAGTGGGGTTGTCGGCCCAGATTGACTCGTGGTTTGTCGCGCACCGCGACGAAGTCATTCAGTGGCGCAGGCACCTGCACTCCCACCCGGAGGTCTCCCACCATGAGATTGACACCACCCAGTTCATCGCTGAGCGTCTCCGCGAGCGCGGGCTCGAGCCGCACCTGTTCCCGGAGACCGGACTGTACGTCGATATCGGGCCGCAGAGCGACGAAAAGCTCGCCTTCCGCGCCGACATTGATGCCCTGCGCGTTGAGGAAACCACAGGCTTGCCGTTCGCGTCGCGTACCCCGGGGGCCTCCCACTCGTGCGGCCACGACGTGCACACTGCGATCTCCCTGGCACTGGCGTGCGCGCTGGCGGAGATTGACGTGCCCTTTGGCGTGCGCGTCATCTTCCAGCCGGCGGAGGAAGTCATGGACGGCGGCGCGCCCGACGTGATCAAGTGGGGTGGTCTCGATGGCGTGGCCTGCATTTATGCCGTCCACGCGGAGCCGAAGCTGCGCGTCGGCCAAATCGGCGTGCGCACCGGTGCGATCACCTCGGCCGCCGACGTGCTGCGCATCAACGTCACCGGCCCCGGCGGCCACAGCTCGCGCCCGCACCTGACTAACGACATCGTCTACGCCCTGGGCAGCCTGGTCACCCAACTGCCGGCGCTGCTGACCCGCCGGATCGACCCGCGCACCGGCACCGTGCTGGTCTTCGGGCAGATCGAAGCCGGTTTTGCCCCCAACGCCGTGCCGAAAACAGGTCGCGTGTCCGGCACGATCCGCACCCAGGACATTGCGACGTGGCGCACGCTTGAGCCGCTCATGAGCGAGCTTATCGACGCGATCATCGCCCCGACCGGCTGCTCCCACGAGCTCGCCTACACCCGCGGTGTGCCGCCCGTGATGAACGACGACGTGGCTACTGCCGCTCTCGTCGAAGCGGTGCGCAGCGTCGACCCCCATGCCATCGTCCAGGCCCCGCAGTCCAGCGGCGGCGAAGACTTCTCCTGGTATCTCGAGCAGGTGCCCGGCTCCATGGCGAGGTTGGGGTGCTGGCGCGGCACCGGTAAGAAGTACGACCTGCACCAGGGCGACATCGACATCGACGAACGCTGCATTGACGTGGGCGTGCGCCTGTTCGGCACCATCGTGGAACGCTTCGCGGATTCGGACCGGGGGCCCACCGGCGCGTGATGGCCTTCGTGGCTACAGTGGTCTAGCGAGAATCTGACCGTTCGCAATTCGCTTTTCGCAATTCGCTTTTCGCAACAGGAGTTTTCGCATGTCCAAAAAGATCGTGATCATCGGCGGCGGCCCCGGCGGCTACGAGGCTGCGTTGACTGCGAGCCAGTACGGCGCGGACATTACCCTGATTGAGGCGCTCGGCATGGGTGGTTCGGGCATTCTGCGCGATGTGGTGCCGTCGAAAGGCTTCATCGCCGGCACGAACATCAAGACGGACCTGCGCCGCGCAGACGCCATGGGTCTGCGCCACGGCTTGGGTCAGGTCGATCTGTCCATTCCTGCGCTGAACAACCGCGTTGTCGCGCTCGCCTCTGAACAGTCCCGCGACATCCGCGCCCAGCTCGAGCGTTCCGGCGTGCGCATGGTCACCGGCCGTGCCCGCTTCGCTTCCGAGCAGGCGGGCCACACCACCCACCGCGTCAAGGCGGAGCTTGCCGACGGCACAGAGGAGACCTTCGACTGCGACATCGTCCTCATCTCTACCGGCGCTTCCCCGCGCGTGCTGCCGAAGGCGAAGCCCGACGGCAAACGCATTCTCAACTGGCAGCAGATGTACGACCTCATCGAAACCCCGGAGCACCTCGTCGTGGTCGGTTCGGGCGTGACGGGTGCGGAGTTCGTCTCCGCCTACGCTGAGCTGGGCGTCAAGGTGACCATGGTGGGCTCGTCCGACCGCATCCTGCCGCATGACGACGCTGACGCGGCCGACGTCCTCGAATCCGTCCTATCCAACCGTGACGTCACCCTGGTCAAGGATGCCCGCGTGGAGAGCGTGGAGAACACCGGCCAGGGCGTCATCGTGCGCACCAGCGACGGCCGCGAGATCGAAGGCTCCCACTGTCTGATGTCCATTGGTTCGGTGCCGAACACTAAGGACCTCATGCTCGAGTCCCAGGGTGTGGACGTCACCCCGTCTGGCCACATCCACGTCGACCGCGTCTCCCGCACCAACATCTCGGGCATCTACGCCGCCGGCGACTGCTGTGACCTCATGCCGCTGGCATCGGTAGCTGCAATGCAGGGCCGCATCGCGATGTATCACGCGCTGGGGGAGGGCGTGGCACCGCTGCGCGTGCGCACCGTCGGCTCGGCCGTGTTCACCCGTCCCGAGATCGCCGCTGTCGGTATCACCGAGGCGGAGATCCGCAACGGCGACTATGACGCCGACATTATCAAGCTGGACCTGCCCACCAACCCGCGCGCCAAGATGCGCTCGTTGAAGACTGGTTTTGTGAAGATCTTCTCCCGCAAGGGTTCCGGCCAGGTGCTCGGCGGCGTCATTGTCGCCCCGACCGCGTCCGAGTTGATCCTCTCGCTCACCATCGCGGTGACCAACAATCTGACCGTTGCGGACTTGGCCAACTCGATGGCGGTCTACCCCTCCTTGTCGGGTTCGATCACGGAGGCGGCGCGCCGGTTGGTGCACAAGACCGACCTCAACTAGCGGCCGTTCGCCTTTCACGGTTCGCCTTTCACGCCGACCTGCGGGTTTGTCCGTCGGCGAACCGCGATAGGCGAACCATGAAAATCGAACCCGGCCCGGCCAAGAAAACCCGGCCATTCCTCTGCGCGAAATTATTAGTTCACGCATACTAAGCGCACGAACTCCCGGCTGTCCGGCGTTGTCGGCGCAGCCACACCCGAAGCGCTTGAGGAGGCCCGCCCACCATGATTAACCACGAGGTGCGCACGCACCGATCCGCCGAAAACTTCCCGTACGAGGAACACCTGGCCTACAAGGTCGCCCAGGTCGCCGCAGTTGGTCATGGGCTTCGGTCACCGCGTGTACAAGAAGGGCGACTCGCGTGTGCCCACCATGGAAGCGGCCTTCAAGAAACTCGCCTCCGAACACCCGGAGAAGAACGCCGATAAGTGGGTCGAGATGTACGACATCATGGCCAAGACCATGTATGACAACACCTCGATCAAGATCATGCCGAACTTGGACTTCCCCGCGGGACCGGCCTACTACATTCTGGGCTTCGACATCGAGTTCTTCACGCCGCTGTTCGTCATGGCGCGAATCACCGGCTGGACCGCGCACATCATCGAGCAGTTTGAGAACAACTCCATCATCCGCCCGCTGGCCGCCTACAACGGCCCGGATGAGCGCCACGTGCCAGGCGTGTAGCTTGCTTATCGACGCCCCCTCCCACCCCGGCTCACCATTGCCGCAGGGGAGGGGGCGAAACTCTAAGGAGTATAAAAACGCTTGGCGCGGGGTAGTATAAGGAGTATAAAAGGCTGGTAGGCCTGGTAGGTGGCGTGTGAGAGGAGATCACCATGGCTAACCCGTTCATTCCGACATTCGGTGTCTCACCGATGGTCTTTGCCGGCCGCGCGAGCGTCGTGTCGTCCTTCGGCCGCGGGCTCGACGGCGGGGTCGGCGACCCGCGCCGGGTGCTGTTGCTGAGTGGCCCGCGTGGCATCGGCAAGACCGTCACCCTCAACGAGCTTGAAGACGAAGCGAAACGCCGCGGCTGGGTCGTGCTCCGGGCCCACCCCAACGCGGTGGTGCATCCCCTGGTGGACACCGTCATCCCGCAAACGCTGGCCACGCTCCGTGAGCGGCCGACCGTCAAACGGCGCATCACCGGGATCAGGGCCAGCGGGTGGGGCATTGAGACGGAAGTGGACACCAGCCGCAAACCGTCTGCGTCGCTCATCTCCTCGCTCAACGAGCTCTCGCGTGAACTCGGCCCGGACAGCGGCATCCTCATCACCGTCGATGAGGTGCAATCGGCTGACCCGGAGCAGTTGTGGGAGCTCACGGCGGCGATCCAAGACCTCATGCGCGACAACCACAACGTCGCCTTCGCCGCGGCGGGGCTGCCGGAAGGAATCGGTGCGCTGCTGCAGCACCCGGGCACGACGTTCCTGCGGCGCGCGCAGCACGCGAACCTCGGGCCCATGACCCCGCAGGACGCCGCCGACGTGCTGGTCCAAACCGCCGCAGAAGGCGGGGTGAGGTTCAATCAAGGCGCGCTCGACGAGGCAGTGCAGCTCACCCGCGGCTATCCGTACCTGGTGCAGCTCGTCGGCTTCCACCTCTTTGAGCGGGCGGCAGCAGGTGGCAGTGTGGTCGAGTCGAACGACACGCTCGCTGTGACCCCGGACGTGCTGGAAACACTCGGGCAGCTCGTGCATGAGCCGGCGCTACGCGGTGTCCCGCCGAAGCAGCATGAATTCCTTGTGGCTATGGCTCAGGTGCAGCACGGCAACGAGGCTGTCTCCGTCAGTGACATCGCCGATGAACTGGGTGGAACCTTGCAATCGCAGTCGATGGCGCGCAAGGCGCTGCTCGACCGGGAGCTGATCTACAGCCCGCGGCGCGGGTTTCTCAATTTCACCATCCCGCATATGGGGTACCACCTGGGCAATGCCGGCATCAAGGACACCGGTTGGGACTAGGATCGGGAAGACAGTCCATCCTTTACCGATCCAGGGAGACGAAACCCCACCATGACCACCCCGCAGACGACGAGCCTCCCCGATCCGACAGATCTTCCCACCTTCTCCAAGGTGCTCGTGGCTAACCGCGGCGAGATCGCCGTGCGCGCCTTCCGCGCCGCCGTGGAGACCGGCGCGAAAACCGTCGCCGTGTACCCGCGCGAAGACCGCCACTCCTTCCACCGCCCGTTTGCGGACGAGGCAGTGCTGATCGGCACGGAAGGCCAGCCGGTCAAGGCATACCTCGACATCGAGAGCATTATCGACGCCGCGAAGCAGACCGGCGCCGACGCGATCTACCCCGGCTACGGCTTCCTGTCGGAGCGCGCAGAGCTGGCGCGCCGCTGCCGCGAAGAGGGCATCAAGTTCATTGGCCCGTCCGCGGAAACGCTCGACCTGACCGGCGACAAGGCCGCTGCAGTCCAGGCCGCCGAGCGTGCCGGCCTGCCCACGCTGAAGGACTCCGAGCCATCCTCTGACCCTGCTGAGCTGGAAAAGTTCGCTGAGGACTTCGAGTTCCCCGTGTTCGTCAAAGCGGTTGCGGGTGGCGGGGGACGCGGGATGCGTTTCGTCGAAAAGCGCGAGGACCTGGCTGCACTGGCAGCAGAAGCCAGCCGCGAAGCTGAAGCCGCATTCGGCGACCCGGATGTCTACATCGAGCGCGCCGTGATCAACCCGCAGCACATCGAGGTGCAGATCATGGCTGACGCGCACGGCAACGTGGTGCACCTCTTCGAGCGCGATTGCTCTGTGCAGCGCCGCCACCAGAAGGTCGTCGAGATCGCGCCCGCGCAGCACATCACCGAGGAGCAGCGCCAGCGCATCTGCCAGGACGCGGTCAACTTCAGCAAGGAGATCAACTACGAAGGTGCGGGCACCGTCGAGTTTCTTGTCGACGAAGCCGGCAACCACGTCTTCATCGAGATGAACCCGCGCGTGCAGGTCGAGCACACGGTGACGGAGGAAGTCACCGGCATCGACATCGTGAAGAACCAGATGTACATTGCCGCCGGCGCCACCTTGGACGCACTGCACCTGCGCCAGGAAGAGATCTCCGTCCAAGGTGCTGCGCTGCAGTGCCGCATCACCACCGAAGACCCGAAGAACGGCTTCCGTCCCGACGCAGGCACCATCACTGGCTACCGTTCGCCGGGCGGTGCGGGCGTGCGTCTCGACGGCTCCGTCGCCGTCGGCACCGAAATCACCCCCAACTTCGACTCGTTGCTAGTGAAGATGACCTGCCGCGGCCGCACCTTCCAGGTCGCCGTCGACCGCGCGCTGCGGGCGCTCAAAGAGTTCGCAGTCGACGGCGTGTCCACCAACATCGGCTTCCTGCGCGCGCTGCTGAGCGAGCCGGACTTCCGCTACCAGCGCATCAACACCGGCTTCATCGCCGACCACCCGCTGCTTCTCGACGCCCCATCCGCCGCCGACGACGCCGAGAAGATCCTCAACTACCTGGCCACCGTCACGGTGAACCAGCCGAACGGGCCGTGCCCGTCGACGCTGCAGCCGTCGAAGAAGTTGCCGCCGCTGGACTATGGTGAGCTGCCGCGCGGTTCCCGCGACGACCTGCTCGAACTCGGCCCCGCGAAGTGGGCGGAGAAGCTGCGTAACCAGACCGCGCTGGGTATCACCGAGACGACGTTTCGCGATGCGCACCAGTCGCTGCTGGCCACGCGCGTGCGCACGAACACGCTCGTCGCCGCGGCAAAGCACGTCGGCCACCTCACCCCGGATCTGGTGTCGGTGGAGGCGTGGGGCGGGGCGACCTTCGACGTCGCCATGCGCTTCTTGCACGAGTCGCCGTGGATGCGTCTCGACGAGCTGCGCGAGGCGATGCCCAACGTGAACATCCAGATGCTGCTGCGCGGGCGCAACACCGTCGGCTACATCCCGTACCCGGAGTCCGTCACGCGCGCGTTCGTGAGCGAGGCCGCCTCCAGCGGCATCGACATCTTCCGCATCTTCGACGCGCTTAACGACGTCTCCCAGATGCGCCCGGCCATCGACGCCGTCCTGGAAACGAACACGACGGTCGCCGAGGTCGCGATGGCTTACTCCGGTAACCTGCTCGACCCTGCGGAGGACATCTACACCCTCGACTACTACCTGCGACTGGCCGAGGAGATCGTTGAGACCGGCGCCCACGTCCTGGCGATCAAGGACATGGCTGGCCTGTTGCGCCCGGCGGCTGCCGCCAAGCTGGTCACTGCGCTGCGGGAGCGTTTCGACCTGCCCGTTCACGTGCACACCCACGACACCGCAGGCGGCCAACTGGCCACCTACCTGGCGGCGGCGAACGCTGGTGCCGACGCTGTGGACGTCGCCTCCGCGCCGCTGGCGGGCACGACCTCGCAGCCGTCCATGTCGGCGCTCGTCGCAGCCTTTGCCAACACTGAGCGCGACACCGGCATCCCGCTGCAAGCTGTCTCCGACATGGAGCCGTACTGGGAGGCAGTGCGCGCCGTCTACGCGCCGTTCGAATCCGGCATTCCCGGCCCGACCGGTCGGGTGTACAAGCACGAAATCCCCGGCGGCCAGCTGTCCAACCTGCGCACTCAAGCCAGGGCCCTGGGCCTGGCCGACCGCTTCGAGCTTGTCGAGGACTACTACGCCGGCGTCAACGAGATCCTCGGCCGCCCCACGAAGGTGACGCCGTCGTCGAAGGTCGTCGGCGACCTGGCCCTCTACCTCGTCGGCGCGGGGGTGACCCCGGAAGAGTTCGCGGAGAACCCGCGCAAGTACGACATTCCCGAGTCCGTCATCGGCTTCCTGCAGGGTGAGCTGGGCACCCCGCCCGGCGGCTGGCCGCTGCTGCGCGAGAAGGCGCTGGCCGACCGCGCGCCGGTGGACCGCACGGTGCAGGTGCCCGACGACCTCGCAGCCGAACTCGCCGCAACGGACGGCTCGGACAACTCAGCTGACGCTGCGGATGCCGGCGAGGCGCAGAAGCGCCGCCGCGTCGCCCTGGACAAGCTGCTCTTCCCGAAGGAGTACGAGTCCTACCTGGAGCACCGTCGCCTTTACGGCATCACCGACCAGCTCGGCGACAAGGCCTTCTTCTACGGCCTGGAAGAGGGAAAGGAAGTGATGATCTACTACGGCGAGATCGACTCGAAGCAGACACCGTTGGTCGTGCGCCTGGACGCGATGAGTGAGCCGGACGAGAAGGGCATGCGCCAGGTCATTCTCACCGTCAACGGCCAGGTCCGCCCGATGACGATCCGCGACGAGAACGCCGAGTCCACCGTCGCCGACGCCGAGAAGGCTGATCCGGGCAACCCGAACCACGTCGCCGTCCCGTTCGCCGGGGTGGTCACCATCACCGCGAAGGTGGGCGACACGGTCAAGGCGGGCGACCCGATCGCCACGATCGAGGCGATGAAGATGGAGGCTGCGATCTCCGCGCCGCACGACGGCACCGTCGAGCGCCTTGCGTTCACCCAGTCGACGAAGGTCGAAGGCGGCGACCTGGTGGCTGTGGTCACCGCGGGCAGCTAGATGATTCTGCGCTCCCGCGCCTTATCGACGGCCGCCGTGCGGTTATCCACGCCCAACTTCGCATAGATGTGGATCAGGTGAGTCTTCACCGTCGCTTGCGAGATGAATAACGCCTCGGCGATGTCACGGTTCGACATGCCGGTCTGCAGCGCTTTGAGCAGTTCGATCTCGCGGCCGGATAGCGCCTCGTCCGGCTTGAGTACCCGCTCGGCGAGCGTGTTGGCGACCTGCGGGGACAGGGTGCGTTCGCGCTGTGCGGCGGCAACGACGGCGTCGTGCAGCTCGTCCTCCGGCGCGTCTTTGAGCAGGTAACCCATCGCGCCGGCTTCGACGGCCGCAACGACGTCCGCCTGGGTGTCATACGTGGTCAGGATGAGCACGGGTGGCCCGCCCTCAGCCACGAGCCGGCGGGTCAGTTCGATCCCGTCGGCGCCGGGCATCTGGATGTCGCTGACCACCACATCGACGTCCGCCGGGACCTCGGCCGTGCCGTCGGAAGCCTCGGCGACGACGTCAATGTCGCCGAATGAGTTGAGGACGGCGCGCAGGCCGGCGCGGACGATGGGGTGGTCGTCGATAAGCATGACGCGCATTAGGCTCCTTCCAGCGGCAGCGATGCTGCGAGCACGTTGCCTTCGACGGTGAGATCGCCGCCGGCTTCTTCCACACGCGCACGCAGCCCTTTCAGCCCGTAGCCTTCCGGCCCGGTGATGCCGCGGCCGTTGTCGTAAATGTCGACGGTCGCGTGCGCCCCCAGCTTATCCACCGTCACCACCGTCAGCGTCGCCCCCGCATGCTTGACGACGTTACTCAGCCCCTCCCGGACCACCCGCTCCACCACCGACGCAACCGGCTCCGGCAGGTCGACCGCGTTCACGCGGACCTGAAGCGGAGTGCCGAGAGCTTTCTGGCGGGCTTCAGCGGAGCGGGCGAGGCGCTCGATACGCGCGGTCAGCGGCTCCTTCGCGCCAGAGCCAGTCCTGGCTCCAACTTCAGGCCCAGCTCCAGCTCCAGTGCTGCCCCCTGAGTTGCTGGTGACGAACCGGCGGGCCTCCGCCAAATTGTCGGCTGCTGTGTCGTGGATGATGGCGAGGGTGTCGCGGGAGGGGGCGTCGCTAAGCTGCTTGTCCAGCGAGCGGGCGAGCAGCACGATCGAACTGAGCCCCTGCGCCATGGTGTCGTGGACCTCGCGGGCTAGGCGCGCGCGCTCCTCCGCACGTCCTGCCTCGTGCTCGGCGGCGGCGAGCTCCAACTGCGCGGCGCGAAGATCCGCGGCGACCTGGCGGTAATGCTCCGCCTCCGCCCGCAGCGCGCGGTACGCGTGCACGATGCCGACCGCCAACACCGTGCCGATCGTCGGGCCGATCAACCCGCCCACCCCGTTCGCCGGGACCGTCACCGACAGCGTGAACGCCAACAACCCCGCCGTCACCGCGATGCCCCACCACGTCGGCAGCACAAAGCACGCCACCATCACCAGTGGGAACTCCAGCCACACGAACGACGGCGACAGCAACGCCAGCGCCACCCACACCGCAATGACCACCGCCAGCCACACCGCCGCTTGCGCCTGCGTGTACGCGCCACCGCGGTTCTGGTGCACTGTGCCGAACAAATACACAGCCGCGAATGTGCCCGCGGCAGCGACAGTGAGCCAGTCCCGCGTGCCTACGAGACCGACAACCAACAGCACAGCCACCAACACGTGCAAGCTCACGCGCAGAGTGGCCAGAATCCGGTGCGACGTCATGCGCGCAACCCTATCCGCTTGCTGGCGCATGCTTGATCAACCGATCGGTTGATCGCGATTTCAACCACCCGCCCGATGTGTAAGAGTGCAGGTCAGCGCCACAATTGAGGCATGTTCGTGGGAACCAGAGAAATCAGGAAAGCAAAGGGGCGCTTCGGGCTCATCGTGGGCACCGTCGCGCTGATCACCCTGCTCGTCGCCGTGCTCACCGGGCTGACGTCGGGCCTGGGCAAGCAGAACACGTCCGCGCTCGAGGCGCTCGCACCGCAGTCCGTTGTTTTCGAGGATCCGTCGGAGCCGTCGTTCACCACCTCGCGCGTTGGGGCGGAGGCAGGCACGGAACCGCTCGGCACGGGTCAGACCCTCATGCAGGTCGACGGCGGCGACGAAGAATCCGTCGCCGTGCTCTCCCTGCCGCGCGGCACCACGTTGCCCGGGGGAGAGGTCCTGGGCGACGGTGCGGTCGCCTCGGAGTCGCTCGGCCTTTCGCGTGACGACGCCCTGCGCCTCGGCCCCGCCACCACCACCGTCGACGCCGTGACCGCGGACCTCCACTTCTCCCACACCCCGGTGCTGTGGGTGCCCACCGAGACCTGGCAGGAGGCCTTCCATACCGACGCCGACGGCACCGTGCTGCTGTCCAACGACCCTGACCGCGCCGACGGCGTCTCCCTTACCGAGTCCTTCCAGGGTCTGGCGGCGTACTCCTCCGAGCAGGGCTCGCTGAAGATGATCCAGGGCTTCCTCTACGCCATCGCTGCGCTGGTGATCATCGCCTTCCTCACCGTGTGGACGATGCAGCGCACCCGCGACCTGGCCATCTTGAAGGCCATCGGCGCCTCCAACACGTACCTGCTCAAAGACGCGCTCGGCCAGTCGGCTGTGCTGCTGCTCGTCGGCGTGCTCATCGGCGGGCTGGCAGCTTTCGGCATCGGCCTGGCCATGGTCGGCACCGCGCCGTTCACTCTGTCGGCGTCCGTGATCGGTGTGCCCCCGGTCGCCGTGTGGCTCCTAGGCATGGCCGGCGCCCTGGTGGCCACCCGCTCGATCACCAAAGTCAACCCGCAAAGCGCACTCGGAGGTGTCGCATAATGCTCGAACTCACCGATGTCACCGTGTCCTTCCAGGATGGCGAGGAGCGCCGCACCGTCCTCGATGCCATCAACTTCACCGCGCAGCCGGGCCAGCTCACCTTCATCGTCGGTGAATCGGGCTCCGGCAAGTCCACTCTGCTGTCCATCGCCGCCGGCCTTATCACCCCGGACTCCGGCACCGCCACCCTGAACGGCCGTGAGGTCAACGACGCTGTGCGACGCGACCACATGGGCATGATCTTCCAGCAGGCCAACCTGATTAGCGCCCTCAACGTCCGCGACCAGCTGCTGGTCACTGATCACATCCGCGGCATCAAACCCCGTAAAGACCGCGCGGATGAGCTGCTGGCCACCGTCGGTCTCGACGGCCTCGGCGACCGCGACATGCAGGCGCTCTCGGGTGGCCAGCGCCAGCGCGTCGGCATCGCGCGGGCCTTGATGGGCTCCCCGGAGCTCATCCTGGCCGACGAGCCGACTGCCGCCCTCGATTCCGACCGCTCCCATGAGATCGTCGCCCTGCTTCGCCGGCTTGTCGACGAGCATGGCGTCGCCTGCGGGTTTGTCACCCATGACCGCTCGCTCATCTCCACCACCGACGAGGTCTTCGAGATGGACGAGCACACCCCAGCCTTCGCCTAACTCTGCTGTCAGGCACGCCAGCTAGCCCGTCTGCCGCATACGCGGGACGGGTTTCGGTGTTTTCGGCAGCAGAGCGTTCGCGTGATACGGCAAGTGTCAAGTGTTGCGGGCGGCGGCCGCGTTTCTTTGCCGGGCTAACTGGTGGCAGTCGCGGGCCGCTTCCTCCAGCGCCCGAAGAGCGTGTGCATCGCGCCGAACGGGTGGCGAGTGTTGGTCCGCGGGTAACCGGTGGGGGAGACCCAGACGTGGCGGCCGCCTCGAATTTCGATGCGGCCGCGTTTGCGGATGTGGTCATCGTCGTCGTTAACGCGGTTGTGGTACTCGCACAGGACCGTCAGGTTGTCCATGTTGGTCAGACCGCCGTTCTTCCAGGCTTGCGCGTGGTGAATTTCGCAGTGGTCGGCGGGCCGGCGGCAGTCGGGGCTAGCACAGATCGGTTGGGTGGCCTTGGCCAGGGTGCGCTGCTTTTCGCTGGCGAAGCGTTTGTCGCGGTAGTGGTTCAGCGGCCCCTCGGTGGGGTGGAACAGTGCGGCCTCAATGCCGTAGGCGGGGCCAGCGAGGAACCGGTTCACAAAGTCTGCACCGCTCATCGTGGTGCCGTCGCTCAAGCCCAGGACAACATCATCACCGTCGCCGGCGATAACGCGCGCGAGCTCCGGCGCCGGGACGAGGACGAGCGGCCGGGGAGCAGCGGCAGGCACCCCAGCCCCGGAGCGCATCAGGTCTTCGAAGGCGGCGGCCATCTGCGGCGCGGCAGGCTTGTCACGGTTGATGCCGCCGCGTAGCGACGCCTCCAGGTCGGCCATGACGTGCTCGTCAGCAGTGATGATCGCCGTGCGCAGGCCATTGCGCGACAGGCCGAAGTGCGCCCCCTTGACCGGCTTTGCCTCCTTGGCGGGGACGATAGTCTTGGCGTAACGCGCGAGGGAGGCGCAGGTGGTGGCTGTGGTGGCGGCGGCGTCGATAAGCGCCAGGCGATAACGCGCGCGGGCGCTGTCGGAGGCTATGTGGCGGATGCAGCGCTCAATCTGGGCGAGCATATCGATACACACACCAGATTCGACCGCGGCCGTGACCGTCTCGGGCGTGGCGGTGGTGCCGTAGTACGCGGAGTGGACGAGGTGCAGCTCCGTCACCCTGGCAGGCGACAGGCCGGCGTCGAGGAACGCGGCGCGGTTGAAGCTGGAGAGGTCCTCGAGGCCGATGCCGGTGAGGAGCTCAAGAAGCGGGCTGGATTGGCTCATGCCTCGGACGCTAACCCAGCTCCACCGGGAAGGAAAGGCCTAGCGCCAAGCTGTGGAAAGCGCGCAACGCGGCAAATAAAAGTGCCAGGACCAGCGCAAAGTTATCCACATCCGGCGAACTTTTTTCGCCCGCAGGGAACCGAAACCGCCCCGCGGAAGTCTAATAAGGGTTTGGGGGGTTTAGAGCGCCTCTAGAGCTGCTTGACCATCACTTCCGGGTGGTGGTCGGACTGCACGAAACCAAAATCTTCGTAGACGTGGCGGGCGCGGTCGTTGCCGGGTTCGACGTGCAGCGCAATGGTGCGGGCGCGGTGCTCGGTGGCGAGGTCGCACGCGGCTTGCAGCAGGATGCGGCCCAGCCGGTGGCCGTGGGAGCGGTTCTCCACGGCGATGGCTAGCTCAGGAATGTCGGGGCCCAGGTTGGCTGTGGAGTAGTCCTCGCCGGGCTTCCAATAGCGCAGCCACACGCCGCCGGCGGGGACGAGTTCGTCGTCGTAGGCGATGAAGCCGCCGTCGTGCTCGGGGGACCACTTGCCCACGTACTCTTCGGCGCTTTGGACGCTTCCGTGGCGGCGGCGCGACTCGTCGCCGAAGACGTCGGCAAGGTAGTCGAGCCGGCGCAAGTACGTGCGGTCGGACTCGGTGGCGGGAACAAGCGTGAATTTCATGGTTACCTCCGTTGACGTTGTTGGCCGTGGATTTCTTCTCTCCTGTCTACCCCTTGACACCGCCGGCGGTCAGCCCGGAGATAATGCGCCGCTGGAAAATGAGCACCATGACGATCAGTGGCACGGTGACCAGCGAACCCGCCGCCATGATCGAGGCATACGGGTACTCGAATGCGCTCGGGCCAGCGAAACGGGCGATGGCCACAGTCACCGGTTCGGTGGCCTCGGTGGACAGCTGGCGTGACAGCATGAACTCGTTCCACGTCGCAATGAACGCGATGATCGCGGTGGTGAAAATCCCGGGCGCCGCCAAGGGCAAGAGCACGAGGCGGAACGCCTGGGCGCGCGTTGCCCCATCGACGCGGGCGGCTTCTTCCAGCTCCCACGGCAACTGCCGGAAGAACGCGATGAGCGTGTACACCGTCAACGGCAACGCGAAGGAAATATTCGGAATGATCATTGCCCGGTAGGTGCCAATCCAGCCGATGTCACTGAAAAGCTGGAAAAGCGGGGTGACAAGCGCGATTCCAGGGAACATCGACGCGGCCAGAATGATACCGGTGACAATGCCTTTGCCGGGAAAGTTCAGCCGAGCTAGGGCGTAGCCGGTGAAAACACCCACAGCGACAGCAAGTGCTGTCGTCGTGAGCGAAATGATCAGCGAGTTGCCGATTGCGCCAAGAAAATCGTTGCCTTTGTCCGTGACCAGCGCATCCCGGAAGTTGTCCAACGTGACGTGCGTGGGCCACGGAGTGGTGTCGAAGGTGAAATTCTTGTCTCGTAGCGCGGTGACCAGCATCCAGTAGAACGGTGCTAACCCCCACAGCAGAATGAAGGCCACGCCAATGTAGTGTCCGATTTTCTTCATCGTGCTGGCTCCTGTTCCACTGCGTTGTGTGCGTCGGCGGTTGCTCCGGTCGAGTCTTTCTTGCTGCCTCCGCGTGCCCGGCGCTGACGGCGGGCGCGTTGCTTGTCGGTCTTGCTGCCACCCTCAGCGTCCCCACCCACATCTGCACCGAGGAAGCGGATCATGATGAACGCCACCGTGAAGATGAGCAGGAAGATCAACGTAGACAGTGCGGCGGCTGAATTGAAGTTGCCCTGGCGCATGTCTTCGACGACGAGCTGGGAGATCGTGGCAGTGGGGGAGTTGGACGAGTCAGAGATCATGATCACTGGCAGGTCGTACATGCGCAGGGCATCGAGTGTGCGGAAGAGCACCGCCACCATGAGTGTCGGGCGCACTAAGGGAAGAGTGATGCGGGTGAAGGTTTGCCACGCAGAGGCTCCGTCTACGTGTGCTGCTTCGTAAACATCCTTGGGCACCATTTGCAGCCCCGCCAGGATCAACAGGGCGACGAAGGGGGTTGTTTTCCACACGTCCGCGATGATCACAGCAACACGTGCCGCCCACGGGTGCGTTGTCCACGCAATGGATTGTCCAAGCAGCGAGTTCACCAGACCGTTGGGAGCGAACATGAATTTCCATAGCTGTGCGGTCACTGCGGTAGGAATGGCCCACGGAATGAGCACTGCCGCGCGAATCAGGGAGCGGATCCGGGAGGGGTGGTTCATGATCAGCGCCATGATCATGCCCAGCACGACTTCGAGCGAAACGGTGACCACGGTGAAGAACAACGTGACACCCACGGCAGGCCAAAAGTCGGTGGACAGCACGCCCGGCGGGCAGTCACCGACGGTGCCGGAGGGAGTCATGCATTGGTTGTTGATCCAGTAGAGGTAGTTGTCTAACCCAGCGAATCCGCCTTCGACGAAGACTCCTGTTGCTGGATCGAGGTGCCGGTTGGATTGGAAGGACAACCAGATCGCCCGCACAATCGGATAGCCGATGACAACGGCGAGAAACAGCATTGCCGGCGCAATGAGCAGGTATGCTCGCCGCGCGTCGGGGGAGGTGCTGCGGCCACGGCGTTGACGCGGATCAGGCGCGGCGGTGGAACTGGTTCGGTCGGGCGTCCGCGTGGTCGTCGACGACGCGGCGCTAGCGTTGATCGGGGTGCTCATCGGGGATTGACCCTTCATGCGTTGGCTGGTGAGAAGGAAGAACGGGCGAACGCCCGCAACGGGGGGCAATCCGTTGCAGGCGTTAGTCTAGGGAGCTGATTCGAAGTCAACGTGGCTCAGCCCACGCCCGCGCTGTCTGTCACGTTGACAGTGCGCGCTGCGAGCAGCCGCACGCCCCATGGAGACTCCTACTGTGCTTGCTTGATAGCTGCGGCCATGTCCTTGGTGGCTTCGTCTACGTTCTTGTTGCCGTTCAGGGCGGCGTAGGCGTTGTCCTGGATTGCCTTCGAGATGGCTGGGTAGAACGGGGACACCGGTCGCGGCTTGGCGTTCTCCAGGGATTCTTTCAGGGCAGGCAGGTAGGGTTGCTGCTCAATAAGGTCTGGGTCGTCGTAGACGGATGCCAGCACCGGCGGGAAGGATGCTTCTGCGAAGGAGCGCTGGTTTTCCTCGTTGATGATGAACTGGATGAAGTCGTGCGCGGTGGCCTTGTGCTGCGAGTTGACGTTGATTCCGTTGTTGTAGCCGCCCAGGGTGGACGTGCCCACTCCGTCTGCGCCGACGAGCGGCTGGACCTCGAAGTTGATGCCGTTGTCTTTGGCGTTGGCGTACATGTACGGCCAGTTGATGGCCAGAGCAGTCGTGCCTTCGGTGAAGGCGATGTTGGTCTCTTCTTCCGTGGCGGAGGTGGAGTTCTTGGAGATTGTGCCGTCCTTGTAGGCATTCACCAGCGCTTCCAAGCCTGCCTTTGCTTCGTCCGATTCAACTGTGGGTTCGCCGTTGCTGTCGAGCACCTCGCCGCCCCAGCCGTTCATGAAGCCGACCGTGTTCACGGTGAGGCCTTCGTATTGCTTGAGCTGGGTGGTCAGGCAGTCACCTTCAACTGCCTCGCAGGCGGAGGTGATGTCGGCGAATGTGTCCGGCTTCGAGTCGATTTTGTCCACGTTGCGGAACAGCAGCTGGCCATTGGTGTTCTGCGGCAGTGCGTAGAGGGTGTCGTTGTAGGTGGCGGACTCCACCGTGGGCTGCAGCAGCTTGGAGGTGTCCACTGCGAAGTCGCCTTCTAAAGGTACGAGCCATTGGTTCGCTGCGAAGTCTGCGGTCCACACAACGTCGAGGGCCATCACGTCGTAGTCGGAGTTGCCTGCCTGAAGCGACTGCACGAGGGTGTCGCGCTGATCGTCGGCCTCACCGGCGAGCTCCTTCAGAGTCACCTGTTCGTCCGGGTGCTCCGCATTCCACGCATCGATGATCGGGGTCAGCTTGTCCGTGTCATTGCGGCCCATGGCGAAGGTGATGGGGCCTCGCTCGCCGGCGCCTTCCGAGCCGCCGTTGGAGCCGGAGGAATCGCTGGAGCATGCTGCGAGAGTAGTAGCGGACAGTGCGATTGCGCACAGCGCTGCGCCAGTCCGACGACGGGTTGCGTGAAGTTTCATGCGTAGACCTTTCAGATAGGAGGTTTCCCCAATGTTAAATAACGCGTGCCTTGAAACCGGGATTCAGTGAATTTTCAGTGAACAATCCTGCAGAAATACCACACCCGTCACCCCCGACCCGGGGGTTTCATTCCGGATAAGGCCCGTTTGGTCGCAGCCGTCACACGAAAAACGTGTATTTCTTCCCGTCGCGCACCCCGCGGTTAGGGGGGAGAGCCAGCCGCGTGCAACGCGTGCAATACGAAAACCGCCGCGGCCCGAAAGCGGGCGCACGGCGGAATATCGGTGATGGTGAGAACTTAGACCAAGTCGCGGTACATCACGTTCGGGTTCTCCTTGGTGGGGATGAAGCCGAACTTGTCGTACACGTAGCGCGCACGCTTGTTTTCAGGCATGACCTCGAGCGCAATGCGCTTCGCGCCCTGGTCGATGGCAAGCTCGCACACGGAGTGCAGCAGCACGGCACTGAGGCCGTAGCCGTGGGAGCGCTCCTCCACAGCGAGGATCAGCTCCGGCACGTCCGGGCCCAGGTTGGCCTCGCTGGTCTTGTCGCCATTTTCCCAGTAGCGCAGCCAGATGCCACCGGCCGGGGTTTGGTCCTGGTCGTGGGCGATCCAGCCACCGTCATTCTCGGGCGACCAATCGTCGACAAATGCCTTGACCTTCTCCTGGCCGCTGCTGAGTCGCTTGGACTCGTCTCCGAAAACATCTGCCAAGTAGTACAGACGACGGATGTAGGTGCGGTCCGATTCGGTGGCGGGCTTGAGTCTGAATTCCATAAACACCAATTATAACGAAACGCACGATTAATAGACGCCACTTATGAGAATCTAATTATCCTTAATGACATAGAAAACTGCCCCTTCGTCTCTGGTTTCCGCGGCAGCGGCAGAGACAGAGGGGCAGTGGCAGTTGTGATGGGGGGGCGGGCTGCTTAGTCCTCTTCGAAGTACAGCTGCTTGTTGACGAATTCGTCCATGCCCAGCGGTCCGAGCTCGCGACCGAAGCCAGAGCGCTTCACGCCACCGAATGGAATCTCTTCGCCCTCTCCTGCGGGGGTGTTCACGTTAGCCATGCCGGAGTTGATCTGGCGGGCGATTGCGCGTGCGCGCTCCGTGTCCTGGGAGAAGACGGCGCCGCCGAGGCCGTACTGGGTGTCGTTGGCCAGCTCGAGAGCTTCCTCGTCGGAGGAAACCTTGAAGACGAGGGCGATCGGGCCGAAGAGCTCTTCGCTGTACACCGAGTTGTCCTTGCCCAAGTCGGTGATCACGGCCGGGGCAAAGTAGGCGTTGTCACCGAGGCCGCCACCGGCGCGAAGCATTGCGCCTTCCTTGACGGCGCGGGTGACCTGCTCGTCGAGACGCTCGGCGGCGTCGCGGGAGGACAGCGGGGAGTAGATGCCGTTCTCGCCAGCTTCCTCAGGCGTGCCGGGCTTCGCTTGCTCGGCCAGCTTGACCAGCTCGTCGACGAACTCGTCGTAGATGTCATCCATGACGATCATGCGCTTATTGCCGTTGCAGACTTGGCCCATGTTGTAGATGCGGGTCTCCCACGCCAGCTCAGCGGCGGCCTTCACGTCGTCGGTGTCCAGCAGCACGTAGGGGTCGTTCCCGCCGAGCTCCAAGACTGCCTTCTTCAGGTTCTTGCCTGCCGTCGCGCCGACAGCGGCACCGGCGCGCTCGGAACCGGTCAAAGAGACGCCCTGAACGCGAGGATCCTCGATCATCGTGGTGATCTGATCGTGGGAGGCGTACACGTTCTGGTACACGCCCGCGGGGACACCAGCATCCTCGATGATCTTCTGGATCGCGGCGGAGGACTCCGGACAGATCTCAGCGTGCTTGAGAATGATGGAGTTTCCGTTCATCAGGTTCGGCGCCGCGAAACGTGCGACCTGGTAGTAGGGGAAGTTCCACGGCATGATGCCCACCAGGGCACCGAGCGGGAGGTGACGGATCACAGCGGTGCCGCCGTTGAAGCTCTCGATCTTCCGGTCGGCGGCGAACTCTTCGCCGTTATTCGCGTAGTAGCGGAAGATATTGGCGGACAGCTCCACCTCGTCAATGGCGTGGGGGCGCGACTTGCCCATTTCGCGGCCGATGATCTCCACGAGCTCGTCCTGGCGCTCGTCGAAAAGCTCGGCGATGCGCAGCACGTACTTCTTACGCTCAGCAATGTCGAGGGCGGACCATTCTTTAAAGCCCTTTTCCGAGGCGGCGAGCACCTCCTGGATCTCATCGTCGGTAGCGGTGGGGAAGGTCGTGATGACCTCGCCGGTGGCCGGGTTTTCTACCCGGTAGGACATATCTTTCTCAGCCATGTTTCTCCTTAATTCGTAGAGCTTTCGTTATCTGTGCTCGTTGTCTGTGTTCTTTTGTGCGGCCCAGTGTAGGGAGGCGCCCTGTGAATCAGATGTGCCTTGTGCGCTGCCTAGATGGTCAACATCTCGCCTTGCTCATCGTCTTCAGCCGTGGTCCGTGGCAGGGTCTCGTTGCGGAAGAATGCCGGGTGCCGTAGGCGTGTGAACAGCATGAGCACGGCGCCAAGCAGGAGGATGCCCATGCCGAGCACGAACACGGTTCCCACGCCAAAGATCGAGGAGCCGGAGCCGTAGGACGGATCGATCGAGTCGAATGCGGTGACGAAGAACATCGCCAGAAGCATCGTGCCGCCGATCAATGGCAGCAAGAAGCGGAAGATGAAGCCGCGCACCGAGTCCGTGATCTCCTTGCGGAAGAACCACACACAGGCAAACGCGGTGATGCCGTAGTAGAAGCAGATCATCAGGCCCAAGGCGGTGATCGTGTCCCACAGCGCATTTTCCGACGCGATTCGGGTCACGGTGTAGAACCCGCCTGCCGCGATAGCGGAGGCAGCAGTGGCCACTGCCGGGGTGTGGAATTTCGGGCTAATCTGCGCGAAGATCGGCGGCAGCGCCTTGTAGAAGCCCATCGCCAGCAAGGTGCGGGCAGGCCCGACCATCGTCGACTGCAGGGAGGCGAATGAACTCGCCAGCACCGAAATCGACATCAGAATCGCCCACGGTCCCATGACCGGGCTCGCCAGCGCGGCGAAGATCGATTCTTGGTTCTCCGGGTTGCCGGCGCCTAAGCCGGTGTCGCCGGTGCCTGCCCAGGCCACGACCGCGACAGCGGTGAGGACATAGACGGTGATGACCACGAGCACGGTGAGCGTGGCCGCGCGGCCCGGGGTCTTCTCCGGATCCTTCGTCTCCTCGTTCATGGTCAGGGTGACGTCCCAGCCCCAGAACATGAAGATCGACAGGGAAATGCCAGCTGCCACTGTCGAGAAGTCACCGATGGTCAGCGGATTGAACCAATCCGCCTCAACCGGGTGAAAATCGAAGCCTTTGCCGTGGTACGCGTTCCAGAGCGCCATTCCGCCGAAGAGCACGAGAGTGAACAGCTGCAAGGCGACCAGGAAGTACTGGAGTTTCTCCGTGGACTCGAGCCCGCGGTACGAGATGTATGCGGCGACTGCGAGTAGTGCGATCGTCGTCGGAATATTCACCCATAGGTTGCGGGTGAGATCCGCGATCGCCTCATTGCCGGTCAGCTGGGCGAGCAGGATATAGAAGAAGTCCACGGCCACAGCTGCGAGATTCGACAGCACCAGGATCGTCGCGGTGATCAGGCCCCATCCGCCCATCCAGCCGACCCAGGGGCCGAATGCTTTCGTTGCCCACGTGAACGAGGTTCCCGAGTCGGGCACTCGGTTATTCAGCTCGCGGTAGGCAAACGCGACGAGCAGCATGGGGAAGAAACCCAGCAGCAGGATAGCGGGGACGTGGTCGCCGACTTCAGAGATCGTCGGGCCGAGACCGGATGTCAGCGTGTACGAGGGGGCGATGCAGCTCACGCCGATCACGACGGCACCGATGAGGCCGACACGTCCTGCGATGAGGCCCTTTTCGCTTTGCGACGGCTGGTGTGCCAGGTTCTCTACCTTCTTACGCTTGCTCATTCACCCGCCTCCTCGGACTCGTCCTTCTTTTCCAGTGCGGGAGTGATCACGAGCGGGATCGGCAAGGTTCGAAGCACCTTCGCAGCGCGCGGGCCCATGAACACTCGGCCTGCAGTGGCCAGGCGCGACGACCCGGCGAGCAGGATTTCGTCGTCGTTCCACTCCAGTTCGGTGGCTGCCTCAGCGACCGTCTTTCCGGTGACGATCTCGGTGGAGGCAGACCCGGCGTCGACAAGCTGCTTTGCTTGTTCCGCGAGGTAGCGGTTCGCGTTCGCCTCGACGTTTTCCAGCACCTTGTGGCTGACTTCCTGGTTGAGCGCGCCTGCGTCTTCCTGGGTGAGGAAGGAGATGAGGCGGAGCTCGCTGCCGGACTTCTTCGCTGTCTGGATCGCGGTGTCGATTAGCTCGTGCGACCCGGAGAGCGTGCCGAACATGCAGGAGATGCGGCTAATGCGCTCGGGAGCCTCGTAGCGTGGCGGTGCCAGTGCGACGGGGATCGACGACGAATGCAGCAGCGTGTTCGCCGACGACCCGATGCTGAACCGACGGAGTAGTCCGCCACCGCGGGTCCCCAGAATGATCAGGTCGCAGTCCAGCTCCTTCGCAGTGCGGTGGAGTGAGCGCGCAGCGTCGCTTCCCGACACGACCCGGCCGGTGGCGTTGATCTCGTCGGGAACTTTCGCGAGCGCGTCTTCCAGCCATGTGCTCAGCTTGCGGCTGATCACCGTCTCATGCGCCCGTGTGTGCGGGTACGTGCCGGAATGTGCCTCGGAGTGGGGGACGACCATCGCGATCTCGAGGTCGGCATTCCAACTCCGCGCCAGGCCGATGCCGAGGTTCAAGGCATCGCTGCCGGACGGAGTGGCGAGGTATCCGACCAGGATCTTCGCCGGTCCCTGGTCAGTGGGTTGTGGTGACGGTTGTGTCATATCACCTATTCCTATCCGTTATCGAGGATGGCGTTCGCAGCGCGCTCGCCCTGGCGGATAGCGCCGTCGACGTGCTGGTAGCCCTCGTCGGCGATATCGGAGCAGGCGAAGTGGATCGGTCCGACCGGCTGGTTCTGCAGGTGGCCCCAGCGGGACAGGCCGCCCAGGTCGTAGCTGGTGGCGTAGGCGCCACGAGTCCACTCCTCAGCAGCCATGTCGGAGAGGTAGAACGCGATCGGCTCCATGGTCTCCGGCCCCAGGTACTCGGCCATGGCGGACAAAATGCGCTGCTTGCGCTCTTCCTCCGGCAAGTGCCACATCTCCTCGGCGTAGACATCGGAGACGAAGCCCACGAGCGTGCCGTAGGCGTCCTCTTCGCCCGCGGTGCCACCAGCGATGTTCTGGCCGCGGTTGGTGTTGTCGTAGACCTCCTGGACCAGACGACCGCCACCGAAGCCGGTGCCGGACAGGCCCTTGTCGCGCCAGAACGGCGTTTCGTAAATGGCGTGCACCTTGATGACCAGGCCCATGGAGATGTGCTGGTGGGCGATATGCAGGTCGCGCGGCATCGGCGGGGCGTAGGAAATGCGGTTGTACAGGTTCGGCGGAACAGCGATGACGACGTTCTTGGCGCGGACGGTCACCTGGTCGGAGACGACGGTGACCTCACCCGGCTCGCCGTTGTTCGGGATGCCGTTGCGCACGTCCGGCTTGACGTTGTTCAGGCTGTCTTCGGTGGACGGGTCAGGCTGAGCCCACTGGATCTCGCGGACCGGGGTGCCCAAGAAGACATCGTCGCCGAGCTCTGCGGCCAGGGTCTCGGAGACAGACATCATGCCGCCTTCGACACGGCGGTCGAGGATGAAGTCCTCATCCACGAGATTGGAGAAGGAGCCAGCGGAGGCGGCCATCAGCACGGCCTGCAGGGCGGAGAACGTGAAGGACGGCTTGGTCAGCATGCCGGACGCGACGTAGATGGAGATGTTGTCGATCGCCTCTTCGTCGTCGGACTGCTGCTCGAGCCAGTGACGGAAGGAGATGGAGTCGAGCTCCGCGGCCTTCGGGTGCGCCCACGGCTCCTTGGCTCCGATCTCGGCTGCCAAATCGTCGAGAATCTTGATCAGTTTGTCCATCTCGGCCTGAGTGCTGTCGGCAGCCGGAAAGACCGGGCCCTCGTACTCGTGGCGCTCACCGTTGGGGGAGAGGTAGATGGACTTGCCTTCGCGGTAACGCTGGAAGGTGGACAGGCCCAGCTCGTCGACAAGCTCGATGAGGCGGGTCTGGTCGGGGGAGATCCACTGACCGCCGAGCTCGACGAAGTGGTCGACGCCGTTGTCGTCGCGCACGCGGCCGTTCCATGTGCGGCCACCGACTCGCTCGCGCGCCTCGAGGACGGCAACGGACTTGCCGGCCTTGGACAGGGTGCGTGCCGCCATCAGGCCCGCAGGGCCAGCGCCGACGACGACAACGTCGCGCTCGATTTCTGTGCGTTGTGCGCTAGGATTCATGCTTCTGCTCCTGTTCTTGAGGCCGGATGGATCCGACCGTCGCGGGTAATGAACGCCATTCATTAATGGTGTGATTCAGGATACATTCGAGTTCGGGTAGAAGGAAGGGTCACATGGGAAATGAACGTGGTCGCCCGGCTGAACCCCTGGTCAGTCGCGAAAAAATTGGTTTCGCCGCACTAAGTATTGCCTCCGAACGGGGCTACGAGACGTTGACAATGGCCGCAGTAGCTCGCGAAATCGGGGTGGCGCCCAGCGCTTTGTACAACCACATCTCGGGCAAGGGAGAGCTGCTTTATTTGCTCCAGGATGCGGTCATGCAGCTTGTCGACGTCACATCGCTGCAGCACGCCATCGCCGCAGGCGAAGGCTACCGGGAGGCGCTCGAGGCGTGGGCACACTCTTACCGCGATGTGTTCGCCGGGCATACCCCGTTGATCCCGGTCATCGCACGGCAGCCCATCGGCGATTCGCCACGTACCCAGGAAATGTACGAGATCGTCGCTCGCGCAGTCTCTGCCGCCGGCTGCCCGCACGAGAAGGTGATGGAGCGCATCATCGCGCTCGAATCCTTCATCTACGGCTCCGCATGGGATGCTACTGCGCCGGCGGACCTCTTCGATCCCGCCGCGATTTCCCCGGAACACGCGGAGTTGCGCCGAGTGGCGGATGCCATGCGTGCCCGGGCAGCAAAAAAGGGTCAGCATGACGCTAACCCTTATGCCGACCAGCCTTTTGAAGCTGGCCTGAAAGATCTGTTGGACGGAATTACGGATCCGTCCAACTAGCTGTAATTAGGCGTTGTTGCGCACGGCCTCAGCCATGACACGCAGGCCGTCGCGGAGCAGCTCCTCTGGGATGACCAGCGACGGCAGGAGGCGGACGACATTTCCGTCGAGGCCGCATGTGAGGATGAGCACGCCAGCAGCCTTGCATTCGGCGGCGACCTTGGCGGTCAGCTCAGCGTTCGGCTTGCCGTCCTTGGTGACGAGCTCCATAGCGATCATCGCGCCGCGGCCGCGGATCTCAGCGACCTCGTCCAGCTCGGTCAGCGGGTCGAGCTCCTCGTGGATGATCTCGGCGATCTCCTTGGCGCGCAGAGCGAGGTTGTGCTCCTTCATCTCCTCGATCGCGGCGATAGCGGCCGCGCAGGCCACCGGGTTGCCGCCGTAGGTGCCACCCAAACCGCCGGCCATCGGGGCGTTCATGATCTCGGCGCGGCCGGTCACAGCGGACAGCGGCATGCCGCCGGCGATGCCCTTTGCGGTAGTGACCAGGTCCGGCTCGATGCCTTCGAAGCTGGAGGAGAACCACTCGCCCGAACGGCAGAAGCCGGCCTGGATCTCGTCGGCGACGAAGACGACGTTGTTCTCGCGGCACCAGTCGACGATGGCGGGCAGGAAGCCTTCGGCCGGCTCGATGAAGCCACCCTCGCCCTGGATTGGCTCGATGACCACGCAGGCGAGGTTCTCGGCGCCGACATTCTGCTCGAGGAAACGGATGGTGCGCTCAGCGGCTTCCGGGCCCTTCAGGCCGTCGCGCAGCGGGTAAGACATTGGCGCGCGGTGCACCTCGCTGGCGAACGGTCCGAAGGTCGACTTGTACGGCTTATTCTTCGCCGTCATGGCCATCGTCAGGTTGGTGCGGCCGTGGTAGGCGTAGTCGAAAACGGCCACACCCGTCTTGCGGGTGTGGGAGCGGGCGATCTTCACGGCGTTCTCCACTGCCTCCGCACCGGAGTTGAACAGGACAGTGCGCTTCTCGAAATCGCCTGGGGTCAACTCGTTGAGCAGCTCAGCGACCTGCAGGTAGCTCTCGTAGGGGCTGACCATGAAGCAGGTGTGAGTGAAGTGGCCGGCGGCATCGGCGACTGCGCTTGCAACACGCTTATTGGAAGCGCCCACCGAGGTCACAGCGATGCCGGATGCGAAGTCGACGAAGGAGTTGCCATCGGCGTCGACAAGCACACCACCGTCGGCGTCGACGATGTAGCCGGGCAAGCCCGGGCTCAAGGCGGAGGCCACGCTCGCTGCGCGGCGCTTGTCCAGTTCTGCGCTTGCCGGTCCCGGCAGCTCGGTGTCGATTCGACGGACCTGGGGGAGGCGATACTCGAGATCCTGCATGGTGCGGGTTCCTTTCCAATTCAATCCAGCGGGCTGCCCGAAAACGGACAGTGGTTCGTGGCTGTAGTATCCGTCCCCCGCCCACCCTCAAAGCAACCGACACAGTGTCGATCTTCTTCGTGAAACTTCTACACTGTGTCCATGAGCAAGGATGTGCTTGACGACGCACGAAGCGGTCATCCCGAGTGGGAGACCGCCGTTGATCTCCTAGATCTCAGTTGGTTGTACGGAATCAGAGCCTTGAACCTCGACCCCGTCGGAGACCTCAGGCGGGGGCGATTCGAGTCTGTCCAAGCCAGTGAGATTGTGGAGACCGCTGAGTTCTTCCGGCCTTTCTCTGTCATTCTCACGTTGGGCCTGCGCATTCAGCCGGACGATGAAGCAGGCATCGCTCACTACGTGGAGCAGTTGAAAGAGTCCGGGGTGGCGGCCCTTGGCTTCGGTACGGGGCTGCAGCATGCCGAGATTCCTCCCGCCCTCATCCGGGCCTGCGCCGACGCGGCTCTGCCGCTATTCGAGGTGCCGCGGGCGACCCCCTTCGCCTTGATCTCAAAGGTGGTGGGGGAGGAGTATGCGCGATTGCAAGCAGTCGCGGCCAACGAGATTCTCGAGGCTGCGGAAGGTCTCAACCGCGCAGCATGGAATGGCGGAGTCGATGCACTCGTTGGACGCACCCGGACAGCAGTCGGCGCCGATGTGCTGATCGGGGACAACACCGGCAGAATCATCTCCTCAGCCCCTGCGAAGCCAACGGAGCGCGCGTTGAAGGCCCTTCGTCTGGCCGTTGCCGATAGCGGGCGGAGCCGCGCGTACCGGACGGAGAACCGCACCATGATCGTCCAGCGGATGCGGGCGATGGGAGGAAAATACTTCGTCGCTGTGGTGGATTCCCCGCGCCCTCTGCCGCCGCTCGCGCGCAGTGCCGTGAAGCATTTCGTGGGGCTCGCGGAAATCGTATTGAGAGATCCGCAGGCGCTCAGGAGCGCGGAAACGCAACTGCACGGGTCGGCCCTAGAGACTTTTCTCGAAGGCCAGGAGGCTTCTCCAGCAGCCGCGCGTTTGCTGGATCGTGCCGCGGACGCTGACGGGGCTGTCGTCCCAGTCGCGATCGTCGCCGCGAATAAGGCCGCGTCTAACAGGTCGCTAGCTCGTTTGGATGAAGGACTCAATCTGCGCGACAACCCGTTGGCGCATGTAAGACTCGCCCCGGACGGCTTCGTGTTCTTATCACGCAGGGTGATCTCCGAGGCCGCCGTGACGGAGCTTATCGGTGATTTCGGGGCCCGGCTGCGCGTCTTGTCCGGTCGGCAACAGTCCTGGCGCGAGCTAGGCCGTGACGAGCTGCAGGCATTGCTCGACCGTGCGCGCGCGCTTCCGCCGGGCACCGTCGACGAATATCTCCCTCGGCGGCTCGACTGGACGGAAGACACGGGGGTCAGGCAAGTGCTGTCCCGCCGCTATAAGGAAGTGCTCGCGCCGCTCGCAGAGGATGACCCAGCCCTGCTCGATGCAGTCCAAGCCTATTTGGTGCATGGTTGCGAGATCCGTGCTGCCGCTGAGTCTCTCAGCATTCACAGACACACCCTGAAGGCGCGCATCGACCGCGCCGAGCAACGCTACGGGTTGCCTTTGGATGACCCGCTCGGCCGCGCGGAGATTCTTGTGCTGCTCAACGCTGCAGGATCGAACTCCTAGCACAGGAGTTTGGCGTTTTCAATGCCCCTGAACGGGGGCGTGCGGCAACCGTACGCTGAGTAGCCTGCAGCGGTATAGCGTGTTTTCGAGAAAAGGCTGGCGTGAGCCAGTTCGCTGAACACCGGCGAAATCAATCTACGAAAGGCGAGATCATGGCTGATTCCAACGGCGCTGTCGATACTGCACAACTGCTCGATTCCCTGCCCACCGGTCTGTTTATCGGTGGCCAGTGGCGTGACGCGTCCACCAACGAGACATTCGATGTGGAGAACCCGGCCACCGGCGAAGTCCTGGTGACACTCCAGTCCGCGAATAGCGACGACGCGGTTGCGGCGCTAGACGCTGCGGTCGAGGTGCAAAAGGACTGGGCACGCACCCCGGCCCGCGAGCGCAGTGAGATCCTGCGACGTGCGTACGATCTGGTCACCGAACGCACCGAGGAATTCGCCACGCTCATGACTCTAGAAATGGGTAAGCCGCTGGCGGAAGCACGCGGTGAGGTGAAGTACGGCGCGGAATACCTGCGCTGGTTCGCCGAAGAGACCGTCCGTCAGTACGGCCGCTCCCAGGAAGTGCCAGAGGGCGGCATCCGCATGGTCACTCGGCGCAAGCCGGTCGGCCCGTGCCTGCTGATCACCCCGTGGAACTTCCCGCTGGCGATGGCGACCCGCAAGATCGCCCCGGCGATCGCTGCGGGCTGCACGATGGTGCTCAAGCCGGCTGAGCTTACGCCGCTGACCACCTACTACTTCGTTCAGACCATGGTTGAGGCAGGCCTACCGGCAGGTGTGCTCAACGTTGTCTGCGGTACCGATCCGGCAGCTATCTCCGAGCCTCTCATCGCGGACCCGCGTCTGCGCAAGGTCTCCTTCACAGGCTCAACGGCGGTGGGCAAGATCCTGATGAAGCAGGCAGCTGATTCAGTGTTGCGCACCTCCATGGAGCTTGGTGGCAACGCGCCGTTCATCGTCTTTGAGGACGCGGACATTGAGCAGGCGATCACCGGCGCAATGGCAGCGAAGATGCGCAATATCGGCGAGGCCTGCACTGCGGCGAACCGTTTCCTCGTGCACGAGAGCATCGCCGATGAGTTCACCGAGAAGCTCGTCGCGGCGATGGAAGCGCTCACCGTGGGCAACGGCCTCGACGAGGGCGTCAACGTCGGCCCGCTGATCGAGGAGAAGGCACGCAAGAATGTCGCCGCGCTCGTGGAAGACGCGAAACAGAACGGCGCCGAGGTTCTCACTGGCGGCGGTGCCGCTGAGGGTGATGGCTACTTCTTCCAACCGACGGTCCTGCGTGGCGCCAGCACTGATTCCCGGATCTTCAAGGAAGAGATCTTCGGGCCGGTCGCATCGGTCTACGAGTTCAGCGATGAGGACGAGGTGATCGAGCTGGCCAATTCCACCGAATACGGCCTCGCCTCCTACGTCTATTCGGAGGACCCGGACCGCATGTGGCGGTTGGCTGACGGCCTGGAATTCGGCATCGTCGGCTTCAACGCCGGTGTCGTCTCCAATGCAGCTGTCCCGTTCGGCGGCGTGAAGCACTCCGGCTTGGGCCGCGAAGGCGGAGCAGAGGGCATCGACGAGTACACCGAGGTGCAGTACATCGGTGTCCGCGACCCGTACGCCAACCAGTAGAACCAGCGCGTTCCGCGCAGTTGACGACGCACGGACCGGGGTGACATCTGGGCCACATAGGACCTCAAGTGTGACCCCGGTCAAGTTGTTGCTACATTCTCGCTATGTCATCAACCACTTCTGTGCACGCGCCGTTGCGCGACGACGAATCTGCCCGTTCCGATGAAGCGGGTCACGCCCTCGGTTTCTGGAAGGGCGTAGCCCTGATCTTCGGCACCAACATTGGCGCCGGAATTCTCTCCCTGCCGTACGCGGCCCGCAACGGCGGCTTCCTCGCTCTAGTGGTGGCGCTCGCGATCGCAGGCACCCTGACCACTATTTCCATGCTCTACGTCGCGGAAGTCTCCCTCCGGACAAAAGAGCCGCTCCAGTTGTCCGGCTTGGCGGAGAAGTACCTGGGTCAGACCGGCCGCTTCCTCGTCTTCACCGCGATCATGGTCAACAGCGTCGGTGCATTGATTGCGTACGCATCCGGCTCCGGCAATCTCATGCACAACCTGTTCAACCTGCCTTCCTTGGCGGGCACCTTGATCTTCTATGCCCTGGGTGCCTTCATCATGTGGAAGGGCCTGCAAGCCACAGGGAAGGTGGAAGGGCTGATCACCAGCGGCATGGCGATCATCATCTTCACGCTGGTGGTGTGGACAATCGCCGGTCCCGGCATTGAGCCCGCGAACCTTTGGGTGCTCAAGCCCTACTTCATCATCCCGATCATGAATCTGGCCGTGTTCACATTCCTGGCCCAGTACGTGGTGCCGGAGATGGCGCGCGGCATGGCCGCCACCAAGCCGGAAATACTGCCGAAAGCGATCATCGCGGGCATGTGCATCACCGCGTTCACCCTCGCGGCTGTGCCGTTCGCGGCGCTCGGCCTGCTGGGCACCGAGGTGACTGAGGTGGTCACCATCGCCTGGGGCGAGAAACTCGGGACTGCGGCTTACTACATGGCCAACTTGTTCGCGCTGCTGGCCATGTTCACGTCCTTCTTGGCCATCGGCTTCACTGCGATGCGCAACGTGCTGGACATCTTCCATTGGCCGGAACACGGGTGGCAGCGTCTCGCCGCAACTGGACTGACGGTGCTTCCGCCTCTCGTGATTGCCGTGGCGGGCCTTGGCGGTTTCGTCTCTGCGCTGACTTACGCCGGCGGTTTCGCTGGCGCCATCATGTCGGTCGTTCCCGTGTTGCTGCTTCGCCGCGCCCGGGCGAACGGGGATCAGACTCCGGTGTGGCAGGTGCGCGGAGTAGACAACACCGTCATCCAGGCGCTCATCATCATCGTCTACGTGGCGGCGTTCATCTACTCCATTATCTCGCTGCTGGGGCTTGTCCCGGCTGGCTGGGCATAAGAGAAACACCGGGGGAAGAGCTTGAACCCTCCCCGGAAAGCGGTGCGACCCGTACGCCAACCAGTAGTTAGCGGATTTCTAGGAGCACGGCGGTCTTATTCACCTGATCGCCCTGCTCAACAGCGAGCCCCTTCACGGTGCCGGACTTGTGCGCCTTGACGGGGTTTTCCATCTTCATGGCCTCGAGCACGAGGAGGATATCGCTCTCGTTGACGGTGTCGCCCTCTGCGACGTTCACCTTGACCACCGTGCCTTGCATCGGGGCGGGCACGGCATCGCCGGACAGGGCTGCCGCGGAATTGCGGCGCTTCTTGGCCTTGCGCTTACCGCTGCCACCGATCACGAGCGAAGCGGGAAGGGCGACCTCGACACGACGGCCGTCGATCTCCACGGCGTAGGTGCGCTTTGTGCCCGGCTCCTCGCCTTCTTCCTCATCGTCGGTATACGGCGGGATCTCGGCGGTGAACTCCTCCTCGATCCAGCGGGTGTAGACGCCGAAACCGTTCTCGTCGCCGATGAAGGCTGGGTCGTTCAGCACTGCGCGGTGGAAGGGGATCACGGTGGGCAGGCCGTCGACGATGAACTCGTCGAGAGCACGGCGGGCGCGCTGGATGGCTTCCTCGCGGGTCTCACCGGTGACAATGAGCTTGGCCAGCATGGAGTCGAACTGGCCGCCGATCACATTGCCGGTGCGCACGCCGGAGTCGACGCGGATGCCGGTGCCGGCGGGCTCGACATAGCGGGAGATCGTGCCCGGTGCCGGCATGAAGTTCATGCCCGGGTCCTCGCCGTTGATGCGGAACTCGATGGAGTGGCCGCGCGGGGCCGGATCCTCGGTGTGGCGCAGCTTCTCGCCGTTCGCAATACGGAATTGCTCGCGTACCAGGTCGATGCCTGCGGTCTCCTCGGTGACGGGGTGCTCGACCTGCAGGCGGGTGTTGACCTCCAGGAAGGAGATGATGCCCTCCGGGTTCTGCTCGTCGGCAGGGCTGACCAGGTATTCGACGGTGCCAGCACCGTGGTAGCCGGCTTCTTTCACGATGGCCTTGGCAGAGGAGTGAATCGCCTCGCGCTGAGCATCGGACAAGAACGGTGCAGGAGCTTCCTCCACGAGCTTCTGGAAGCGGCGCTGCAGGGTGCAGTCGCGGGTGCCGGCGACGATGACGTTGCCGTGAACGTCGGCAAGCACCTGGGCTTCGACGTGGCGGGCGCGGTCGAGGTAGCGCTCGACGAAGCACTCGCCGCGGCCGAACGCTGCGACGGCCTCGCGCGTGGCGGACTCGAACAGCTCGGGGATCTCTTCGCGGGTGTGGGCGACCTTCATGCCGCGGCCGCCGCCACCGAATGCGGCCTTGATGGCCACGGGCAGACCGTGCTCGTCGGCGAACGCGAGAACCTCGTCGACCGAGCTGACCGGCTCTTTAGTGCCCGGTGCCATCGGGGCGCCGACCTTCTCGGCGATGCGGCGGGCCTCGACCTTGTCGCCCAGCAGCGCGATGGCCTCCGGCGAGGGGCCGATCCAGGTGAAGCCTTCGTCGATAACGCGGCGGGCGAAATCGGCGTTCTCGGACAAGAAGCCGTACCCGGGGTGGATCGCGTCCGCACCGGAGGCCTGGGCGGCACCAATGATCCGGTCGAAGCTCAGGTAGGAATCGGCGGCGGTGGCCCCGCCGAGCGCGAACGCCTCATCAGCCAGGCCCACGAACGGGGCGTCCGCGTCCGGCTCCGCGTAGACAGCGACGGATGCGATGCCGGCGTCTTTCGCGGCGCGGATCACGCGCACGGCGATTTCGCCACGGTTGGCAATGAGAACCTTCGAGATTGTCACGGGGATCTTCCTTCTAGCCGGGTGTACAGACAGTTATCGCCAAGGGTAAAGCACAGCGCAAGCACAGCTGAACTTCAACCGGGCAGTTACGGATGACTAATCGCAAAAACGCTTATCGACGTTTCCCCCGCACCCCAAGCAGCCGCTTACTCTGTGTCCCGCTCAATCGGCATGCGGACCATGTTGCCCCATTCGTACCAGGATCCGTCGTAAAGCGAGACGTTCTCCACGCCCAGCACGTGGCGGAGGATGTACCAGGTGTGGGCGGCGGACTGACCGGCACTGCAGTAGGTGATCACCGGAGCACCGGCGGGCACATCAGTGTAGGCGGCGGCGATGGACTCGCGGTCTTTCACGCGTCCGTTGGGGTGGACGGAGTCACCCCACGGGTGGTTCACAGCACCCGGAATGTGGCCGTGGCGCAACACAGGGGAGGCGCAGTTGGAATCCGGGGCTACTTCAACCTCGGCGCCGGCGAAGTATTCGGGGCCGCGGACGTCGATAAGCAATGTGTCCTCGGGCCGCGACCGGACGTGCTCCACGAAGCTGCGCCACGTGCTGTCGTCGCGCTCGACCACGGGGTAGCCCTGCGCCGGGTACTCGGGCACAGCGAAAGAGGTGTCGCGCTCTTCGCCCATCCACGCGTCGCGCCCGCCGTCGAGCAGGCGCACGTCGGGGTGGCCGAACAGCTCAAACACCCACGCGGTGTAGGCAGCCCACCAGTTGTTGCGGTCGCCGTAGACCACCACCGTGTCATCGCGGCTGATGCCGCGGGCATCCATGAGCGCGGCAAAGGCTTCCCCGTCGATGAAATCGCGCTGCACCGGATCGTTCAAGTCGCGGTGCCAGTCAATGCGCACCGCCCCGGGAATGTGCCCGATGTCGTACAAGAACGCGTCCTCGTCCGACTCCACCACCCGCAAACCGTCGACCCCCAGGCGGGCCGACAGCCACGACGCGGAGACGAACCTCTCCGGGTGGGCAAAGTCCTGGAACTGAGGAAATGGGTCAAATGCTATGGCCATGCGAGATTCCTCTACGGCTTGGAAACGGTCACTGCCCTACCTTACTCGTCAACCATTCCTGCCGAGCGCATTTAGTGTGATGAACACCCGGTGTGAAGTTAATTACTATCCCCGTCACTCGCTGAGCAACGACCTGAAGAAGGGCTTAATCTCAGGGGCGGATCACCCTTTTCCCGGTGGAGGTCCGCAGACGTACAAGCACAGATCGAAAGGGAATCTCACGTGCACAAGGCTATCGTCGTCTTCGAGGTTGAGGGCGGTTCTGACAAGTACTTCGACGGTCACCGTCGCGACACCATGCCGATTGTCAACTCCATCAAGGACAAGGGCTGGCACTCCGAGGTGGTCTTCTTCCGCCCCGAGTGGTCCGACGACATCTTCAACTACGTTTCCGAGAACTTCGACGGCTACATCTCCCGCGTCAACCCGGGCAACATCCCCGGTGGCGAGAAGGGCTACTTCGACCTGCTGACCCGCCTGTCCGAGGCTGGCCTGGTGGGCATGTCCACCCCGGCAGAGATGATCTCCTACGGCGCGAAGGACGCCCTGGTCAAGCTGAACAAGACCGACCTCGTCCCGGAAGACACCGCCGCTTACTACGACGTCGAGTCCTTCCACGAGACCTTCCCGACTTCCCTTTCCTACGGCGAGCGCGTGCTGAAGCAGAACCGCGGCTCCACCGGCTCCGGCATCTGGCGCGTCCGCCTCGCCGACGAGTCCCTGGCAGAGTCTGTCGAGCCGGGCACCGCGCTGCCGCTGGACACCAAGCTCAAGTGCACCGAGGCTGTGGACAACCACACCGAGGAGCGCGAGCTGGGCGAGTTCATGGACTTCTGCGACCAGTACATCATCGGCGACAACGGCATGCTCGTGGACATGCGCTTCATGCCACGCATCGTCGAGGGCGAGATTCGCATCCTGCTCGTCGGCCCGCACCCGGTCTTCGTCGTGCACAAAAAGCCGGCTGAGGGCGGCGACGCTTTCTCCGCGACCCTGTTCTCCGGCGCAAAGTACACCTACCAGAAGCCGGAAGAGTGGCAGGAGCTCGTCGACATGTTCGCCGAGGCCCGCCCGGTCATCGCCGAGAACCTCGGCGGCGACAACATCCCGCTGATCTGGACCGCCGACTTCATGCTCGCCGACGATGACGAGACCGGCGAGGACACCTACGTCCTCGGCGAAATCAACTGCTCCTGCGTCGGCTTCACCTCCGAGCTGGACATGGGCATCCAGGAGATGGTCGCTGACGAGGCGATCAAGCGCGTTGAGGAGAAGAACGCTTAAGCGCTCGCTTATCGACGTGAAAAGGTTCCCCGCCCTTCCAGGCAGGGAACCTTTTCGTTGCTGGGGCCGGTGTGACGGCCGGGAGGATTACTCGCCGGCGATCAGCTGGGCGGCGCGCTCACCGATGATGTAGCAGGTGATGTTCGGGTTGACTGCCACGATCTGCGGCATCACGGACGCGTCGGCGACACGCAGGTTCCTTGTGCCCTTGACGCGCAGCTCTGGGTCGACCGGCGACATCGGGTCATCGGCAGAGCCCATACGTACTGTTCCCACCGGGTGGTAGACGGTGTTGTGGGTCTTGCGGATGTAGTCCGCGATCTCTTCGTCCGTCTGCGCCTCCGGGCCGGGGGACAGCTCGCGCTTGACAATGTCCTTCAGGGCCGGCTGCGCCGCGATCTTGCGGGCCAGCTTGATGCCCTCGACGGCGATGTGCATGTCGTAGCCCTCTTCATCCGTGAAGTAGCGCGGATCGACCTTCGGCTTGTCGCGGTAGTCGTTGGAGCGCAGCTTCACAGTGCCGCGGGAGCGGGCGTGGCAGACGTTCGGTGTCAGCGCGAACGCTTCGTCGGCCTGCGGGTAACCCTGGCGTGCGGTGTGCATGTCAAATGGGGTGCACCCGTAGTGCATCATCAGGTCCGGTAGGTCGGTGTCGCCCTCGATCCGGGTGAAGATGCCGATCTCCCACCACTGGGTCGAGTCGCGCACCATCGGCACGTTGGACTCGAACTGGATGACAGCTTCCGGGTGGTCCTGGAGGTTCTCGCCGACACCGGGAGCGTCGACAAGCACATCGATACCGAACTCCTCGAGGTGCTCGCGCGGGCCGATGCCAGAGAGCATGAGCAGCTGTGGGGTGTTGATCGCGCCGGCAGAGACGATGATCTCCTTGTTCGCGGTGATCGTGGTCTTGCGGTTGAACACGTCGGCAAGCAGTTCGACACCGGTGGCGGTGTTGTCGTCGCTGAAGAGGATGCGCGTGACCCAGGCGCGGGTGATGATGTCCAGGTTCTCCCGGTCCTCGTTCGGGTGCAGGTAGGACACCGCCGAGGAGCCGCGGGTGTTGTCGGCGTGGGAGTTGATTTGGAAGAAGTTCGCGCCGTGGGTGACCGTCTCACCGGTGTTGAACGGCTTGCGCGGCAGCCCCGCCTCCTCGCAGGCATCGAGTACGGCAACCCCCACCGGGTCATTCTGCGGAACATCCATGAGCTGCACGGGGCCATCGTGGCCGTACTGCTCGCCGTCGCGGGAGTTGGTCTCCATCTTCTTGATCAGCGGCGTGATGTTCTCCGGGGCCCAGCCGTTAGCGCCGAGCTTCTCCCACAGCTCCATGTCTTCAGCCGGCGGGTGGAACGCGATGCAGGAGTTGTGAGAGGAGCAGCCGCCCAGCACCTTCGCGCGGGCGTGGCGCATGAAGGAGTTGCCGTTTTCCTGCTCCTCAATCGGGTAGTCCCAGTCCAGGCCGGATTCGAGAAGCTCCGGCCAACGCTTCAGGCTCAGCACCTCGTCGTGCTCGCGGTCGTCGGGGCCGGCCTCGAGCAGTGCGACGGTGACATCCGGGTTCTCCGACAAGCGGGAGGCGACAGCCGCTCCGGAGGAACCGCCGCCGATGACGATGTAGTCGTAGGATTCGCGTGCGTCAGACAGGTTCATAGGTGGGGTCTCCTTCTAGTTCTGCTTGTTGGGGAACCAGCCGGTCACAACAGGTTCAGTGTTGTGATAGATGTGCTTTGCCTGCGTGTACTCCTCCAGGCCGGCGACACCGAGCTCGCGGCCGATGCCAGACATTTTGAACCCGCCCCACTCCGCCTGCGGGATGTAGGGGTGGTAGTCGTTGATCCAGATGGTGCCGTGCTGCAGGGCACGGGAAACGCGGTTGGCAACGCCCATGTCAGAGGTCCAGACTGCGCCGGCAAGACCGTAGTCGGTGTCGTTGGCAATCGCGACGGCCTCTTCTTCCGTGCTGAAGGTCTCTACGGTGATGACCGGGCCAAAGCCTTCCTCCTGCACGGCGGGGTTGTCGCTGGCGCACTGGTCCAGAACGGTGGGGGAGTAGAAGTAGCCGTTCTCGTGTTCTGGGCCGCCCCAGTCGCCGCCGCAGCGCAGCCGCGCACCGGCATCGATGCCGCGCTGAACATAGTCGGTGACCTTGTCGCGGTGCTCCTTCGAAATCAGCGGGCCGGTTTCAGCCTGCTCGTCGAAGGGACCGCCCATGACGATGTCCTTCGCGCGCCCGACGAGGTCATCGACGAACTTTTCCGCGATGGACTCGTGGATCACGAGGCGCGTGCCCGCGGAGCACACCAGGCCGGAATCCATGAATCCGGCGTTGAGCGCGTTATCCAGCGCCGCGTCGTAGTCGGCATCGGCGAAAATGACGTTGGGGTTTTTCCCGCCGAGCTCAAGAGCGACCTTCTTCACGCCCTCTGCGGCTGTCTTGGCGATGATCCGGCCCGTCTCCAGCCCGCCCGTGAAAGACACCAAGTTGATTTCTGGGTGGGAGGAGAGCACGGAACCAACGTTGGCGCCGTCACCGGTGACAACGTTGGCCACACCCTTCGGCAGGCCGAGGTCATCGAGCACCTCCGTGATGAGCAGCGTCGTGTGCGGGGTCAGTTCCGACGGTTTGATCACGAAGGAGTTACCGGTTGCCAGGGCCGGAGCGATCTTCCACGCAGCCTGCAACAGCGGGAAGTTCCACGGGGTGATCATTCCGCACACTCCGATGGGCTCGTACACGACGCGGTCGATCACGGAGTCGTCTCCGGCATCGACCAACCTGCCGGGGTTGGAGTCCGCGATCTTGCCGAAGTAACGGAAGCAGCCGGCAATGTCGTCCATGTCGCCCTCGGCCTCCACGAGGCGCTTGCCCGTGTCGAGAGCCTCCGCCTTGGCGAAGTCCGCTTTGCGCCGCCCAATTTCCTCGGCCACCCGAATCAGGAAATCACCGCGCTCCGAAGCAGGCGTATTACGCCATTCACCCTTGTCGAAGGCTGCGCGGGCAGCCTCAACTGCACGGTTGGCGTCGTCCGAGGTGCCTTCCGACACGACACCGACCTCGGAACCGTCGGCGGGGCAGATGATTGTGCGCGTCGCCCCGTTAGAAGCGGCCACCCATTGTCCGTCAATGAACAAAGTTGCAGTTTCCGGCATATGCCGTGTCCTTTCGATCCTTAATTTCTAGAGGGCTGTCTCTTGCGCTCTCTACTGTGGATACGTTCCCGAGGGTACAGATCCTTGTGTGTCCGCCTCCGGGGCCGATGCTCCGGCATCCTCCCACGTGGTCGGTGCAGCGACGGTGGTATCAGCGATGACGGTTCCGAAGTCGTCTCCGGCCATGTCCATGTAGAGACGGTGTTGGTCGTAGTAATTCAAGACATCAGAAATCAGCTGGTCTGAGGTGTATCCCATGACATTGTGGCCGCGGGTGCCGCGGGCGTCGAAGACCTCTACGCGGTAGAAGAAGTCTTGGTCGTCTTCCGCGCCGACGGCATAACCCGGCATCTCGTAGGCAACGGGGCATAGCTGGTATTTGAAATCGTCCTGCTCATCGAATTTGACGTTCAAGTCGATGAACGGAAGCTGATTTTCCTCATCTACCCCCTCAATGAAGGTCGCATCCAGGCCCATGTTGCGCATCTCCAGATAGACCTCACGCAGCGCGGGCTGGGCGCTGGAGCCAATGAAGTCCCTGGCTTGATCGCTTGTTGGCCACGATATGTGGCGGGCGAGCCGCTTCTTCCAGTATTTCGAGTCTTCCCCGGTGCCGGCAGGTGCCGCGGCCCGCGATGCCAGTGCACGCTCCTGGGATTCCATCGCCCACTTCTCCGCGCGCAGCACCTTCATCACGGAAGCCATGAGTAGGTACATCACGACCGAAAAGGGCAGTCCGATAAGGACGGTGGCTGCTTGGAGGGTGTACACACCGTCGATAAGCAGCATCGCGAGAGTGAGCACACCGATGATGACAGCCCACACAATGCGCAGCCACGGAGCACCGTCAGAATCTCCTTTCGTCGCGTGCGAGGTCATGTTCGCCATCACCAACGAACCGGAGTCGGCCGACGTGATGTAGAACAGCAGCCCGACGATAACGGCGAGCCCGATGAGGAACGTGGCACCCGGGTATTGCTGCAGCAGGTTGTAGAAACCGGATTCTGGCACTTCCAGCGCCTCATTCAGGAAGTCGGTGTCGCCGTCACGGAAGAAACGCAGCGCGGAATTACCGAAGATAGAAATGACCAGCACAATGAACCCCGGCGGCACAAGCAGCACACCGAGAATGAACTCGCGTAGCGTGCGGCCGCGGGAGATGCGGGTGAGGAAGAGCCCGACAAACGGAGTCCAGGCGATCCACCAGGCCCAGAAGAACAGGGTCCAGTCCTGCAGCCACTGCCCGGCCGGGTAGTCGCTCATGCCGGCGGTATAGCCGAAGGTTTCCAGCAGCATGCCGGGGAAGCGGGAGATCGAGTCGCCGACGTTTTGCACTAACTGCGTGAGCAATGTCGCCGTCTGCCCGGTGATGAGGATCCACGCCAGCATGCCCAGCGCTAAGTAGACGTTGAGTTCCGAGAGGAACCGGATGCCTTTGTCGACGCCAGACACCGAGGAGACGATGGAGATCGCCACAGAGACGACAATCAGTGCCGTCCACACAGTGATGTTGTTCGGAATGCCGAATAGCGACGACAAACCGTAGTTGAGGAAGACCACGCCGATACCGAGAGAAGTCGCGATACCGAAGATCGTGCCGATCGTGGCGGTGACATCCACCGCGTCACCGGCAGCGCCCTTGACGCGCTTGCCGAACAGCGGCGCAATAGCCGAGCGCAGCGACAACGGCAGGTGGTAGCGGTAGGCTGCCAAACCCAACGCCACGCCCATGAGCGCGTACATTGACCACCCCGGCACGCCGTAGTGGAAGATCGTCCAGATCGGGGCCATGCGGGCGGCCTCGTCCGACATCGGGGCGACATCTGGGGGAGTGGCGAAGTTCGTCGCTGGGCCCGCGATGGCGAAGAACATCAAGTCCACGCCAATCCCGGCTGCGAACAGCATCGAGGCCCACGTGAACAGGCTGTACTGCGGCCGTGAATGGTCCGGGCCCATGCGGATATCACCGAATCTGCTCAGTGCGACAACGAGCACGAACAGCACGATGAGACCGGCGGTGAGCACGTAGTACCACCCCAAGTTCGCTCCGATCCAGTCCATTGACCCGAAGATCACTTTTTCTGCCTGGCCCGGGAAGAACGCCGACCAGAGAACAAACCCGACAATGAGCACGCCCGAGGTGATGAATACGGGCTTGTTCACCCGGGCAAAACCTTTTTCGTTCAATGCATCGTCGGTTTGCGATTCACCGGAAGGACCGGGATGCGAACCGCCGACACCATCTGAGAAAGAAGCGGTGGTGGTCACCGTGACTCCTTGAGAAAGTAGATCAAAATTTGCAAGAACCAGCTCCCTGTGACCGGGGGCCAGCTTTACTACACAGTAGTGACAGTCACCACACAGGGTCATGTGTTGCATCTTTTCCAGTGGCGCGGTGCACTCCACTCACCCCTCTCCGGGCACCGTCACCCCCGCAGCGACCCGTGGAAATTTTGCAGAAGATAGTTAAACTACAGACGTTCAAGTAGCCACGAACCGAGAAGGACCTAGCAATGTCTACACCGAATAAGCCGAACTCAAACGAGCCCATCAACCCCAACGCCAACGAGTACGGATCATCCGGCTTCGACACCACCAAACCCGGTTCCCGCTCTGACAACACCGGCTCTGATTCGGCGCCCGGCTCTACGCCGTACTCCGGCTACGTCGAATCCTCCGTCCCGTCTTCGCGCAGGAAGCCTGGTGCCGCTGCCGGCACGTCCGATAGTTCCCACCCGGACACCACGGTGATCTCCACGAACCGCGAAGGTGCCGCCGGTTCTGCTTCGACAGGGGGTTACTCGTCGTCCCAGGGCTCTACGGCCTACAGCGCTGGTTCGGCAAGTGCAGGAAACCCCAGCGGCACCACTGGTTCCGCGGGTGCTGCTGGCACCACCGGCTCTGCAGGTTCTGCAGGCGCCACCGGTTCGGCTGGCTCCATGGGTTCTGGCACGCACGCCGGCACCTACCAGTACGGCCAGTCTGCTGAGCCCGCAGGCAATTGGGCCGGTACGAGCGCTTCTTCCAGCGCTCCGCAGTCCTACGGTAACCAGTACCCGTCGTCGTACGGCACGCCGGCAGGCCAGCCTGGGCAGCCGGGTCAACCGGCACAGTCGACGCAGACGAACCAGCCGGGCAACCAGTTCGGGCAGCAGCCGAGCAACTTCGGCCAGCCCCAGCAGGGCCAGCAGGCACAGTCCCAGGCGCAGTTCGGTGGCCAGTTCCTCAGCTCCGAGCAGGCCTACGAGATCCGCAGCTCCAACCAGGCCTACGGCGCTGACCAACCGTACGGTGCTAACCAGCCGTACGGCCAGCAGCAGCAGTTTGAACAGCAGCAGTTCGACCAAATGCAGCAGTTCGACAAGGTCCCGCAGGAGAAGGGCAAGGGCTTCTTCAGCTCGTTGTTCGACTTCAGCTTCCGCGAGTTCGTCACGATCGACTTCGTGAAGATCATTTACATTGTGCTGCTGGTCGCCGCCGCGGTCTTCTGGGTTCTGGGCTTGATCGGGTCCTTCTCCGGTTTCGAGGACGGCGCAGGCACCGGCATCATGTTCCTGCTCGGCTGGCTGATCTTCGGCACGCTGGCGACGCTGCTGCAGATCATCCTCATTCGCGTCGGCCTGGAGGCTCTCGTGTCGGTGGTCCGCATCGCTCAGAACACGACTGATCTGGTGGATGAGGAAAAGGGCGCCGAGGACGCTGTGAGCGTCGACAGCGCTGAAGACACCACCAAGTAAAAGCGGCTTACAGCAGCTTTTCGACGGCCGCCGGATCCGCATCCGACAACATCTGGCGGCACCGGTCGTACTCCGCGTTGTCGCCGATGGCCTGAGAGGTCAAGGCCAGCATTGCGATCGATTCGAGAACGCCGCGGTTGGGTTCGTGGGAGTAGGGCACCGGGCCCCAACCCTTCCACCCGTTGGCGCGCAGGCGGTCCAGCGAACGGTGGTAGCCGGTGCGCGCGTAGGCATACGCCACGAGCACGTCACCGCCATCTAGTTCGCGGCGGGCGCGGGCGGCCCACACACTGGGGGAGTCGGGGTGGGTGAGGGCGGTGTCGTCGTTGAGCAAGTCTTTGCCTGCAGCGGGGTCGTCCGGTAGCTGCACGGGCGGCGGGGCCATCATGTCCTTGAATTCCATGGGGTCAATCCTGCCACTTCGGGCCGCGGCGGATGCGGATCGGGCCTTTCGCCGCGGCCATGTCGACTTCGCGGTCGCCCTGGGTGATGATCACCGTTCCGGTTTGCGCTCCGCCAGCTTAGCGACGATCTCTTCCCCCAACCCCACCTAACGCCCCCGGGCAATGTCGAGCGCGCCGCTGATCATCGGCACCTGGAGCGGCAACCGTGCCAGGGCGACGGCCTGCATGGGCAGGGGCTTCTTCCGCCACAGGTAGGCCATGTAGAGGTTGGCGGGGAACACACCGGCCAGCAGCAGCGCAGAGGCGTACCCGCCGAGAGCGCGCGTGCGGGGGTGCGCGACCAACGCGGCGCAGGCGAGCTCGGCCACGCCGGATGCCAATGTGTAGGTGCGCCGTTCGCCGGGCAGCTGCGGCGGCACAATCTCGTCGAAGACCTGGGGTGCCACGAAGTGCAGCGTGCCGGTGGCGGCGAACATGGGCGCCATGTTCTTCCGGAAAAAGTCAGTGAGGTTCAGGGCCATGCCCGCGAGTCTAGCCCCACAACTCGGAGACGTTGACCCCGAACGAGTAGAGCGCCTTGCGCAGCAGCGGCAGCGACAGGCCGATGACGCTGGTCTGGTCACCCTCAATCGAGTCGATGAACCAACCGCCCAGGGCTTCCAGGGTGAACGCACCGGCGCACTCGAGCGGTTCACCGGAGCGAGCGTAGGCCTCGATGTCGGCATCGGAAACATCGCCGAAGCGGATCTTCGTGGACACCGCATCGGTGATCCACGTGCCGTTGTAACCGATGGCGTGGCCGGTGATCAGCTCGGCCGTTCGGCCGCGCTGGGCTTGCCAGCGGCGGATCGTCTCCTCGATGGTGTGCGGCTTGCCCTGCAGCTGGCCGTCCAGAAAGAGCATGGAATCGCAGCCGGCCACGATGTCGTCCGGGTAGGCCGGTGCGACGGCCTCGGCTTTAGCGTGGGCGAGGGCGCACACGGAGTCGGCGGGGGAGGCGTCGATAAGCGAGGCGAGCAGGGCATCTTCGTCGATGTGTGCAGGCTTGACCACGGGCTCGACGCCGGCGTTGCGCAAGATCATCAGCCGCGACGGCGACTGGGACGCTAAGACAAGACGCACTAGAACAGCGCGGTCGAGTTGAACGCCGACGGGTTGAACACCACTGGGCCGTGCACGCGGTTGGAGGGACGGCCCCACAGGTTGCGGTGGCCGCCAGCGGTGCGGGACTTCGCCTCCTGCTGCAGGTCGCTCAAGACCTGGGTCAAAGCGGCGAGTTCGGCCTCAGTCGGGTTGCCCTTGACCACGGTGAACGGTGGCTGCGATGAGGACTGTGACTGTGTCATGGTTAGCTTCCTTCCAGATCTCGCTACAGCGGAATGTTGCCGTGCTTCTTCGGGATGGCGTAGACCACCTTGCGCTCCAGCAGACGCAGAGCTTCGGTGACCTGGGTGCGGGTGTGGGAGGGTTCGATGACAGCGTCGACAAGCCCGCGCTCGGTGGCCACGTAGGGGGTGAGGTGGGCTGCAGCGTACTCGTCGGCGTCGACGCCGAGGTGCTCAGCGGCGGTTGTGGCGTCCGCAAGCGCGATCTGCGCGGTGGGCCACGCGAAGACCATGTCGGCGCCCAAGTCCTTCGAGCCCATGACCACGTACGACGGGCCGATGGCGCGGCGGGTGATCACGGTGATCTTGCCCACCTGGGCCTCCGCGTAGGCGAAGGCAAGCGCCGCACCGTACTTGGCGGAACCGAGGTGCTCTTCCTCCTCGGAGGGGAAGAAGCCGGGGGAGTCGACGAATTCGACGATGGGCAGGTTGAAGGAGTCGCAGACGCGGATGAACGCGGCGGCCTTCTTCGCGGCGGCGTGGTCGAGGCAGCCGGCCAGCACGCTCGGCTGGTTGGCCACAATGCCCACGGCGCGGCCGGAGATGTGCGCGAAACCGACGACAACGTTATCGGCGTAACCGCGGCCCAGCTCGACCAGGCCCTTGTCGGTGACGCGGGTGATGATCTCGCGGACGTCGTACGCCGCGGAATCATTGTCCGGGATGTAGGTGTCCAGGGAGCTGGTGTCCGGCTCGACGGAGTTGTCGTTGATCGGGGAGGCGGCGCGGTTGTTCTCCGGCAGGAACGCGGCCAGCTCGCGCACGGTCTGGATGGCCTCCAAGTCGGATCCGGCGGTCAGGTGCGCCACGCCGGTGACCGTCTGGTGAATGTCGGCACCGCCGAGGGACTTCGCGGTGGCCACGCGGCGGGTCACCTTGGTCACGGCCGAAACGGAGGTCAGGTGCATCGTGGCGGACTCGACCATGACCACCAGGTCGCTCAGCGGCACGAGCAGCGCCGCCAGGGAAGCGACTTCGCCCGCCACGACAGAGATCTGCGGCACGACACCGGAGGCTTCTGTCGCCTTGCGCAGGATCCGCGCCGACATTGCGGCGGTGACCACGCCTTCCTGCAAGCGTGCGCCGGTGGAGTCATGAATCGCGATGACGGGCACACCAGTCTTGATGGCCAAGTCGTAGACCTTCAGGATCTTCTCGGCGTAGACCTCGCCGAGCTGCCCGTCGAAAATCGAGGAGTCGTGGGCGTAGACGGCGACGCGTCGGCCGTCGATAAGCCCATAGCCCGTGACCACACCGTCAGTGACGGGCTTGGTGCGGTCCATGCCGTGCTCCTCGACGCGGTGGCGCGCCAAGGCGTCCGTCTCCACAAACGTGTCGGGGTCAACCAGCGCTTCCACGCGCTGGCGGGCCGTGGAAATACCGGCTTCACCTGCGGTGCGCGCGGCTTCGCTGCCCATCGGCTCGCGAGCCTCCGCCAAGCGGTTGCGCAAGTCCGCGATTTTGCCGGCGGTGGTGGTCATGTCGGGCTTCTTGTCGGTCATAACGCCTCATCCTACGGGGTCGGGTGCATCCATTCGCTTATCGACGCAACCTCCCCCACCGTTAACCACCCTTGTCCTGGGCCCTACTCTCCGTAGTGGCCGAGCATGTACTGGCTGCCGTTCCAGTAAAGATTGAACGCTTCGACATCACCGCTGACCGGTGCAATCCGTCCGTTGTCGAATCCGAGCGTGACGTGGTTCTGCAGCTTCACGCTTCCGGTGAGGTCCTGCTGGCGCTCGCTCCAGGAAAAGTCGATGGTGTCGCCGTTGAGGGTCACGTCGGTGATCCCGCGGAAGGTGCGCATGTCTCCATCGGGCTTACCGTCGATGTAGAACGCGATGCCGTCCGACACAGCGGCCCCGGTGCCAGCGGGTCCGTCGACGCTGCCGCGGCCGCCGTGGAAGATGATCCAGCTCACCGGCGCGCACGGGTCGTAGTGGTTATCGATGTCCTCGATCCAGTAGTTAAAGTCCGATCCGTCCGTCGAAGGCATCCGGCCCGGAGCAGAGTTAGAGGGGTACTGCTCGCGGGGGTCCTTTGGCAGCTGCGCGCACTTCTCTGTGTCTTTTTGCTTGTCTTTGGGCTTCTCGGTGACGGTCTCGATGACGGTGGCCGGGCCCCCGGCGTCACCATCGTCCTGCGCGTCAGGGGCGGCTGCTGTGGTCAGGGCGGGCTCCTCCGAATCGGGGAGCGTGGACTGCGAGCAGCCTGCAAGCGCGAAAGCGCAGGCGAACGCTGTCGTTGTAGCGGCAAGCATTGTGGTGAAGCGGGTGCGGAGAATAAGCGGCGAGGAAGACATATCAGCAGATTACACCGCAGCGGCCCCGTGGACCTGCGGTTGCGGGTGACAGTCTCCGCCCGCTAAGCATTGGCGGCGAGTAGTTCGCGCAGGCTCTTCCGTGCCCGGTGCACCCGCACCTTCGTTGCAGAGAGGGAGGAGTCTTGGTGCTCAGCGATCTCCGCGAGCGTGAACCCGGCGACCTCGGCGAGCACGAGCGCTTCGCGGGACTGGTTGGGGATAGCGGCCAGCGCCTTCGTCAACGAGTCGTTGTCGGCGATGGACTCCTCGAACTCCGCGGCAACGTCTTCGATCTCTAACGGGCCCGCGTCGTCGTTGCCACCGAGCGGGGAATCGATGGAGACCTCCGGGCGTCGCTTCCGAACAATCTCCAGCGACGCATTCGAGGCGATGCGGTACATCCACGTGCCAAAGCCCGACTCGCCCCGGAACTTCTCCAGGTTCTTCCACCCGAGGTACAGCGCCGCCGCGAAGGCGTCCTCCGCATCGTGATGGTTCGCCGTGATGCGCAGGCACACGTTGAACAGCTTCACCTCGTGCTGTTTCACCAGCTCAGCGAAGGCCGATTGATCGCCGGCCTTGGCGTTAGCGATGAGCTGGGGTTCGTGCATAACGGACAGGCTACTTTAGGGCAGCCCGGACTGCCCGCATAACCCTTGCAGATATGCTGGCGCGGGGGTTAGAAGTCCGGATCGGTGTCGAGATCCTCGTAGTCGTCAAGGGACATGTCGTCCGTGTCGTCGGTGTCCGCCGTGCTATCGAAGCTCTCCGTTGGGTCGGCAGAGTCCGGCATCTCGGGGTCGGTTTCTGGCGCAGGGTCAGAGTCTGGCTCGGTGGTAGCTGGAGCGGTGTCGGCGTCGACCGGGTCGTCGAGCGCGAGGTCATCGTCATCGATGGTGTCGATCGCGTCGTCCTCGGCCGCGACATCGGGAACGAGGTCAGCCTCGTCCCACTCCGGCCACTCTTTTGTGGTGAACGCGGTGTTCAGGGAGCGTTCGGTCAAGCCTTCTGGGATCGGTTCTGGTGTGATCATGGCGTTAGAGAAGGTCGTAGGTCTTGAACCAGTCAACGGCATCCTGGGGCGAAGCGAAGTCGAAGGAGCTCATCACCACGCCGGTCTCAGTATCGGCGTAGGTGATCGAAGCATCGTAGAGATCATCGGAGTCGGCTCCGATGGCTGCGGATCCGTCGGAGCTTTCCTCCATGATCCCCTCATCGGACTTGGAGTAGCGGCCTTGCTTGATCAAGGCGCGTTCCCGCTTCGCGGCCTCCTGGTTCACGGCGAGGTTCACGTAGGAGGAAGCATAGCGGCCTACCTCACGGAAGTGCTCAACCCCCTCGCTATTCGTGTTGACCTTGCACTGGATGCTGGGCGCGCCGAGGAGACCCGAACTGCTTGTGTTCAAGGAGCAGTTCTGGACGGCGCCCTGGAGCTTCTCCGGTAGTGCTGCATAGATCTCTTCGCCGGTCTTCGGCTCTGCGGACTCAGTCTGGGTTGGTGCCGTGGACTCGCCGGCGGATTCAGCCGCGGTGCCTCCATCCTGCGCCTGGTTCTCAGCGGGGTCGTTACCGCCGCGGGTCAGGGCGAAGGCGCCGATGCCGCCGATGAGGAGAACCGAACCCAAGACTGCGCCGACAGCCAGGGCGGTGCGGTTCTTCTTGCGGGGCTCGGCCTGGCTAGGCTGGCCGGTCTGGCTCGACTGGCCCGGCCGACCTGCAGGACCCGGCTGGCCGGCGTACGTCGGCGTGGTGGGCGCAGTCGAGGTATGCAGACCGGTGACAATCGGCGCGACGGCAGAGAGCGCACCCTGGGCGACCACCATCTTCGGATCGTCGAGGTTGGCCACCGGGCCGAGGCTCTTGATCTCCTCCTGAACCATCGGGACGCGGGATGACCCGCCGGTCATGTAGAGGGCTTTCAGGTCGCCGGGGGAGGTGACGCCAGCGTCGATAAGCGTCTGGCGCGTCAAGTCAGTCGCACGCTGGACGGGCTGACGGATGATGTCCTCGAACTCGTTGCGGGTCAGCGTCAACCGGACAGATTCGGATTCGCCGGGGACGGTGATCGTCGCGGTGGGGGATTCGGAGAGGACCTCCTTCGCACGGCGGATGCTGTCTTCGACGGCGTGGCGGTCGGACAGGGGCGCGCGGCGGCGGAGGTACTCGATCTGGTCCGGGTGGTCGTCCTCAAGCTGGCGGTCGACCCAACGCCGAATCAGGGCATCGAAGCTCTTGCCGCCCAGAGAGTTGTCGCCGCGGGCAGCCACGATGTGAAAAGACCCGTCGTTTTGCGCCTCCAGCACAGCCACGTCGAGGGTGCCGCCGCCGAAGTCGAAGACGGCGATCTTGTCGCCCGGTTCCAACGGCTGGTTCGCCGAGTAGTACTGGGCGGCTGCCTTCGGCTCAGAAACCGTGCGGATGTTGGTGGCGTTGAGGCCGAGCTGCGTTGCAGCGTCGAGAAGCACCTTGATCTCCGCGTCCGTCCACGCCTCCGGGTGGGTGAGCACGAGCTCAGCCGGGCGGTGGTCATTGTGCTCGCGGGACGCCCGGCGCACCACCGACTCCAACACGGCAGCAACCGGGGTGGAGGCAGGAATGTCGTAGCCGTTGATCTGGAAGATCTGCTGCGGGATGACGCGCTTCGGCGCGGCGAGGAAGCCGTCCGGGTTGCCCTCCGCCTTGTTCAGGGCCACGTCGCCAGTCTCGACGTGTTCGGGGGTCTCAATGTACACCGACGACGGCATGGTCATCCTGTCGTGGGACAGGCTGACGGCTTCCACACCACCGCGGGTCGGGTTCGTGTGCGCCGCCGCGGTGTTGGATGTGCCGAAGTCAATGGACAGAGTCCAGTCCTTGGACATGGGGGTCCTCCCTAGCAGTAGGTGGTCTTCATGGCTAACAGTAGTTAGATGCCGGGGCGGGGCGGGAGGTTACACCCCGCCCCGGAAAAACCGGAGGGTATCCGGCCTTTCCAAGGAAGGGGTTCTAAGACTCCGCTGCTGGGGTTTCAGCAGTCGTTTCAGAGAGGGTTTTCGCGGCGCTATCCGCATTGTTTTCGGCCGTGTTCTCTGCAGTGTTTTCTGCGGTGTCCTCCGCCGAGCTCTCTGCAGCGCCGTCCGCGTTGCCCTCTGCCTCAGCTACCGCAGCGCGCAGCATCAGGTACTGGGCGGCAACCATCTGGGACAGCTGGGTCTTCGGGTCGACCTTGTTTGCTTCTTCTTCCGGGTCGTTGCCAATGGTCGCTTCGGAGTTCGCCGAAGTGTTTTCGAACTTGGAGATGTGGGCGTAGTAGTTCTCATACTTCAGGTAGCAGTAGTGGAGCTTTCCGCTGCCCTCGTAGGTGGAGTAGCACTCGGTGCCGGGCACGCCCTGCGGCTCGTCGAACTTCTCCGGTTCGTCTTCGGAGTCCAGGGCACGGAAGGACGCCAGCATCATTTCCGCGTTCTGCGGGTTGGCCAGACGGAAGAGAGTGGATTCACCGATCGCCATGGCCTCGATGTCGGCTTGGTCCAGCAGGCGGGAGACCTCACCGGTGGCCTTGAACATGCCGTTCATCGCGCGCTTGTTCATGTGGGCGGGGACAGGGCCGTTCATCTCCACGCCCTCTGGGGACATCACGACGTACTTCAGGATGTTGTCCGGGTCCATCGGCTGCAGTTTGTCGTGTTTGCCGAAGCCTTCTTCGGTCTTGTGGGTTTCAATGTCATCCATCATCGGAAGCTGCATGGTGAGGAACTTCGACATGTAGTCCACCGCCCACGTCAGGTCTTGGTTCTTTTCCTCTTCGGCCATATCCAGGTCCCGGTTGTCCATGGCGTTGGCGAAGATGACGAACTCGTTGTACGTGGTCACCATGTGGACTTGGTCGCCTTCTTCATCCTTCATGCCGGCGGCGCCGGGGTGGCCTGGAATGTCGATGTACTCCAACGGGTAGGTCGTGTCGTCTTCCCAGTTGATGCCGCCCTCTGCCAGGTAAGTGTCGCGAATTGCGTTGGCGAACCCTTCGGCAGAGGTCGGGTCGGTGAAGCGCCAGATGTAGTTTTCGGCGATCTGGTTGCCGTCCTCGTCGCTGGCGGGGTGAATGTAGCCGGAGATGTAGTTCTTCTCAAACGGCTTGGTCGCCTCGTTCACTGCGTCGGGGAAGACCAGGCTGATCCGGCCGAACGTGTTGTAGCGCACTGGCATGCGGCCTTGGGTGAACCGTTCTGGGTCGACCTCGTAGGGCAGCAGGGTTTGGTAGCCGATCTGGTTGCCCTCTGAGTAGGAAGTCATGTCAACCGGGGTTTCGGGCCATCCCGGGTGCGGTTCCTTGCGGTACTGGCCGGTGTCGTATTTCTCTTCTTCGGGGACCTCGGAGGTGGCCTGCTCTTCGGAGGCTTGCTGCTCTTCTGGCTGCTGGAACTGCTCCAGCACGGAGCAGCCGGTCAGCGCGCCGGCAGCGGCAACGGTGGTGAGGATCGCGGCGACGCGGGTGCTGATACGGGACACGGGGGAGGGGCCTTTCTTCATGAAGGTGCGATGCGGTCACAGTTTGGATGCGGGGAAAGCCTGCGAAGGTTACACCTTAGAGGGCGGTTTCGTTCTGAATTTTGCATAAGAGTCTGGCATATCTTTCCTCCGCGCGCGTGGAAAGGGGCTGTCCCTGCCCCGCCCGGCGATATCTCCGCCACAATGGGGGACGCATATACTTCCCTCTAGCTAACCCCCACACGTGAGAAAGCTTAAGAAGTGACCCAGCCGGATCAATCCACCGCAGCGCCTGCAGCCCAGCAGGAGGGCGTGCACGCCAAGGCCAAGGGCTACATTGACCGTGTCTGCGAGGGGATCTTGGACAAGCGCGGACGGGCGAAGGTGTCGGTGCGGGTCAAACAAGCGGCGTCGGCGGAGCTGCAAACGAATACGGTGATTCTCGCCGGCGAGGTCAACCGCGGCAAGAGTTCGTTGGCGAACGCGCTTGTGGGGTGGCAGCGAGTCTCACCGTCGAGCACGGACTTTACGACGGTCATTCCCATCGCCATCGGACCTGAAACCGAGGAAATCCCAGCCGGTAGTGCGGCCTTGATCTCGGCCGAAGGAACGGAGATTCATCCGCTGACCGAATTGCCCAGCCGCGTGGATCGCGCGTTGCAGTCCTTTGACGGATTCGTGCCCACCCGTGCGCACATTGCTGTCGACGGTTCCAAGATGGGCGACACCATCGTCATTGACACTCCCGGCATCGGCGGCATCGGCTCTGCGGACTCAGCTGTGCAGGCGGACACGGAGAACTTCGCCAGTGTGGTCGTTGTGGTGGCAGATGCTTCTAGCCCGTTGACCAAGCCGGAGATGGACTTTCTCAAGCACGCCCACGAGGTCTCCGCGTCCGTGGTCGTGGCGGTGACCAAGACGGATAAGAACATGACGCGGTGGCGCGATATCGTCGCCGAGGACGAGAAGCTCATTGCCGCCCACGTGGGCGAAAACATTCCCGTCATCGGTGTGTCCTCGCTACTGCCGTTCGCAGAACTGGGCACTGACGACGACAATGTCGATGCCTTCGCCGGCTTGGCACGGCTGCGTAAAGAGATCGCGGATCGCTTCGCCAGCGCGGAGTCGCTGCCGGTGGCCAACGCGCTGCGGATCATGAACCGTGCGCTGGAAGACATCGAAGCGGAAATGGAGACGGAGCAGCGCGATCTCGAGCAGGCCGAGGATGTTCTGCCTGAACTGGAGGAGCAGAAGGCCAGCTTCGAAGAGCTGCGCCAGCAGGCCAAAGTGTGGGAACGCCACTTGAACCGCGACCTCCAGCTCATGCGCCAGTCCGCGGCGGACAAGTTGGATGAGGATCTCATGGAGATCCGCACGAAGTGGACAGATTTCATCGACAAGCACGGCATCCAGGTCTTGCGCAAGGATCCGCAGCACTTCACGCGTTTGATGGAAGAGGATTTCCAGCGTGCGGTGGTGGTGTCGGTCAGCCAGTTCGGTAATGATGTGGAGGCCTATCTGCACAAGATCTTCGGCAACTCCACTGTCCCGGACGAGATCATCGCGGAGATCCGCGAGCAGCTGCACATCGGGGAAATCCGTACGGCTGAGGTGAACCGCAACATGCGCGACACGTTTGACCCGATGATGCTCATGATGGGTTTCTCCGGCGGTTCCACCATTGGTGGTCTGCTCGGTGCGGCCCTGGTGCCCGGCGTGGGCATCATTGCTGGTGCCGCGTGGTTCGGCGTGACCTTCGGGTTCCGTGCCATCAAGTCGGGTAAGTCCCAGCTGAAGAGTTGGCTCAATGAGTCCCGCAATTCGGCGGTGAAGCACACCAACAACATTTTGACGCAGTTCACACTGGTGGCTCAACCGCTGATCTCCGCCCGTTACACAGCCCAGTTGGAAGCGCAACTGGGTGACTTGAAGCAGCGCATCGCGCGTGCTCAAAAGACCATTAATCAGCGGCAGGAGACACGGAATCGGCGCCTGGAAGTGATCAAGAAGAACCGGGCGCGCGTGCGCAAGGCTCACGGTGATGCAGAGACCATGATCGATCAGCTCACGGCACGGAAAGCGGGGTAGTACATGTCCATTCTCGAATTGATTGCGAATGAGCTGCACCGCTTGGCGTCGCTGTCGCCGGAGATGGCCCACGCCTGCGGCCCGCTCCTTGCGCGCGTGCAGACGCCGCCGCGCATCGTCATTGTCGGCCGCATCAAGGCCGGCAAGTCGACGCTGCTCAACGCGCTCGTCGGCGCGCCTGTCGCGGAGACCCGCGCGCTGGAGGCCACCAACGTGGTCACCGTGTTCCAAAACGGCATGCCGGATCGCGCCGTGGCCTACCTGCGCAGCGGCGAGCAGGTCCCCATCCCGATCCAGCGTGGACGCGTGTCCCAGTTGCCGGTGCCGGCGGCGGAGATCGCGTTCATCGACCGCTGGTTGCCGTCGCAAGCGGTGAGCAGGTACACGCTCATCGATACCCCGGGTACAGCAACGCTGACAGCGGAAAATGAAGCCACAACGCGCGCCGCGCTTATCGACGGCTACGAGCAAACCCGTTCCGCCTCCGTCGACGCCGATGCTGCCGTGTTCCTGTTTGACTCTGCACCCCGCCGCGACGAGGTCGAGTTCATCCAGCAGCTCGGTTTCACACCCTTGAACACGCTGGGCGTGCTGTCGCGCGCGGACTCCTTCGGTGAGGGGGCCTTGGGCGATGAAGACCCGATCATGAAAGCCCACGAGCACGCTGCGCGCCTGTCCCAGCAGCTGGGCGGTTTCGTCTCCCGGGTCATGCCGGTTTCCGCCCTGTTGGCGCAAACAGTGGCGACGGGCGTGGTCAGTGAGTCCTTGACCCGTGAGATCGCCGCGGTGACATCGCAGTCGCGTTTGGAGCTGGTCTCCGCCCTCTACTCGAAAGGCAATAAGGGTTCCGGTGGACCCCGCAACATCGATGCCAGCTTCTCCGCCCACTCCCTTCAAGCGGCCCCGGACCCGAACCGGCACGCAGCGCACCGCATCGAGAACGTCGTCGACCTGATTGGTGAGTACGGCCTGTTCCGCGGCCACGAGGAAGCCGTCAAGGGCGGCGCGGCGTTCAATGACTGGCTGATCCGCGCCTCTGGCATCGGTGCGATCCGCGAGGCGCTGGAGCGCGACCTGTCCTGGTACGCCTACCTGCACCGCGCTGGTGAGATCCTCACTGACCTTGAGGGGCTGGTCTACCGCCACCCGGCCTTCACCGAGCCGATCCGACACACGCTGCACACCCTGCGCAACCACCCCGTAGCCATCCCGGCGAAGTTGTTGATCACGCTGAAGTCGCTGCTGGCAGCGCATGCTTCCGAGGAGTTCATCCACGAAGCCGCGCGGCTCGCCCATGCTGGTCCGCCGCCGTCGCGCTTGGATCTGCCGCCGAACGCGAACCCGTGGACGGTCCTGGATCGCATCCGCGAGCGTCGTTCCCAAATGCAGATGCTCTCCTTCGGGCTGCTCGACCCTTCGGAGGAAGAAGCGATGGTCGTGTTCAACCAGGCCTACGACCAGATGGAGCGCGACACCCAGGCGCTGACCTAAGCGGAGCCTAGCGCTGCTTTTGTTGCATCGAAGCACTTAGCAAGGTTCGCCGCTACGGATTTTGTAGAGTTTCTCCTGAAGGTCTGGTGAACCCGCATCGATCAAGCGTTGGAACATTCCATCATTTCGTAAGCGCTTCCTTTCCTGCTCCGCTTCACGTCGCTGCTCTACCTCCCAGAACCTAGTAGCCTTGGTGAGCCGATTTGGAAAACAAGTAGAATCCTTCGTCGGAGAATTGGACCATACAACAGAATTATCGGTCGGATGCGAGAGCTTAAAAATCTCTCGTCCTAGATCTACTGACCAAGCGAACTGGGACTCCTCCGCGAAGTGGTAGTCCGTCAACCTCCCCAAAAGAGCGCAAGTCCAGTCAGCTAGCTGAACGGTGTTGTAAAGATGGCTCTCGGTCTGTAATGGAGTTTCGACGATGCTGCGATTCGACTTGTTACTGCGCGAGTAAATCGTGGCGCTCAGAGTGGCCACTGCGCGTTCACGGTTGTCAGTTTCCGTAGCATCCATAACTACGAGTATTAGCTCTTCCTCGTCTGAGGCAAGGGATCCGAGCCTGTTGATGGCTTGAATAAGACAATGGTTCTCCCTGTCCTGGGATTTCTCTCTTGTTTTACTCACTGGACCAACGGGTTTCTGCTGTCCGTAGAAGAAGAGATGTCCGCCCAACTTTCCCAGCTTCCGGTAGATACGGGAGAGCGCCGGGGCTAGTTCGTCCCCGTAGCGCTTAATGTTTCGCGTCGTGAGTAATGCAGAACCTTTCTTTTCCCACTGGTCTGACGGCACTCCGGATAGTTCGATCTCCACAGCGAGTAGCTGCTCTTTAACGTACTTGAAATAGCCACTCATCTCGCGAACGTTCTCAGCAGGCAAGATGTAACCTGCGTAACCGAAACACGGATGCGTGTTGTATTTCGCGTGGTCGTGAGAGATGTACGGACCTTGGTGTCCAAACTCGTCAATATAAGCGATAAGCATTCGTGAAGCCCCCAGCAGATAGCTCAGTGGCCGAGTCGCTCAAAGCGACCCGGCCACCGGAAATAGCGCGGTACGTGTGTTTCAACGCCGCCACTGTGGTCCCAACTTTAGATGGTGCTTTGCGCGATCGCAAGCGGGATAAGACGATGCTTCACATTTCAAACCTTGTTCTCAAGTCCAGCTGACACACCAAAACCCAGGAAAGCAAGGTCCATGTGGTGCGTCACTCTGTGCTAGTCGCTTCTGGCAGCGCATGCTTCCGAGGAGTTCATCCACGAAGCGGCACGGCTCGCCCATGCTGGGTTACCGCCGAACGCGAATCCCTGGCCGGTTCTGGACCGTATTCGCGAGCGCCGGTCCCTGATGCAGATGCTCTCCTTCGGCTTGCTCGAGCCGTTAAGTGATCACATGGTTCACCAATTGATAAATTGATAAAACCGGAGCGCTGAGCCTCACAACCCTTGGATCAGGTCGCCGTATTCGTCCTGGCCGCGGTGACGGAACACGGCGACGGTGCGGCGACGCGGGGTAGTTGGTTCAAGGTGAAGAGCTTCATTGATGGCGGCAAGCGCTGATTCAGAGTTGCCGGCGAGAGCCGGATCGAGGCCCATCGAGTCCAATAGGTGAGCCAGGTCTACCACTGCGTCATCTGCGGGAAATGCACGAGCGGGAGCGGGGAAAACCGCGAATTCCTCCGGAGCGAAGCGGAGCCACACCCGGTCGCCCACGGATACCTCGGCCTCGAGAAGGAAGCGGCGGATCGTGGATGTGTCGGACTGCTCCGCTGCGTTCACGCCCACGAACTGGTCACCCAGGCGGCTCGGCACAGCGACTTCACCGCCCGCCGGTACACCGTAGATACTGGCCACACCGAGCGGCAGGCTGAAGCCGGATCCTCCCAAGTGATCGTGGTTGACGGTGAGCAGCATGCACCACGCACCGTCGCGCCAGTAGAGGTCCGGGTCATCCTGCGGGTCAACCTCGGTCGTCTCACCCGGGCTGGCATCGGAATCGCTGGTGGCATCGGAGTGGTCGTGGAGCACGGAATCCGCTTCACCGGCATAGGCCTCCAGGCCCCACTCGCGTAGCCCGTAGAGGTCAGATGCCACACGAATAATGCGCTCATCGACGTTCACGGCGTTGGTGATAAAGCGCTCATTGATGTCCATCGGCGTTGCCTGGGCAATCTCCGCGGTGCTCATCGGCTCTCCATTGAGCGGCAGCACGCCCGCGGCGAAGTCTTGGTGGCTGGACGCGATGAGGACGTGCGCGTCGTCGGAGAGCACGACTAGCCCGTTGCGCTGCGACATCCATTCCGCCAGAAGATCGCGGTCGGTGCCTAAAGACTCGGCGGCTGCGCTGATAAGCGCCGCGTTATGCTCGTCGGCAAGCTCTGCCAGCGCCGCGTCGACAGCGTTTGCGAAACCCGGCGCGGCGATCCACGTTTCGTCGGTGTCCCACAGGCCCCACATGCGGAAGTAGTGCTCGTACGTGCCAGTGAACGGCTCTGCATCCATTGCCAGGGCTGGGAGCTGCGCATTCACCGAGGCGGTTGTTGACAGCGGCAGGAACCTCGCCGCGAGATGGTGCGCAACGTCAGTTGATAGGGCGGTGGTCCCCACGACGTCGTGTCTGATCTCCGCGTCGAGCTGCTGGATGCGCTTTTGCGAGATGTTGTAGAGTTCGCCCAGCTCTTCCAGTGTCGTGTCACCCATGTAGTGCATGGATATCATGGTCATCTTCATCGGATCGTCCGCGCACGCTGCGGCTAGTTCTTCGACGCACCGCGCGAACAGTCCCGCAATCGCGTCTCCCGCCATGCGCTTTTCGACGCCCAGTGCCAAGCCCCTCACCCCACGCGGCAATTCCGTCCCCGTTAGCGCGAGCCAGCCCGCGAGAATGTCCAGCTCTCTGTCGGTGTCGGACTCTGTGTCCGACTCGGTTGCAGGCTCGGTGGCGGGGGAGGAGGCGGTGGACGCCGGCTGCTCTTCGGGAGCGTCTGTGGGCGCTGCCGGTCGGTCCTGCGGCTGTTCTGTCTCCATGCTGGCCAGCAACCGGGAAAAGTGCAGCTCGCTGACAATCGGGATGTTTAGTTCGCGGGCACGGCGGGCCTTGCGGCTCATGGTGTCCGGGTTCGCAGCAACGAGGAGCGCAGTATTCTGTCCTACCCCGCCGACCGTTAGGCCGTGGCTGAGTGCCCGGGTTTCCCACTCTGTGCGCGGCACGTCCATGGAACCGGTGAATGCGATGCGGTCGTGTGGGGAAAGCTCGACCCATTCCTCATCGTCAGCGCTGTCGATCTGCGGCGTGGCAATGAGATCATGGACCAAGGCGGGGTCAATGGCGAGCTGTTCGGCCAGTGTGCACAGCTCGGTTTTCTCGCGTTCGGTGATGACACCATCGACCCAGGCTCTGACGGCGATCTGGCGGATGAACTCCTCGTGGATCCTAGCGACATCATCGTCGGTAAGCCCTGTGTCGTGGGCGAAACGGGCTAGCCCGTAAAACTCTGCCGGGGTGAGGTGACGGTCGCCGAGGCAGACCCGCAACAGCTCGCTGTACTGGTCCGTGTCCGTGTCGCCGCCTGCGGGAAGCGATTGGATGAGACGCGCGAGCCAGTTCTCCTCATCGCCTAGCTCATTGGATTCGGCCGTCTCTGTACGCTCGTCGGACTCCGCGGTCTCAGCGTGCTCGGCGGGTTCGGCCGTTTCATCGGGCTTGGCGGTCCCGTTGAGCCCGTTGAGCTTGGCGGTTTCAGCGGTCTCCACAGGGGGCGTCGCAGTGAGATCTTTCCGGGTCACCAGAGCGGCGTTGGTGGGGGTCATGGCACCGTTGAAAAGCAGGGGAACGCCAATGAGCGTGCCAGAGAACGTGCGTAAGAGCTCCGCTGTTGCTGCAGCGTCAGGTAGCGCGGCGTGCGGCGTGCTGTTGGTTAGACCTGCTGCGTCGAGCGCATCAGCGAGACTGCCGCAGCCCAGTTGCGCCGTGGCCAAGTCCTTCGTATCCACCCAGTGCGCGTCACTGACGTTTGTGGCTATGCCCACGCGGTGGAACTCTTTGGAAAGGAACCGTTTCTCAAATGACGCGTTGTGCGCCACCCCGATCCTTCCCTTGAGTACCTGAGCAAGTTCGGGTGCGATGTCTTCCCACGTTGGCGCGTTCTTCAGATGCGTTGTGGTGAGCTTGTGCACGTGGCTGGTGGCAATGTCCCGGTTCGGTTGCACCAACGTCTCCCACGTTCCCTGTTCCCGCAGCTGCTGGTCCAGCAGCACGACACCGACTTCGACGATGCGATCAGAACCACCAAAACCGGTTGTCACAACGTCGATGACAGCGAAGCCGGGGTGCGGGCTCATGGCAGAAAATTCTCCAGCAGGAAGGGGCTAGGACTCCCCCACGGTAGTTCACCCTCCAGTGGGGCGCACGGCGAAAGATCGGGCTGGAAGGGCTACTGCGGATATTCAACGGTGGTGTTCAGGAAGTACCCCTCAACTTCACCGGCGGCGTCCAGTGCCCGGCCTGTCTGGAACCGTTCAGGCAGTCTTTCTCACCGGCCCAGATGAAGATGACGATGACACCGGAGACCACTGCCACGGCGGTGGAGACCATCCATCCGAGCGCCAACGTGATGGACAGTCCCGACTCTGGACCTAGGCCCATGTATCCACCGCCGATACCCAAGGCTAGGAACGTGGCCACTGAAACAGCTGCCGACCACTTGAACCAGGTGGCGGCACCATCGCTTCGCTTCGCTTTAGGCGCCGGCTCGTGTGTGCCAGCAGCATGCGGCGCCGCGAGTAGCGCGGTAGGTGGCTCGTACGGCGCAGACTGGTTCGACGTGCGCGGAATTATTGGGTCCCCAAGGTGAGACCTAAGTGCCTCAACTGGTGCCGGCTTTGGCTGAGCCGGCTTTGTTTGTGTTGGCTCAGGCTGTGCCGGTGTAGCTTGCGGCACCGTTTGCCCGGCGGCTGCAGCGACCACGAGCTCCACGAGCATTGCTTGACGACGTTTCCCCACCCCCGGCAGCGCAAGCAACTTATCCGCACTCATAGCGAGCATCTTCGGGCTCTCCTGTTTCCATAGCGCGATATAGGGCTCAAGGCCGGTACCGGCCCCGTCGATCTGGGTGGTGGGGTGCAGGTTGTCCGCAATCCATGCCAGCGGCTTCTTCGGGAAGGTAGCGATCCACGCTTGTGCGATCCCCGCATGGTCCTGGGCAGATGGACGGTGTGATACCGATGCGAGCGACGGGAACAGGCCAGCACCTGCGTACCGCGTAGGCACTTCGGGTTTGGGAACCTTCACCTGTTGGGGGATCACCTTGGGCTGCCGTGTGGATCCCGAGCCCGCAGTCGTTGGCTGCACTCCGCCTGAGCGTGTGAGCGTCCTCGCTGGTTGCCGAAGGCGACCGTTCCGCAAAGGCCGCCGTGGGGTGCCCCGTGATCGGTGCTAGGTGTTCGACATGGAGGTAGCGGAGCAGGTCGGCGGTTGCTGAAGCGTCGGAAAGCGCGCTGTGTGCGAGCGGATTCGGAATGTCGGCGATTGCCAGCGCCTCGCTGAGCTTTTTCACGCCGAGGTAGTGCGAGGACAACGTCATCGTGTCCACCCACGAATCTGGGACCGAGTCCCGCATCCCTGCCCGATGGAACTCGTTGCGCAGGAAGCGCTTCTCAAACCCGACGTTATGCGCCACCAGCACCCGCCCGTGCAGGAGATACTTCAGGTGCGGGGCAAGCTCTTCGAAAATGGGAGCCTGTGCGACGTCTTCATCCGCGATGCCGTGAATGCGGCTGTTCGAAATAGGCTGCTGGGGATGCACCAGCGCCTCCCACGTCTTCTCCACGGACAGGTCCGGGCGCAGCAGAACGACTCCAATCTCGATGATCGCGTGCTGGTTGTGCACGCCGGTCGTCTCAAAATCGATGACCGCGTACCCGTGGTTCCGAGACATTGTGCTACATCCCTCCTGCTAGTGAACTAGAACTAAACCTAGTTCACGCCGCGGACACTACCGGGAGGGCGTTCGTGCGGGTGTGCGATGAACTTAGTCAGCCGGGAAGAGTTCTTTGCGTAACTTTCTTTTCATGTACCGGCCCCACACCGCGGCGAACACAGCAGCGACCGTGCAGGTTGCGGAGAAGAGCAGCACGTTGAACATCACAACACCCCAGAGGCTGTTCGTGACCGAACCGGTCGACCTGACAATCGCCAATAGCGCGATGCCCGAGATCACGGCCCCGACGAGGGAGACAATGAACAGCCCCGCGATGCCCTTCTTCCACTGCCTCGAAAGTTTCGACTCATGCGCTTTAACGATCTCCTGAGAGGACTGAGCCGACGCCGCCGGCAGGCGCGATCCGCCGCGCGGCAGCCACGTGCTCGGCGGGGGATCGTTCGGTCCGGGTTCTGGCTCGAACTGATTCCAGTAGCTCTCCGGCCTTCCGGTGGGGTGAGCCATTTCGCTGTCGCCTTCCTCTGGGGGCCGGTGCGGGTATCACGGTATGCATAAAGCGAGGCCACTCTAATGTGTGACCTCGCGTTATGGCCTGAATTCGGTGCCTGAGTTTACCCGTATCGGGCCTCGAGAATCAAGGGTGTGAGCTGGGTCGGCTCCAGTTCCTCCGGCCAATCTGGCAGGGCCCCGCTCGGGGCCCAAGCGATGGCCCAGGAGGCGCGTTCTTCGGGGGAGTCGCCGCCGTGGCCACCGGCGTCCACGTGACCGTGGTCAGTAGTGATCACGACGAGCCAGTCTTCCCCAAAGGTGTCGTAGCGGAACTGGACGTCCTCCACCAGGGTCTGGACATGCGCGTCGACTCGGCGGATCGCGTCAGCGTACTGCTCGGAGATCGCGCCGTACACGTGGCCGGCGTCGTCCACGTCGCAGCAGTAGACGAACCCCATGTCGAATGCTGGCCCGCGCAGCGCTGCGTGGGTGTAGGCCACGCACTCTGCGTCGGTAGCAATGTAGCCATGGGTTTCTCCATCGCGGGCGACGATGCGGTGCAGGCCCGCCTTCTGCTGATCGACTCGCGGGTGGAGGATCGGTCCAAGTCCTGCCGGATCGATCAGCACCGGCCAGCCGGCAGCGGCGAAGGTGCGCGTGGTGGTGTCCCGGTGGAACGCCTGGGAAAGGACGTCGGGGTATGTCCAGTGGTGGCTTCCCACCATGGTGTTGTCCACAATCCCGTGCTCCGCGTGCGATGCGCCTGTCAGCAGGGAGGCCCACCCTGGCCCAGAGATGGTCGGCACTTCCATCGTGATGGTGGAGAAGCGGCCTTCCTCGGCCAGGCGGGGAAGAACGTTACCGGCGCCGTCACGTAGGACGAGGTCCCACCGGGTCCCATCGAGACCAATGATCAAGATGGGCCGGTGCGCACCCGGGCCGACATCGTTCGAGCCCTGAGGCTCGTTGCTTGGAATCAGCATGTGTGAACCTGCTCCTTACTCGTGCGGCTGACCTGCTTGGAGCGTCGGGTAGGTGCCCAGCGGACGCTTCGCGTACAGCTCCTGGGCGACGGTCAGCTCCTCATCGGTCGGGGTGTCAATCACTGCCTCCGAACGGACTAAGTCCAGCTTCACTCGCTGGCCCGGGGCGATCTGGTCGGCCTTCGTCGTGGAGACGTCGACACGCACCTGGCCCGGGTAATCGTCGTGGTCGAGCATGACTGCGGAGAAGATGCCGCGGAGCTGAATGTCGTGGACAGTGAAGCGGCCTTCTTCGTCATTACGCAGCTCGAACTCCTCCGGGCGGAGAAGCGCGATCATGATGTCGCCGTCGGAGGCGGGCATGTCCTTGTTCACAATGTCCATCTCGACATCCATCACGTTGAGCCGGCCGTTGCGCACCACGCCCGGGATACGGTTGGTAACGCCGACGAAGGAAGAAATGAATGGGGACTCCGGATGGCGGTAAATCTCGGCCGGGGTACCGATCTGGGCGATCACACCCTCATTCATGACACCGATGCGGTCCGCCATGACCAGAGCTTCCTCTTGGTCATGGGTCACCATGAGGGTAGCAATGCCCTCTTGCCGCTGAATGCGGCGGATTTCATCGCGCAGCTGCACACGGACTTTGGCGTCGAGGGCGGACAGAGGCTCGTCGAGAAGCAATACTTCCGGCTCCACCGCCAAAGCGCGCGCAAGCGCAACACGCTGTTGCTGGCCACCCGACATTTGGCCCGGGTACTTCGCAGCATGCTCGTTCAGGCCGACGAGCTCAACGAGCTCTTCTGCGCGTTTGCGGCGAGCTCCCGCATCAACGCCACGGATCTTCAGGCCGTATGCGACGTTCTCCACCGCATCCATGTGCGGGAACAGGGAGTACGCCTGGAACACGATGCCCAGGTTGCGCTTGCGGGTAGGTAGGCCCGACACCTCGCGGCCGTTGATGATGACCTCACCGGAATCTGCCTGTTCGAGACCGGCGAGGATCTTCAGCGAGGTGGACTTACCGCAACCGGAGGGGCCGAGGAGAGCGACCATCTCGCCCTCGCCGATGGACATGTTGAAGTTACGCAGGACGGTTTTTTCACCGTAGGACTTGACTAGATCCTTGAGGATCACAAAGGGCTCAGCCATGGCTACGAGGCCTTTCTATTCTTTTTGAGCGAGATGGTGGATGCCGCCGAGATCAAACTGAGCAGAATCCAGGTGAAGATCATGACGAAGAACGACAGGGCGGCGATACCGCGCGGGTTCGTCGAGGACACTTCGACCATGAACACGGGGAAGGTGTACTGCAGGAGCAGGGAGGCGATAGCGAACTCGCTGACCACCATTGCGATGCAGAGCAGCGACGCGGACAGCATGGCGACGCGCAGGTTGGGGATGACTACGCCGCTCAACGTCTGCCAGGTAGTCGCACCCAGCGACGACGACGCAGCGAACATCGTGCGCAGGTCCAAGGCCTTTACACCAGCGTCAATGGCGCGGTAACACAGCGGCAGCGCGTTGATCACGTACAGCGGAACGAGGATCCACATCGAGGTGAGCAGCCCCGGGGCGAACGGCCGGAAGAACACCGACACACCGTTGACCAGAGCCACGGCCGGGACCACGAGCGGGAGCACCGACAGGAACTCCGCCGCCTTTGCCATCTGCGGCGCCTTGAGGTTCAGGAAGATGATGGTGGGCACGAGAAGAATCAGCATGACCAGGGTGGTCACCACCGTCAACAGCAGCGTGTTGATCAGGGATTCGCCTGCGCGCGAGTGGTTGAAGGTTTCCGCCAGGGTGTCTGTGGTGAAGCCGACACCCGGGCGGGTGAAACCGAAGACGGCAGCCGCCAACCAGGGCAGCGCGAAGTAGATCGCAGCGACGATGAGGATCGCGGTCGAGGCTGCCGACGTCTTGTGCTGGTTGCGGCGGCGGACCTGCTTGTCGGACGCGGGGTCAATGGCTTCCTCGGCCGGAGCTGTCGTTACTGGTTGAGCCATTTTTCACTCCTTCTGGTGAAGTAGATGCGCAGAGCCATCGCCGCGATGATGATGAGCATCATCCAGGTGACCAGCGCAGCTGCAAGGCCCGGGTTGAGCAGCACGTTGCCGCTGATGAAGAAACCGATGAGGATCGGCACCAAGTTGAGCGAGCCGCCGGCCAGGGCGAACGCGGTGGCGTAGGCAGCGAATGCGTTAGCGAACAACAGCAGCAGGGAACCCAGGATGGCGGGCCACAGAACGGGGATGACCACATCCTTGATGTATTGGCTGCGGGTGGCGCCGAGAGACGATGCAGCGTCGTACCACTCTTTGCGGATGCCCTGCATGGCCGGCAGCATCAGTGTGGCCATCAGCGGAATTTGGAAGTACAGGTACACCAGCGACACACCCCAGAAACCGGTCAACGAGAAGACGTCGCGGAAGCCGGGCCAGCCGTTGGCGATGGCAACGGTGAGCAAGCCTTCGGTGCCCAAAAGCGCGATGAACGCATACGCCAGACCCACACCACCGGACTGGGCGGCGAGAGCGGAGAAGCTGTTGATCAGACCGGAGAGCTTGCCCGGGCGCCTGTCGTGGGTCAGTGCCCACGCCAGCAGCACGCCGAAGAAGCCACCGACGACGGCGGTGAACAGGGACAGGTTGAAGGTGAGGACGAACGCACTGCGGTAGGTCGAACCCATTGCCTCGCCCATCGTCGCGAGCGTGAAGTTGCCTTGGGGATCTTGGAACGACTTTAGGGTGTTCGCCAGGATCGGCATGATCAGGAAGACAGCCAGAAAAAGGAAGTACGGGAGGGCACCGAGGGAAGCAGGGTTGAAACTGAACTTCCCTTTGGGTGTGCGCTCCCGCTTTTCCTTCTTCTTGCCGTTCTCGTCATGCCCCAGAGTAGATTGCGGTTCCACCGCGTCCTGGGAAGAAGAGACGGCGCTAGACATTAGTTACGGACCCTCTTTGCCCACTCGGTAGCGATGACTTCGTTGGCCTTGTCGCCCTGCTCAACGGACGGGACCTGCACCTTTTCCAGGACAGCCGGGTCCGGCAGCTTCTCCATAGCCTCATCGGAGAGTTTGCCTTCTTCTGCCAGCTTGGTGAAGCGGGACGGGATAGCGCCGCCGAGGGCGTACTGCTCTGCGCCCTCGTCGGAGTTGAGCCACTCAACCCACAGGCGTGCCGCGTTCGGGCGCTTCGGGTTGACGGAGATCGGCTGCGCGTAGAAGTTGCCGAAGACGCCGTCTTCCGGAACGACGCGCTCAAGGTCGACGCCGTCCTTCTCCAGCTGCTCGGTAGCGCCAACCCAGTTGTAGTTCCAGTCGAGGACGATCGCGGCCTCACCGGTGGTCAGAGCGGCAGCCGGGTCGGAAATGCTCACCAGGTTGCCGGACTTGGACAGCTCCTCAAAGAAAGCGACACCCGGCTCAATGTCGTCGAGGGAGCCGCCGTTAGCCAGCGAAGCAGCGAACACGCCGGCGATGGAGGATGCGCCCTGGCGCGGGTCGCCGGACAGAGCAATCTGACCCTTGTACTTCGGGTCGAGCAGGTCCTTGAAGGTCTTCGGGACGTCGTCGACCTTCTTGGTGTTCACACCGAACTCGATCACGCCGTAGTACGCGGACACCCACTTGCCTTCCGGGTCCTTGAAGTCGTCGGGGATCTCGTCGAAGGTGGACGGCTTGAACGGCTCCACCAGACCCTGGTCAATGGCTGGGTTGGTGAAGGAGTAGCCGATGTCCAGCACGTCAGGCTGGGAGTCCTGGCCTTTGAGGTTCTGGACGGCTTGGAGCTCCTCGGCGGAGGACGCGTCCGGGGAATCGACGGCGACCTTCACGTCGTACTTCGAAGTGAACTCGTTGAAGTGGCCTTCGTAGTTCGCCCAGGTCTTCGGGTAGGCGATGAGGCGGACTTCACCCTCCTCCTTGGCCAGCTGCGCGATCTCCTCAGGGGAGCCACCCACGTTTGCCGAGGCGCCGTCATCGCCCCCACCACCGCACGCCGCGAGGCCGAGAGTGGTGGCGACTGCGAAGCTGGCTGCTGCTACGCGTGCAGCCGCGGACTTCTTTGTAAAGAACATGTAGAGCCTTTCCATTAGGGCGAAGCTGGGCAGGAGTTTGCCCGCTTTCCGCTTAAAGGTTTCACAGGTTTCTTAATGATCAGTGGCAGCTTTGTGACAAATCGGCGAACAGGAGTTGATCATTATCTTGCGTTGGTTTCTGCGAAAACTGCTGGTCAAAAGGTTGCGTGTCGTCCAAACGGGCCGTGGCACAATCTATTGCATGGCCAATTTCTTCCTAGAACAGCTCAGGGATTGTGACGGTGTCTTGTTCGACTTCAACGGCACGCTCAGCGATGACGAGCCGGTTCTGGAAGCGGCATACGACACGGCCCTGCAGAACGTGGGGCTCGACGGCTTACGTTCCAGTGAATATGAATCCCTGGTCGGCCTGTCCGATCCCGACATCGCCCGCCGGCTTTTGGCGGCGCGGTCGTCGGATGCGTTCGATGCGCTCGTCGGCCACCTATCCGACGCATACACATTGGCGGTGGCTGAGCATCCGACGATCACGAGCGCGTCGGCTCGGTTCGTCTCTTCGCTTATCGACGACGGCAAGCGCGTCGCCGTGGTCACCGGAACCTTCCGCGCACTGATGCAGAGCGGCTTAGCCCAAGCCGGGCTCGCTGCGGTAGGGGAGCGTAGCGTCGCCATTGAAGACGTCACCCACGGTAAACTTGATCCCGAGGGGTTTCTGCTCGGGGCAGAGAGCATCGGCGTGCCCACCGACAGGATCATCGGGTTCGAAGACTCCCGGGCCGGGGTGGAAGCGCTCACACGTGCTGGCATTCGTGCCGTCGGCATTGGTCCCCACCTGGTGGAAGCAGACGGGCTGATCGCTCACTTTCCGAGTATGGATGACGCAGCCCGGGCGTACCTCGGCAATTAAGTTACGCGCTCACCCCGCCTACCGGATGAGCTCAGGCCGTTCGACTTCTATTGTTGCTTCGGAAACCCGAAGAGGTGGCTAATGTTTACACCCATGAGCACGCCGATGTCGGTTGATCCCGCTGAGCACAGCCAGGCCTCCTACGCACCGGGCCTGATGGTCCGAGTCCGTGACGAGCTCTGGCTGATTACCCATGTCACCCAATCCGTGGACGGCTACCTTCTGAAGGTGCGTGGCCTGTCCGATTACGTGCGTGACACCACGGCGAGCTTCTACACGGCAATTGATGAGGTAGAGGTTTTCGACCCATCCAGGGTCGAGGTCGTTGCTGATGAATCGCCCGGATACCGCACCACGCGATTGTGGCTGGAGACAACGCTGCGCCAGACTCCGGTTCCGCTGTACCAAAAGGAGCTCTCGGTTGCGGAAGAGATGCTCATGGATCCGCTCGACTACCAACTCACTGCGGTCCGCAAGGCGCTTTCCGACGATAACCTCCGCCCCCGCGTTCTCATTGCCGACGCCGTCGGTTTGGGAAAGACCCTCGAAATCGGGATGATCCTGTCAGAGCTCATCCGCCGTGGCCGCGGGGACCGCATTCTCGTGGTGACCCCGAAGCACATCATGGAGCAGTTCCAGCAAGAAATGTGGTCGCGCTTCGCTATCCCGCTCGTGCGTCTGGATTCTGCAGGAATTCAACGCGTGCGCCGGATTCTCCCCGCCAGCCGGAACCCGTTCACGTACTTCTCACGCGTCATCGTCTCCATGGACACGCTGAAAAGCCCGAAGTACCGCGCGCAGCTGGAGAAAGTCCGCTGGGACGCGGTGGTCATGGACGAGATTCACAATGCGACGAATGTGGGCACCCAGAACAACGAACTTGCCCGCACGCTTGCGCCGACCACGGAAGCTTTGCTCCTCGCATCCGCGACTCCGCACAACGGTGACCCCGAATCTTTCAAGGAGATCCTCCGTCTGCTGGACCCGACTGCTGTCATGCCGGACGGCACGATTGACAAGACTGCGGTGAGCCGTCTTCTCATCCGCCGCCATCGCCACAGTGATGAAGTGGCTTCGGTGGTGGGGGAGCAGTGGGCTGTCCGGCAAGATCCACTGAATATTCCGGTGGAGGCATCAGCGGAAGAAAACGCGGTCGCCGGCGAACTCGAGGCCATATGGATCAACCCGGAGAACGGCCAAATTCCGGCGCAGGATCGGCTCTTCCCGTGGACTCTGGTCAAAGCATTTCTGTCCTCGCCCGCCGCGCTCGAGGAAACGGTCACGAACCGCCTCAAGCGGGTCCCTGCCAGCGACCCGAACCAACGCGAGGCGCTGGAGCGGCTCAAAGACCTGAACTCCACGGTGACCCGCCAGAACTCCAACAAGTACGCGGCGCTGATTAACTACCTGCATGACATCGGTGTGACGAAGGGGAGTGACATCCGCGCGGTGATCTTCTCGGAACGCGTTGCCACTCTCCACTGGCTGCAAGAAAACCTCATTAAAGACCTCAAGCTGCCCAAAGATGCCGTCGCAGTGATGCACGGCGGGCTCTCGGACGAGGAGCAAATGAGGCTTGTCGACGAATTCAAACGCGAAGACTCCAAACTCCGCATCCTCGTCACCGGCGACGTCGCTTCAGAGGGCGTGAACCTTCACACGCTGTGCCACAACCTCGTCCACTACGACATTCCGTGGTCGCTCATCCGCATCCAGCAACGCAACGGCCGTATTGACCGCTACGGCCAGACCGAGCCGCCGCAGATCACTGCGCTGCTCCTCGACACCGCGCAAGGCGGATACGTCGGTGAGCTCCACGTGCTGCAGAAGCTCATCGAGCGCGAGCACCAGGCCCATGAAATCCTCGGCGATGTCGGTTCGCTCATCGGGCAGCACTCCGTCAAAGGCGAGGAAGACGAGATCCGCAGAATCATTCAGAATCAAGCTGGTTTCGATGACGTTGTGAAGTCCCCGGAACACATCGCTGAAGAAACCGCGCACACTGAAGAAGATCTCATTGACCAATGGATGGCAGGGTTCGGCCTTGAGCTCGACGAACAGGACATCGACTCCGCTGATCCGCACACCCACATCACAGCGGGAAGTACCAACCGCGGCAGCCTGTACGCGTCCGAGATCGACTACCTCGAAGACGCATTGAGCGAAGCCTTCCATGGCGCCCCGGAGAAAGACATCGCAGCTAACGGCGTGGGCTACGTCCGCCACCCGAACCAGGTCGCTGAACTCACTCCGCCGGAGGACCTGCGCCGCCGCCTGGAAGTGCTTCCGCAGGACTACCTGGCGGACCGCAAGGTTCGCGAACGATTCCAGCTGGCCACCAACACGGACATCGGAAACGAGGTCATGCGCCGCGCCCGCACGGGGCAGGACGGTTCCACCTGGCCAAAGGCCCACTTCCTCGGACCACTGCACCCAGTGACAGATTGGGCCACCGACCGTGCGCTCGCGTCGCTCTCCGCCGGCCAGATCACCGCCATCACCGGCGACGTCCCCACCCCGACTGTGTTGCTCATGGCGACGTTGACCAACAAGCGGGGCCAGGTCGTCTCCCGCGCATTCGTGGCGGTGTTGGACGGCATGATCCCACAGGACGTGCCGGATCCCATCGGGTGGTTGCGCGGTATCGGACTCACCGAGCAAGCCATCAATCCGGGCACGCTCATTCTGCCTGACAACGCCCAGGAGCTTATTTCCCAGTCAGTGCAGGTGGCTAGTGGCCAGCTGCAACCGATGATGTCTGCTGCGCGCTCACATGCGGAGGACCGTATTGGGTACTGGATCGACCGTGCGGACCGTTGGCAGCACGCCAAAGACGAAAGCCAGACAATGCTGCGCGTCGGCCGCTCGGCATCGCTTATCAGCGAAGAGAAAGCACTGATCTCCTCCCTCGAACCCGACCGGGAGCTGATCCGCCCGCTCGTTCTCATCCTGCCCGCCGACACTAACGCCGAGCCACACGCAGGCGAAAATTAGGAGACGCACACCAATGGCTGCATACGATTCCATCCTCAACGTCGACGAGTGGATCAGCGACCACTACTTCACCACCGACGAGACCAAAGGCGAGTCCTTCACCAAACGCGTGAAGAACCGCACCAAGGAATGGTCCGAGCTGGAAGAGGAGACCGGAACACTCTCGCCGGTCAAGTGTTTTCAGAAGTACCGCGGCGATCTCCAAAAAGCGTTCGCGACCAACGCCGATGCCGACGCCACCGATTCGCTCATCCGCACAGCTTTCGGGTTCGGGGCACCATCGCAGACGACCTACGAGCGCGCTGGCGAAGAACTGTCTTACGACGGATGGCACGGCAACGCCGGCACCCTGATCGTCGTCAGCGCAGCACCCGCAACCGACGCCCATGACAGAGCGGAGGACGAAACAAACAACGATGTCACCGAAGACACTCTCACTTCCCTCCCGGTCGTTGGAGGAGTGACCCCAGCGGGCAAGGAACCGCAACCCACCACGGTGTCTAAGCTCATCGGTGACCTATTCCTCTCACAGGACGCGCCCGAATTCATCGTGGTCATCGCGGGAACGTGGGTGCTTGTCGCCGAGCGCGAAACGTGGCCGCTCGGCCGTTACCTGGCCATCAACCTTCAGCTGGCCGTCGAACGCAATGACACGAAGAAGGCCGGTGAGCTGGAACGCATTGCCGTCATCCTCGCCCGTGAGAATCTCGAGCGTGCCGCCGACGGCACCACGTGGTGGGTTCAAACCCGCGAGGAATCCCAGCAGCACGCGGTGAAGGTCTCCGGCGACCTGCGCGATGCCGTGCGCGAATCCATCGAGATCATCGGCAACGACGTGCTCGGCCGGCGCCGTGAACAGAACCTGCCCATCGACGACCTCGACGGCAACGAGCTTGCCCGCCAATCCCTGCGCTACCTCTACCGCATCCTCTTCCTGCTCTTCGCGGAAGCGTCCCCGGAACTTGCCATCCTGCCCACCGGCGCGCCCGAGTACGTCGACGGCTACGGCCTAGACCGCCTCCGCGACCAGATCCTCAACCCACCCGTCACCGACAAAGCCCGCCGCGGCACGCACCTCTACGACTCGCTGCAGCTCCTGTTCACCCAGGTCAACCACGGTCACGACCCGCTGGAGACCTCCGACGCCGACAAGGACGCGCAGAATGAGGGCCTGACCTTCCGCAACTTGGAAGCAGACTTGTTCAAGAGCGAAGCGACTTCGCTTATCAACGCAACGAAGCTCTCCAACGACGCCCTCACCCAAGTGCTGCAGAACCTCCTTCTGTCCAAGGTCTCGGCAGGCAAGGACCGCGGATTCATCTCCTATGCCACGCTCGGCGTGACCGAGTTGGGCCAGGTGTACGAGGGCCTGATGTCCTACCACGGCTTCATCGCCCAAGAAGACCTCTACGAGGTCGCGCCGAAGGGCGACGCCTCCAAGGGGTCCTGGGTGCTTCCCACCAACCGCGCCGACACCGTCCCCGAAGACAGCTTTGTCATGGAAACCAAGCGGATGGAGGAAGGCGGCACCGCAAAGACCCGCCGCCGGCACCCGGAGGGGTCCTTCGTGTTCCGCCAGTCCAGCCGCGACCGCGAACGTTCGGCGTCCTTCTACACCCCGCAGGTGCTCACCGAGTTCACCGTGGGCCAGGCCATCGAGGTCCTGCAGGAGGAGGGCCGCATCACCTCTTCGGAGGACGTGCTCAGCCTGACCATCTGCGAGCCCGCCATGGGCTCCGGAGCCTTCGCTGTGGAGGCCGTACGCCAACTCGCGGAGCTCTATCTCAAGCTTCGCGAGGACGAACTGGACACACAGGTCGAACCCGAGCAGCGCACGATCGAGCTGCAGAAGGTCAAGGCCCACATCGCCCTGCACCAGGTGTACGGCGTGGACCTGAACCCCACTGCGGTGGAGCTCGCCGAGATCTCCCTGTGGCTGGACACCATGACCAGCCAGCTCAAGGCCCCGTGGTTCGGCCTGCACCTGCGCCGCGGTAACTCACTCATCGGCGCGCTGCGCTCCACCTATTCCACAGCCCAGCTGAAGAAGCGCGAGTGGCTCACCGCCGTCCCGCGCCGGGAGTCCGTTCAGAATCTCGCCAATGCTATCGACGCCGGCGAGCCCCGCGACATCAACGCCGCCGGCCGCATCCACCAGTTCCTCTTACCCTCGGCAACGTGGGGCGCCGCCGCCGACGCCAAAGACCTGAAGACCCTCGCCGCCGACGAGATCAAGGTCATGAAAGCGTGGAAGAAATCCGTCACCGGCAAGGTGCCCACCAAGGAGCAGGCGAAGAAGCTGTCCAACCTCGCCGCGCGCGTGGAATCCCTCTGGGCCATCACGCTGTCCAAGATGCGCATCGCGGAAGACCAAATCCGCCGCGACATCGACCTCTGGGGCCGCGACATCGACCTCTGGGGCCGCGACACCGAGCACACCGCGAAAAATGTGCGCCGCGAACAGATTGAGCGCGAGCTGCTTCACGACGCCGATGGCGCCTACCTCCGACTCCGCCTCGCCATGGACGCATGGAATGCGCTGACCTTCTGGCCACTAACCGAAGTGGACCAGCTTCCCGACCTCGACGAGTGGCTGGTCACTCTTACCGACCTCCTCGGCGTGGACACCCAGGCCCGCGATACCAACCAGATTCGCCTAGCCAGCGCCACCAACTGGGACGAACTGGTGGAGCTGGAACGTACCGAGATCGGCCTTTCGGGCGCCCGCAAGATCGAGACCGTGATGGCGAACCACCCGTGGCTCGAAACAGTCCAGACCGTCGCCGCCGACCAAGGTTTCTTCCACTGGGACCTTGACTTCGCTGCCGTCTTCGCCCGCGGTGGCTTCGACCTGCAGGTGGGCAACCCACCGTGGGTGCGGCCGCGTACGGACCTTGATGCGCTGTACTCCGAGACCGACCCGTGGTTCTCCCTCGCCCACAAGCCGACCCAAGCTGCAAAGAACGACCGACGCGAGCAGTGGAGCACTGATCCGTCTGCGCGAGAGGTTGTCTATCGAGGGCTGGGCGAATCGGTGGCTACTGCGGCGGTTCTCGCCGACATCACGCGCTACCCGCACCTCGTGGGCCAGCAGCCGGATCTCTACCGAGGGTTCATGGAGCGGACGTGGGGTAACGCGTCGGAGGATGGCGCAACCTCCCTCATCCACCCTGAGTCTCACTTCACTGAGAAGAAGGCTGCGCAGTTGCGGCGCGGTGCGTACCTGCGATTGCGGCGCCACTGGCAGTTCATTAACGAGATGGTGCTGTTCGACGTTCACCATCTGGTTGCTTACGGTGTCCACGTTTACGGGCCACAGCAAGAGGTGCCGAGCTTCGACCACGCCGCCTCGTTGTACCACCCCTCCACCGTGCAAGAGTCGCTCCCCCATGACGGATCTGGCAATCTTCCTGGCCTGAAAGACGATAACGGGAATTGGGATCTACGGCCCCACCGTGACCGGATCCAAACGGTTGATCTCAATGCGCTCGAGGTCTGGCACTCGATACTTGAGGATGACTCCGTTCCGGCTATCGAGTCCCGCATGGTCTACACCGTGAACACCGAAGCCGCGGCAGTACTCGAGAAGCTTGCCGCCGCACCCCGTATCCGCGAGCTCGGACTTCAATTCTCGGCCGGTTGGCACGAGACTTCTGACAAGAGGGCCGGTTACTTCGACACAGGGTGGGCGCACCCAGATTCGTGGAACGATGTCATTCTCCAGGGCCCTCACCTCGGTGTATCGACACCGATGATCAAACAACCCAACCCCACTCTGAAGCACAATCAGGATTGGTCAGAGGTAGACCTTGAGGCGATGCCCGCCGATTTCATTCCAGCGACGGCGTATCAGCCGGATCGTTTAACGAAGCCCACTTACGATGCTGACTACCCCGGCTGGAATGCTAGCGATACTGGACGTTCTTCCAGTGATTTCTATCGCATCCTCTGGCGGCAGATGGCAGCAACCACGGGTTTCAGGACCCTTTATCCGGCGGTACTGCCAACGGGAACGGCACATGTGAATGGCGTTCTTTCAGCAGGTGCATCTAGCACCGGAACTAAGGGGATCGTTCGAGCTGGCGCTTCGATGTCATCGCTGCTCTCAGATTTTGTGGTGCGAAGTGTCGGAACTCACCTTTGGCCGAGCCTCATTGAGCGCCTCTCGCTTCCGAACTTTGATAGCCTCCACTCGACGCTCACGGTAACCTACCTCCGGCTCAACTGCCTTACTGAGGCGTATGCCCCATTGTGGGAGGAGTTGATGGGGGAGGAGTGGGACGTCGAAAAGCCTTTGCGGAAGGATGAGGAGCGCCGTGCCGCTCAGGTGGAGATTGACGCGATTGTGGCGTTGTCGTTGGGGGTTACGGCGGATGAGTTGTGCATGATCTATCGGACGCAGTTCCCGGTGATGCGGCGGTATGACCAGGAGGATCGGTTTGATGCCAATGGTCGGAAGGTGCCGAAGGAGATTGTGAAGGCCGACGCGAAGCTAAAGGACGGCGCGGAGTTGTCGGTAGCGGATCGGACGTGGGTGCATCCGCAGTCGAGTGTGGAGTACATCTACGAGTATCCGTTTAGGAAGTTGGATCGGGAGGCGGATATGCGGGAGGCGTATAAGAGGTTTGAGGCCGCGCCGTAGTTTCTTAGCTAAGAATATTTTCGTGGAAGGAAAGGCTGACGGGACAAGAAATGAAGAAAAAACCAGAAAGTAAATTGGTCGGCGACTTATGGCACCAGATGGATCTACACGTCCATACGCCAATTTCAGCTGAGACTCAATATGGGGATAGAGAATCGAATTCAACCTGGCAGGATTTCTTTGCTGCTCTACGGGATCTCGGGCCAGCTTTGGCGATCCTCGGAATTAATGACTACTGGTCCGTAGAAGGCTACGAGCGCGTTCGGGCTGAATTTGAAAAGGGCGGCCTTCCGGGCATTAAACTCCTTCTACCGGTTGTTGAGTTACGGCTGACTGATGTCCTGCGGAACGGTAAAAGACAGAACTATCACGTTTGTTTTTCAGACAGCGTTCCAATCGACGTCATCAAGAACGAATTCTTAGCAAAACTAACGTGTTCATACAGATACGCCGACGGGAGCCGAGTTCCCTATAGCTACACAGAGCATGGGCTGACGGAGCTCGGGCGACGACTGGTGGATGAAGGAACCGTGGAGGCCTCGTCGGATAATCCATCAAATGCAGAATTACTCAAAATTGGTAAAAAATCATTCGCGGTGGATCGGGATCAGGTAAAGAAGCTGCTACAGCCAGAGTGGTTCCAATACCGCACGCTGGAATTCATTGGGTACAGCGAAACTAAGCAGATCGAGAGTATTGGATTTGAAGGAATGGAAAAGCGCCATCTTCTTCAAGTGGATGGCGCGTTCCTAGCATCCCCAGATACGGAATCATTTCTAAATAACAAAAATAAGCTACGGAGAATTCGAGATGATATTCCTCTTATTCACGCGTCCGATGCGCACCGGTTTGATGACGGCGTGGAGCCAAGCCGGCATCTTGGCAAATCAAAGACGTGGGTTCGCTGTTCACCGAATTTCGACAGTTTGGCATTCGCAATCAAAAAGTTCGAACAGCGTCTTTCTTATGGGGAACCGGACGATCGCAAACGTCAGCTCGGCTTGGCTGGCAATGTTTTGAAACATATTTCCGTCAAGCGACCAAGCGGTGAACTGGTAGACTTCGACTATGGGATGGACCTGAATCCAGGCTACGCGGTGGTTATTGGAAATCGCGGGCAAGGTAAGTCTGCGCTGGCAGATTGGATTGCAATCGCAGCTAACACCGATCCGAAAATCAATTTCGCCTTCCTTAACAGTGAACGGTTCACTCCGGCGAGGAAGCAGGAAGAGGGGTACAAACTTCGCTCAACGTGGGGAGACGAAACCGAGATTGAATTTACTTGGATAACCAACGCAGAGGCTTCGTGCAATCGGGTGGATTATTTCCCTCAAGCTCGCATCGAGCAACTCTGTAGTGCGGACCCCAACACCAGTGGGTCGAAAGATCTGGAGCAACTGATTGGAGATCTACTTTTCAGGCGTATCCCGAGCACCGAAAGTAGAGGGGCTTCCTCGCTGGATGAACTCAAGAACACTCTTCGTAGTGAGAGCTCGAGGATTTCGGACGATAACAGCCTCGAAAGAACGCACCGAAATGCAAGTTCAGCGATTAAGCGAATCAATGAGATCAGCTCGCTGAAACTTGCGAAAAAGAAGAGGGACATAGAAATCCAAATCTCTGAAATAGAGAATGGAATTCAATCCGTGCCTGTTGGAACGAGCGCGGTCGATGTTCTTCCAGTCGTTGATCCACACACTCAGTCGGCTTTGATCCGCGAGTCTGAAACTCGATGGGTTCAGCGGGCGAATTCGATCGATGCACGTCTTTCCCGAATCGATCAAGCCGACACAGTTCGGAACCAAGTTAAAGGAACGATCAGCCGCTGGGTTGAATCATTGCAGTTAGAGGCATCTGAGCCCAGCGAGCTACTGCAGTGGAACGACGTTCTCACTAGGTATAGGGAGCAATTCGAAACTGGCTTTGAGCAGTGGTTCTCGGAGTTGAACTCGGAACTTAGAGCTATGTATTCTCATATGCGAAGCTTCAAGGTTGAGTCAGCTGAGGTACTGGGAGGACTCAGCGGTGCCGAACGGGATATTCACCAAAGAATTGAGTCTGAGAACCACGACAATCTCAATCGACGGTTACTGGGACAGCTTAAGAGCGGTGTTACAGATCCAGCTCAGGACAAGTGGTCCCTTGACGGAATAAAAAGGCTTTTCGAGGATGAGGATAAGAACCGTAAAGCACTTCAGAAAGCTGCCGCCGAGCTAGCCGATTCAGCTCTGTGCTCCCACAAGGACAATCTTCAAGCTGCGCATTCACTATCCGATCTTTTGAACGAGACGCTGAGTCAACTCAACCTCGGCGATGGAAGCGTGAAGGTTGAGGTCAAGGTAGCAGACCGTTTCAACGCGGAAAACGTCCTGTCTTCGATTAAGGTCCGCGGTTTAGACGTAATCGAACGCATTTGTAACGACAGAAGAGCGTTCGATAATGGGTTTTCCGAGTTAGTTCTTGAAGACGTGGAGCGTTACATGAGGGGCGTCTTGGATTTCATTCTGGAGGCGGAACAACATGAGCTGCTCAAGAAAAACGGAGGATTCGTCGATAACTTCGAACTTCTGCAGTACTTAACCGACTTCAGCTCGTTTGACATCCGCGTTGAACTCTCCCTCGATGGAAGGCCGCTTGCTGCATTATCTCCTGGTCAACGAGGTCTTGTTCTGCTGTTATTCATTTTGGAAGCTGATGAATCTGGGAACGTCCTTTTGATAGATCAACCGGAGGATAACCTAGACAATGATGCAATCAAACGCCTATTGATCCCGGCGCTAGATCGCGCGAGATTGAAGCGTCAGGTTATCGTCGTCACCCACAATGCCAACATCGGTGTATTGGGTGATCCCGACCAAGTGATTTCTTGCAGTTTCGATGGCGAGACTTTTTCGACCACTAGTGGCTCGATTACCGATGGAGGCATGCAAACAGAGATGCTCAGGGTATTGGAGGGAGCGGAGGACGCCTTCCGTGACCGCGCGAGGAGGTATGGACTTCATCTTGGGTGAACAGACTAAGCTTTGATGTGGGTGAAGCCTAGGAAGAGGCCTAATGGATCTGACCGTTTGACGCGCTTTCGAAGAATAAGCTTGATCTCGTGTCAACCCTTATCCCCGTCCACGCATCCGAGCACATCCTAGGTGGCGTCTCTGAATATCTGGCCACCGCGTTTTCACTAGCGAACCCGGAGACGTCGAATGCGCTGAAGGCGTTCCTCGAAGACACGGAGCGCGGTATGTTCCACGGGCCGTACGTGCGGGTGCGGTTGCCGTATGCCCGTGCGATTGGGTGGGACGGGATCTTGGACTGGATGCCGTCGTGGTTCACGCCGTACCACCACCAGGCGGAGGCGTTCCGCAGGCTGCGTAGCCGGGATGAGAACGGGGATCGTCGCCCGGATCCAACGCTGGTGATCACGGGCACGGGCTCGGGTAAGACGGAATCTTTCCTCTACCCGGTGCTCGACCACGCGGCGCGTGCTCGCGCCCAGGGGCACACCGGCGTGAAGGCGTTGCTGCTGTACCCGATGAACGCGCTGGCGAACGACCAGGCTGATCGGTTGGCGAAGTTAATTGCCGATGAACCGGCGCTAGCGGGGGTTACGGCGGGTATCTACACCGGCGAGGCCGCGGGCAATGTGAAGAAGGTGACGGCGCATTCGTTGATCAATGATCGCGACGAGATGCGCCTGAACCCACCGGACATCCTGCTCACCAACTACAAGATGCTGGATCAGCTGCTGCTGCGCCCCGAAGACCGGGAGATCTGGCGCAAGTCCGCGACGTCGTTGCAGTACTTGGTGTTGGATGAGTTCCACACATACGACGGCGCGCAGGGCACCGATGTCGCACTCTTGCTGCGCCGACTCGGATTGATGCTGAAGGAGCACCAGCCGACTGGCTTCATGGGTGAATATGCGTCGAACCCGTTGGGGCGTGTCACGCCGGTGGCAACCTCGGCAACGCTGGGCGGCGACGATGACCGCTCCAAGGTGTTGGAGTTCGCGGGCACCATCTTCGGGGAAGCGTTCACGCCGGATGCGTTGGTGAGCGAGAAGACGCTCACGTACGACGAGTGGACCGAGGAGATCGGCCAGACCTTCGGGCATGGCGCCGCTGCCCTGCCGCCGGACATCGATGAGCTGCGCGGGATCGTGGACGCGGTCGCGAGCGACACCTCCGGGCGCGACCACGCGGACGTGGTGCTGGATATCTTCCGTACGCAGCTGTGGGGGCTGGATGCGGGTGCGGACCTGGACGCGACGATCGCGGCGTACGCGGTGCACCCGATCACTAGGGCGCTACTGGATGGGGACGGCAAAGCCAAGCCCCTCATCCAACGCGAGGGCGAAGAGACGAAAACGCTGCCGGAGGAAATGTTCGACCCGATTGTGCTGCGCAGTTTGGGCGAGGACACGGCACGGGAGTTCGTCACCCACCTGCTCACCGCCGTGGCGCACGTGCGCGCACTGGCAGGGGAGCAGTACGGCTTCGGCGGCAAACGCCTGCCCGGTGTGGAGACGCACCTGTGGGTGCGTGAGGTCTCCCGCATCGAGCGCGCGGTCACGCCGACCGAAGACGGACAGGTGTTCCGCTTCGGGGACGATGGACAACTCGGTGCCGGGGACGCCGCGGTGTGGCTGCCCGCGATCTACTGCCGCGAATGCGGTCGCGCCGGGTGGATGACCGCACTTGAGCCCGGCACCGATGCGGTGGTGTTGGATGGTGGGGCGATTAGGAAGGCGAGCGTCGATAAGCCTGAGCTCCCGCGTCCGCTTATTGACGCCACGAACGAGTACCGCCGCGCTGTCGCCGATGGGGCGGAGTTGAGCGCGTTTTATGATGAAGACGGCAAGCGCGCGCTGATGTGGTTCCACACGTCCACGCGCACGTTGAGCACCACTGAGCCGAGCGAGGAAGCGCGTGCGGAGGGCAGCTCGGTGCCCGTACTCACGTACTCGGGCCTGGGCGCGGAGGACTACGCGCGCGACCAGGTGTGCCCGAATTGCGGGGAGCCGGACGCGGTGCGCTACATCGGCTCGCGCGTGGCCACGCTGTTCTCGGTGGGGCTGTCGAACCTCTTCGGTATGCCCTCGCTTGCCCAGGAGGAGAAGAAGACGCTGGTGTTCGCGGACTCGGTGCAGGACGCGGCGCACCGGGCAGGCTTCGTGCAGTCGCGGGCGCGGACGTTTGGGATTCGTACGTTGATGCGGGCCGTCGTTGGCGCCGTCGCAGGCTCCGGCGCCCACGAAGAGGGGGTGACGATCGCGCAGATGCCGCTGCGGATCCTCGAGCGCGCCGACGCTGCCGAGGACCCGCTGCGCGCACGCTTCGAACTTTTGCCACCGGAAATCTCGGATGCGCCCACGTTCGTCCCGTTCTGGTCCAAGGACGCGGACGAGAACGCCCGGCGCGCCGCTACTACTGCGGTGCTGCAGCGGTTGGAGCTGGACGCGGCGCTAGAGTTCGGGCAGCGCGCGCACCTGCCGCGCTCGCTGGTGTCCACGGGTGCGCTCGCGCCATCGGTGGCGGTGGATGATGCGGTGTTGGTGGAGGCTGCCCGGGAGGCGCTGAAGAGCATCGATGCGGGCCTGTTCGACGTCGTCGATGCGGACGCGGACGAGGTGCAACTGCGGTGGATGCGCGGGCTTCTGGAGCAGATGCGCGATCGCGGCGGTGTGTACACGCCGATGCTGGCCAGCTACTTGCAGGATGACGCGAACTCGTGGCGGCTGCACAACCGCTACGCCAAGGCGCGCGGCATGCGGCGCTTTCCCAAGGGCGGTGCGCCGCAGTTTCCGCGTTCCGGCCCGGCGTTGGACGACAAGGACCGCGGTGTCACCCCGCTGGGCAGCCCGCGCGGGCGTTATGCGCGGTGGACGTCCAAGATGCTCGGCATCGGCACCCACGATGCGGCGACAGTGTTGACCAACGTTTTCCGCGAGTTGGCTCGGCGCGAGGTGGTGATGGCGGTGTCCACCGACACCGGCGCCACCATGTACGCCATTGCGCCGCAACACGTGGTGGTGCGGTGCGAAGAGGAACCGGCGCTGTTGCAGTGTGAGGTGTGCAATGCGACCTTGGGCGCAGATAAGCATGCCCGCGATTTGCTTGATGGTGTGCCGTGCCCGACGCCCGGGTGCCCGGGAATGCTCGGCGTGGAGGGGGTTACTGCGAACTACTACTCGCAGCTGTACTCCTCGACCACCCCGCGCGCGATTGTGGCGCGGGAGCACACCGGGCTGATTCCTAAGGAGGAGCGCCTGGCGCTTGAACGGGCGTTTCGCGGCGGTGAGGACACGAACGACCCGAGCGCGCCGAACGTGCTGGTGGCCACGCCGACACTGGAGATGGGTATTGATGTCGGGGACCTCTCCACGGTCATGCTCGCCTCCCTGCCCAAGTCCGTGTCCTCGTACGTGCAGCGCGTCGGGCGCGCCGGGCGTCTCACCGGCAACTCGCTCGTGCTCGCGTTCGTGCAGGGACGCGGTACCACGCTGCCGAAACTGAACCAGCCGCTGTCCGTCATCGCAGGCAATGTGGTGCCGCCGGCGGCGTTCCTCTCCGCCACAGAGATCCTGCGCCGCCAAGCGACCGCGTATGTGGTGGACACGCTCGACTTCAATGCGCACGGGTTGGATGTGCAGACGGCGAGCGATGTGTTCAGCTTCCGCAAGGTGTCCCTGCTTGATGTAGTGGCGGACGAGATCAGCCAGGGTGTCGAGGCGCGCGTTGAGGCGTTCCTTGCAACCATTGCCGGGTTCGTGGACGAGGCCACCGTGGACGGTGTGCGCGAGTGGGTGTGCGGGCAGGGGCCCGATTCGCTGACCGGGGAGATGCAGCGCACCCGCACGCTGTGGGATAGCGAGGTGAAAGAGTTCACTGCGCGCCGGGACACACTGCAGGAGCGGTTGCTCGAACTTGAGGCAAAGGTGGACCCGAACGCGGGCACCGAGAACGCTGACCCGGATTTGGAGCGCGAGAAACGTAGCACCAAGGCGGCATACAAGCGGATCTCGCGGGATCTCAACTCGATCCTGCTCAAAGAGCACTGGATTTCCGCCATGGAGCGCTACGGCCTTCTGCCCAACTTCACGCTGCTGGATGATGCTGTGGAGCTCGCTGTCGTCGTGTCCCAGCTCGACCCCTCCACGATGCAGATCAACCCGGAGACGTTCGAGCTCTCCCGCGGCGTGTCCTCGGCGCTTACGGAACTCGCGCCGGGCAACACCTTCTACGCCCGCGGCATTGCCGCCAAGGTGGACGCGGTTGAGGTGGGCATGAACGGCGCCGACATCGAGCAATGGCGGTTGTGCCCAGCTTGCTCGTACGGCGAGCGGGTAGGTGCTTCGACTCACTCTGGGGCGTGCCCCGAGTGCGGAGCCAGCGCCTTTGCCGATAAGGGACAGATTGTGGACACCGTGCGCATGCGCCGGGTTTCGGCAGAGGTGGACAAAGCACGTGCGCTTATCGACGACTCCCGTGACTCCCGCCACGAACTCAGCTATCACACCGCCTTGAGCTTCTCCGTGCCTGAGGGCGGGCGCGGTGCACGCTGGTTCCTCTCCCAGGGCTTTGGAGCGGAGTACCTCCGGTACGTGAACCTGAGCTGGTTCAACCTCGGCCGAGGCCCGTCGGCGAAGAAGGTGTTCGCTGACAAGGAGACCGACGCGCCGCTGTTCACCGTGTGCAACTACTGCGGACACCTAGATTCTCAAAACGGCGAGAACTCAAAGTGGGATCACCGCCCGTGGTGCCCGAAGCGCACAGCGCGGGAGGAAGAATCGGTGACGGTCGCGCTCAACCGCACGCTGCAAACCCAAGGTGTGCTGCTGCACGTGCCGGTGCAGTTGACCGCCGGCGACAACTCGACCATTCCCAGCCTCACCGCCGCCATTCGGTTGGGTTTCAAGGAGGTGCTCGGCGGAGATCCGGATCACTTGAGCGTGGTCACGGTACGCGTGCCGGATCACAAGGGCGACACTGTCGAGGCGTTGTTGATGCACGACAACGTGCCCGGTGGAACGGGATACCTCTCGCAGTTCGCTTCTCCCGAAGATGTGCGCCGCCTGCTCGAGCAAGCCTTCATCCGGGTCAAGACATGCTCGTGCGCAAGCGATGAACGCCTCGCCTGCCCGGACTGCCTCTTGCCCTACACCCACTGGACCCAGATAGAGGTCACGTCCCGGGCAGCTGCTGAACGCGCTTTGCGCTCCATCCTCGCCGACCAGGTTCACCCGGCACCCGAACTTGACCCCTTAACGGTCGCATGGGAGACGCAGACTCACGCGCCGGAGCACGACAACTCTTCCCACTTGGAGGTGAAGTTCCGGGAAGTGCTGCGCAAAGCGCTGGAAGACCGCCATGCGACGGTGAAGGACGTACCCAACGCCGGGCAAGTGGAATGGCAGATCACGTTCACAAACGGCGAGTCCTGGAAGATGCGCGAACAGGTGAACAAGGGGTACACCACACCTGATTTCGTGTTCACACACCGCACGAACCCCGGGGTGCGCCCAGTCGCCGTCTACACCGACGGAGTTGCGTTCCACATCAGTGAGGCGCACTACCGTTTCCCCGATGACATCGTGAAGCGCAACCGGCTCCACTTCGAAGAATCCTGGCTGCCGTGGAACGTCACCGATGCGGATATTGAGTGGTTCAAGCAGGAGCAAGACCAAGTCGCGGACCCTCCATTCTGGACGGTGGCGCAAAATCAACCTGAGTTTGCCGGGTTTGGCGCAGGCGGGTGGAGCTTCCTTAAGTCCTCGCCGGTGACGCAGTTGCTGACCTATCTGGCCACCCCAGTGACGAGCATGCACGCGATGTCGGCGAAAGCGCTCTTCCTGCTCCTCAAACTGAAGGTGCGTGCAGCGAACACTCCCAACGGGCCACGACTCACCTTCAACAAACAGATCCACGTCGGGGGTTCCGTCACGGGAGAGCAGTTCCACCCCAAGCGGCTCTATGTAGATGCGCCGACTGCCGGTTCCATCACTGAGGGCAATTGGCGCGACTTCTTGCGCTTCGCCAATATTCTCTGGTTGGCGGATTCCGCGGTCACCATTGCCACCACTGAATTCGACGAGGTTCCGGCAGCTCAAGCCATGCCGGAAATTCCAGCAGACGCGTCCATTGCCGCGGACAGAACTGAACTTCCTGCTGCATGGGCAGATGCCATTGAGGAATTCGAAGACGAGTCTTCCGTCGTAGCGGCGCTGCGGCTGCTCGCACGCGCGGGTGCCGAAACGACCGAAGAGATCGGTGAAGAGGTCGGCAGTCTACCCACCGCAGTGGCGTGGCCAGACCGCAAGATCGCGTTGCTGATCGAACGCGACGATTCCTACGCCGACGCGGAAACCCGCCTCATAGACGACGGTTGGACGCTCATGTACCCGGATACACTCGACGAGCAGACAATCCCGGCGGCGTTGATGGGATAAGGAGTGACGCACATGGTTACTTTCAGCTTCTACAGCGGCCTGAAACTCGACGGTGCCTTGCACAAGTCGGTGATGAACTTCCTGCAGAAGCTCGCGGAAGACCCGGCGAACCCGTCGCTGCGCATCAAGACGCTCAACAATGCCGTGGACAAGCGCGTTCGAACCGGGCGCGTCAACGACCAGTTCCGCGCGGTGCTCTTTGAGCTCAAAGACTCCGAAACGCACCACTTCGTGCTCGTGGACGTCGATTCCCACGATGAGGGAAATGCTAAGGCTGAGCGTCTCGATCCTGCACGGCTTCGCTTGACGGTCAATCCCGTCAACGGTCTGACGCAGCTGATCCACGAAGAAGCCGCCGCCCCCGCAGATTCAGGGCACGCCGCAGGCGCGACAGAGTCTGAACGCAAGGCTCGAGCCGCAGCCGACGCCGCGAAGGCACTGGCTGAGCGACAACAGCGACAAGCCGCTCTGCTGTCGGAGAAGAAAGGGGTTGACGCGGTTGTCGTCGAGAAGCAAAAGCCCGCTCCTCGAACCGAAATGGAACGTCACGGCTACACCCCTGCGAGCTTGTACGAAGAGCTCGGTGTGGAGCAGACGCTTGCCGACGCCGTGTGGAGGGCGCAATCCGAACAGGAACTCGAGCTTCTTCTCGAGGGACGCCCAACGTGGGAACACGACGCGATCCTGGGCCTCGCCGCCGGGTACACAGTGGAGCAAGTCCGTGAATCGCTCGGGTTGCAGAAACTCGAACCGGGTGAAGACGCCGTTGATGAGGACGCACGACTGCTTGCTGGTCTCCGGCAGCCTGCCGCGGAATTGGATTTCGCCTACGTCGACGACGTCGACACAGATTCCCTCCGCGCGGTCATCGATGCTGGCTCTTTCGACCAGTGGCGCGTGTACATTCACCCCGAGCAACGCCGAATGGCGGAAGGAGCTCGAAGTGGATCCTCGCGTGTCTTCGGAGGTGCCGGAACAGGCAAGACCGTCGTGGCTGTGCACCGCGCGAATAACCTCGCACTCCGTTCGGTGTCGAACCAAGACCCAGGTGATCTGCCGCCTCGGGTACTGCTGACGACGTTCACGAAGGGATTGGCAGAAGGGCTGAAATCTCAGCTCAATGCCTTGAACCCCAAGTTCCCTGAAGGGCCTAACCCCGGAGAGGCGGGCATCTGGGTCGACAACGTGGACGCCGTGGTGCGCCAGGTACTCAACCTCGCATCCCCCTCTGAAATAGAGGAAGCGACGAAGCGAGTTTTGGGGCACTCTGCCTCACGCGTGCGCCCCTACCTTGAGCGCGATGCGGAGCAAGTCTGGGAAACGGCTCTTGAATCCGCCAGCGAGGATCTTCCGCGTTCCGTCGCAAATCTGACATTCCTGCAGCAGGAATACGAGGGTGTTGTCCTCGGTGGCGGGGTGACAAGTCAAGCCGACTACCTGAAGGTTGCGCGCACGGGCCGGGGGACACCCCTGAACCGAAAGCAGCGCAAGCTCGTCTGGGACATCCTGCAATCCGTCATGCAAACCCAAGCTGTCGACGGCCAATTGTTCTGGCCCACGATGTCGGCGGTGGGGGCCGAGGTCCTGAACGTGCGCTATGAAAACGGCGGGGGCTCTCTATTCGACCACGTCGTGGTGGACGAGGCCCAGGACTTCAACGCAGGACACTGGCGCTTTCTACGCGCGTGCGTTGCCGAGGGTCCCAACGACATTTTCATCGCTGAGGATTCACACCAACGCATCTATGGCCAGCCGCTTCGACTTTCGCGCTTCGGCATTTCTACGCGTGGCCGCGCCTCGAGCCGCCTAACGCTGAACTACCGCACTACCAAAGAAAACCTCGAGTACGCACTGCGGATCCTTGCGGGCGAGGAGGGCCTCGCCTATTTGGACGGCGAGGGGGAGATTGATTCCGTTGCCGGCTACCGCTCGGCTCGCACGGGGCCGCAGCCGTACTTGGTCCGCGTCGATTCCGAGGAGCAAGAGTTCGACGTTGCGGACCACTACATCTCGCAGTGGTTGGACTCCGACCGCGACGTTCACATCGGTGTCATGTGCCGCACCCGCGGTCAGATTTCGCGGGTGGTCTCCGGTCTTGCCGACAGAGGAATCGATGCTGTGGCGACCCGTAACGCGGAGCGAGCATCCCACGAGCAAGTGTCCGTGATGACCATGCACGGTGCCAAGGGTATGGAATTCACCCACGTTCTCCTGATGGGAGTGGGCAAGGAGCTCATGCCGCTTCGCTTCCGGTTGAAGGATCTCTCCGAAGAGGACGCCCGTGAAGCGCTGCAACGGGAGCGTTCCCTCCTTTATGTCGCTGCCTCACGTGCGCGTGATGAGTTGGTCATTACTACGACGGGAGAACCGTCGGAGCTGTTGCCTGAGGCATAAAAGGCTTGGCGGGGGCTATATGTCAGTCGTTTTCGCAGTTCATAGGTTCAATCAGTGCATTGTCCGGATGGGGTTGTAGAGTAGGCAGCACTGAAACGTTTACGAGCTACCAAAGGAGCGACAATGACAGCCGGTTTCGTACCAAGCAATGTCCGTCATTGGACTCTGGAGGAAGCGGTAGACGCCCGAGACCGTGTAGCGGAAGAGATTGCAGCCAATGGCAAGAGCGTGAAGGAACTCCGTTTCCGAGCATCGGAGTGGTCTCTCAGTGCTGATGAGCTCAATCTTCTGGATGAGTACGAGCGACTTGAGCGCATGATCAAGTTCGCTAACGGTGAGCCAATCTAAAACTCTGGAGCTATGCAACAAGCCGCGAAATCCATTGACCTTCAAGCTTCAGATTTCGCGGAAAAGATTACGCGTGTAGCGAAGATCTTTGCTGGTGAAAAAGCACATGACTACAAGTCCGAGATCATGCCCAGTGAGAATGGCTGGCTTGTGGAAATTCACAATCGCCAACGCGGCTTCACTCTGAATGCCGACGAGGAAGACGCTTTTCTTGTCAAAGCTCACTGGACCTGTTCTTCGGATCGAACGGGGCAATGGCTCAAAGTTGAACGATCTAGTTTCGGCGTGTTTCTGGCCAAGAACCCTCGTCGCCCCCTGTTCAGGTATGACTTCCACGGTGATTACGGCGATAGTCTCCCGAAAGCACACATTCATTTCCAGGCTGATCACCCTGACATGGACGCCACCCAAGCGATGCGGGATACCGAAGAATCCTTAACGCATCTTGGTGAGGGGAGTAAGCGGGCGAGACGCCGTTCGAATCACAGAAAACAACCAAAGGTAGCCGATCTCCATTTTCCCGTCGGTGGTACTCGGTTCAGACCAGCACTTGAGGATATCTTGCTCATGATGCTCGAGGAATACGGGGTTGTACCGGTGAGCATGAGTCCCGTTGACGCGAAGAAGGAACTAAGGAAGTCTCTGTCGGACTGGCGGCTCGCACAAGCTCAGGCAGTGATTCGGGATACACCGTTACTGGCCCTGGACTTTTTCGAAGACGAAGGCTTTCAGGTGGTTGCAGACCCGAAGATCCACGACCGAGATATGGATCCGCGTGACTACTTCCGCAATCGGACCGAAAAGCTCACCGAGCTCTGATCTTTCAGTTTTCACTCTTTAGTGCCACCGCTGCTGGTGCTCGGCGTGGGTGGACAGGTACGAGCCGGGGTTGAAGATCTCGTCGTAGTAGTCGGTGTCGAGGTGCTGGGCCTGGAGGTAATTCATGATCCAGACGGTGGGGATGGTGCCGGGGAATTTGCCGAAGGTGTCCCAGATGTAGGTGGCTTGGAGCTTCATCAGTTCGGTAAAGCGCTCGTCGGGTTTTGCGGCCTGGGAGCGGATGGCGCGGCTCTCGGTCCACGGACCCGGGGTGTCCGGGTGGAAGGGGCCGCCGGGACCGTATTTGCGCTCGAAGAAGGCGTCGACGGCATCGGCCATCGTGTCGTAGTACGGCGGGCGGTAGGTCTCGAAGACTCCCTTCTTTCCCACGGCATTCGGGAGCGACCAGCGCTCGTCTTCCTCGATGTCGAAGCCGAGGCCGGGGACGTCCTCACGCCCGGAGCCGCCGAGGAAAGTGAGACGGTCGATGCCGTCGAAGCTCCATCCGCCGAGCCCCAGCGCGCCGAGGACGAGGTGGCCGAGCAGGGTAGACGACATGAGCTCCGCGGTGGCCTCGGTCTGGGAGTACTGCTCGAGGAAGGTGAGGGGCAGGGGATCGTCGACACGCGCGATGTCGCCGAATTCCTTGATGCCGGGGATCTCGCGGCCGTTGATGTCGTCGTAAATGACGTATTTGTTGCGGGTGAAGAAGGCGAGGTTGGCCAAGGTGTGCTGCGCCAAGTCGGAGACCGGCGCGATGAGCAATGAGCCGGGGTGGTTGGCAATCCACGTGTTGCTTAAGTTCTAGTGGTCGTTGCAACACTGATCTGAAGGGTTGGTGTTGGTGATGACGGTGTCACGGTGGGATCCACC